>NZ_CBFHNM010000002.1:355533-378425 GCF_965657255.1 Nonlabens sp.
TGAGATCCTAATATATCAGCATCTTGAGAGGTTAAATCAAAAATTGCGATACCGTCATTAGTAACATCATCACAAACAATCATATCATTTGCAACTGTAAAGACTGCTCTTCTATTGACTACTAAGTCAAATGAAGTAGTTTCGGAACAGGCTAACGGTGAATTATCGGTTACACGCGCAAAAACAGTCTGTGGATTACTTATATTTTGATATCCTGCAGCGTTAAGTGGTGCAATACCATCAATTGCATCTAATTGTGTTAGATGATAGGTGACTGTGGCCGCCTGACCATTAAGAATAGCTGCATCTTGATCACTTAATACAAAAGTCTCTTCACCATCATTGGATAAATCATCACACACTACCATGTTTGCTGGTGCGTTTGCAATAGGAATAACAGTTGCAGTAAGAGAAAAAGAATTGATCGTGTTACATCCTGGATCTGTATTACTAACTATTCTAACATAAATGGTAACCGTTCCTGATACTAGATTAAACGTATCAGGATTCATAATAGGATTAGTCTCATTTTGCGCATCCTGGAGACTTGTATAAAATGAATTAGTAAAGTTAGCACTACCAGAACCTCCAGAATTCAAAAACGGAGCTACATAAGCGTTTAAATCAAAATTTGAAATTGGACCACATTGTTCAAAATCCGGAATAGTAAGCGTCGTTAAATCAATAATATCAACAATAAAGCTATCTACAACAATACAGTTAGTAACTGTATTTGTTATAGCAGAAAAGACAGTTACTGGCGGCGTATTAATTGGGAACGCAGTCACATTTGTTATAGCATTTACTCCATTTTCAGCATTAGCTTGTGTATTGTGATAGGTAACAGAATGGTCACCAGCAGGAAGCCCATTCAAAATTACCGCATCGTTTACAGTTAGATCAGCTGTAGTAGTAGCACCTGTTGTATTACACTCGATAATATCGTTTGGTGATGCAGAAAGTATTTCTGGTAAAACATCGATACAAACTTCCTCCGTATAGGTACAACCATGATTATCTGTCATCTCATAAGTATAACAGTTCTGTCCAGCCGCGGTTGGCGTAATTGTAACAATATTACCTGTGTTATTAGTTATATCAGGGCTGTTTTGCCATCCTTCAGCAACTACTTCAGGTGTAAAGGAAAGCTCAGCTGGGATAATCGCAGGATTAAAGTTAAGACCCCAGAAGAAAATGTATCCATTGTCAGACCTTAAGTTATCAGTAATAGTTATACACCATTGACCATTAAGTGGTGAGCCCAAGAAACTTGAATAAGGATCTACCGGCAAATAATCACCAGCAGGAATTGTAGTTGTAACATTCGATGCTTGTAGCCAGGTTTGTGTTGCAGATTCTGTAAAAACATAGTCAAATCCTGTCCCAGGATCAAGAACGTTATCATCATCAATAGGCACTCCCAAAAAGGTTCCACCACCACCACCATTGGAATGTAGATCTACAGAACTTCCATTAGGAGCACTTACGGTTAATTGTAAATCACCTAAGAATGAGTGTTCCATATTTACAAAAATATCAACAATATCAGAAGCATTAGTTATCACAGCACCAGGAGCAAAAAGGTCAACGTTTATACAAGTTGTATAACTTACACCACTACCATCAGGCAGGAATGTAGTTCCTGTTATGGGTGGTGACACTGGTATTGCAAACTCTTGAGTAGTTGCAACACCTGTTATTGTAGTAGATTCTCCAAAACACACCTGAGTATCTGCAGCTATTGTTCCACTGAAATCAGGATCAGAAGAAACTTGAACTACTAAGTCAATTTCTTCTCTATCAGTACAACCCACATTATCTGTAACTCGTAATTTTGTTTGATAAATTCCAGTTGCTGCATAAGTTTCTGTTTGAACTTGACCAGGATTAAATCCTCCTCCATTAGCTAGGTCCCATTCATAAGTCGCGCCTGAGTCATCACCACTAAATGTTGCTTGTCCATCAAAAGTTACCGTATCACCTTGGCAAATTCTCAAAATTCCATCAGGATCTGTAGCTGGTGTAGTAACAATGTTTGTAGTAATGGTTTGACATGGATCAAAACAGCTTCTCGCAGCTCTCCATCCTGTTCCATTTCCTGAACCATTAGAAACAAACTGAACAGTAAGACATCCAGTTGGGTTTGCAGGACTAGCTTGAAAAGCTCCAGGAGCGACATTTGTATTTGTTACTGTTGCCAGTACTGGTGCGGTTGTATCATCTCCATCATAAATAGTAAGAACGTCGTTTACCTCAATATCTAAAACCCTAAAATCTAAAATCATCCTATCTGTTGTTACGATCGGGCAGAAAACAGCTATACCACTGAAGTTGTCTGAGTAATTACCATTCCCACCGTCATCGTTAAAAGCAGTTACCTCACAACCTGAATATAAAGTTTGAGGATTAGCAGGATTCGTATTAGGAACCATGTTGATATTAGTCTGCGAAAAAGAATAACAAGAGAACAATAACAGTAAAAGGATGGGCAGTCTTTTCATCATTTATATTTTAAAAAATCAGTAGCTTTTTTTCTAGTTTCCAAATATGAGGAAAATAGTTAACTTTTACTTAACTATTTATGCTAAAACTTTCACCTAAATGAAACAAAACAATGGACTTATGCTATTCAATTAGTAAATTTGCAATTCAAACAAATCGCTCCTACTAATAGTAGTACCTCTATGAAAATTGAAGATATTTTAGACAATATAGAAGATAACGATCATCTTTCTTCTAATGAACAAACTCCTTTACGTGCAGATGCCTTTGAAATGAGCGATGCAGAAAAGATAGAATCCATAAAAAAAGACATGCACCATATACTAGAAACTTTAGGTATGGACATGACAGATGATAGTTTAAAGGGAACACCTAATCGTGTTGCAAAAATGTTTGTCAATGAGATTTTTGGTGGTTTGCGTCCTAAAAAAAAACCTAGTGCGAGTACCTTTGAAAACAAATATAAATACAACGAGATGCTGGTAGAAAAGGACATTGTTGTCTACTCTACTTGCGAGCATCATTTGCTTCCTATCGTAGGTCGTGCGCATGTAGCATATATTTCTAACGGTAGCGTTATAGGCCTTTCTAAAATGAACCGTATTGTAGATTACTATGCAAAGCGTCCACAAGTTCAAGAGCGATTAAACATTCAGATTGTACGTGAATTACAGCAAGCGATGGGAACAGAAGACGTAGCTTGTATTATAGATGCAAAACATCTTTGTGTAAACAGTCGTGGTATAAGAGATATAGAGAGCAGCACGGTGACAGGAGAATTCGGTGGTAAGTTTAAAGATCCAGCCGTGAAGAGAGAGTTCTTGGATTACATTAAGATGGAAACTAAGTTTTAATTCATTCTAGATCTTTGAGTAACATCTCCTTCTTAACTTGCACCCAAGTAATTTGAGAAATTTACTGTTATTTTTGGAGAGCGTATGTATTATCGTTCCGCTTTCGCGAAAGCGAGATCAACACCATCAACATCACAAAAAATAAATCATGGCACTTTATCAAGACAATGAATTAAGGATTTACAATTCCATGAACGGTGAAAAAGAGGTTTTCAAATCGATTACCGAAGGCCGTATAGGAATGTACGTTTGTGGACCTACGGTTTACAGCAATGTGCATTTAGGAAATTGCCGTACATTTATCAGTTTTGACATGATTTTCAGGTATTTAAAACACCTAGGATATAAAGTGCGTTATGTACGTAATATTACCGATGCAGGACATTTAACTGATGATGCCGATCAAGGAGAAGATAAAATCTCTAAGAAAGCAAGGCTAGAGAAAATTGAACCTATGGAAGTCGTGCAGCAATACACGATCGATTTTCATACGGTGATGAAGCAATTCAACGCGTTCCCACCTAGTATTGAACCGACTGCCACTGGTCACATTGTAGAGCAAATTGAGATTATTAAAACCATCATCGATAATGGATATGCTTATGAGAAAAATGGCTCTATCTATTTTGATGTTGTAAAGTTCAATGAAGATCATCATTATGGAAAATTAAGTGGTCGCAATCTGGATGATATGATGGCAAATTCTCGCGAACTGGCCGCACAAAGCGATAAATCAAATCCAGCTGACTTTGCTCTTTGGAAAAAAGCAAGTCCAGAACACATTATGAGATGGCCTAGTCCATGGGGCGATGGTTTCCCGGGATGGCATCTGGAATGTACGGTAATGAGCTCTAAATACCTAGGTGAAACTTTTGATATACACGGCGGTGGAATGGATCTTAAATTCCCACATCACGAGTGTGAAATCGCTCAAGGTGAAGCGGCGCATGGTCATAGTCCGGTAAACTACTGGATGCATGCTAACATGCTGACTTTAAACGGACAGAAAATGTCCAAATCCACTGGAAATAGTATTTTACCTGTAGAACTTTTTACTGGTGATAACGATTTCATGCAAAAGGCTTTTAGCCCAAGTGTGGTGCGCTTCTTTATGATGCAAGCGCATTATCGATCGATATTAGATTTTAGTAACGACGCGATACTTGCTGCAGAAAAAGGTTTTAACCGACTTACTGAAGCTATGAAAATTATGGAAACGTTACCAGTTTCTAAAACCTCAACCGTAGACGTGGCCTCATGGAAAGCTAAATGTTATACAGCGATGAATGACGATTTCAACACGCCTATTCTTGTTGCAGAGCTTTTTGATGCGGTGAAAATGATTCATACGATAAATGATGGAAACGCTACTATTACAAAAGAAGATCTTGATAATCTTTCTTCAAGTATGAATGCATTTTTCTTTGATATTTTAGGGTTACAAAATGCTAAAGAAGAAACTGGTGGATCTTTAAATAAAGGACTGGATGGCGCCATGAAATTGATTATTGATTTGCGGGCTACAGCAAGAGCAAATAAAGACTGGACCACAGGAGATAAAATACGAGACGAATTAAAAGCTGCTGGTATTTCACTAAAGGATGGTGTTGATGGGACTAGTTATAGTGTGGAGTAAATATAGAACTTGAACTCGAACTCGAGAATTTAAACTTTCAATACCTTTTTCCTAATCTTAAAAGGTTAAAATTCTTATAGAAGATAAAGGATTGAAATGACTTCTTATAAACGACTTCAGCGATGTTATAAAGATGAAAAAAATACTAGCATATCCATTTTTATTGATCATCAGATTTTATCAATCGGTGATATCGCCTTTTACACCTGCTAGTTGTCGCTACTCTCCTACTTGTTCGCAATATTCTAAAGAAGCTCTTATCAAACACGGTGCTTTTAAAGGTGGCTGGCTGGCGTTGAAACGTATTTTTAGTTGTCATCCTTGGGGCGGCAAAGGTTATGATCCGGTGCCTTGAGAAATTGAACTCGAACTTGAACTTGAATTTGAATTTGAATTTGAATTTTGAAAATCATTCTATTACAAACTGTAAATTCCAAATCGTAAATCGCAAAATTGCCAGTTCATAAAAATTATGAAAAAGCACTAGCCTTTTTTAAAAGCAAAAACAGGTTGAAGATGAACTTGACGAAGTCAAGTGAGCAACCAAAAAGGGTTTTACAGTTAAATAAATATTATATTTTGATTTTTAAATCGTTATCGGCTGCGCTCGAACTGACAACTGGTATTTATATTTGATTTTGGAATGCTAATAGCCTTTTTCATATTTAAAAAGGTTTCGGCTATCGCTCAACCTAGCATCGTTTTTTTAGTTCAAGTTAGATTTCAAATTCAAGTTCAAGTTCATATTCTTACCTTAGCCACAAATAATAAAACCACGTGACTTCTACCCAAATTCTCATTACCATTGCTTGCTACTTTGCTGTACTTGTTACAATCTCTTTTATTGTAGGTCGCAAAAGTGATAACGCAACATTTTTTAGAGGCAACCGCTCGTCGCCATGGTTTATTGTAGCCTTTGGTATGATAGGAGCATCGCTTAGTGGAGTAACTTTTATCTCGGTTCCTGGCGCTGTGGAAGAAGGGGCGATGAATTATTTTCAAGTCGTTTTAGGTTATATAGTCGGTTATTTGGTAATCGGCACAGTGCTTTTACCGCTGTATTACAAAATGAACCTGACATCTATCTACAGTTACCTCAACGACAGGTATGGAAACGCAGCACAATTTACAGGGTCCAGTTTCTTCATACTATCCCGTGTGGTAGGTGCTAGTTTTAGATTGTACCTGGTAGCTGGTGTCTTACAAGAGTTTGTTTTTGAAAGTATGGGCGTGGAGTTTTGGCAAACGGTAACTTTTACTGTAATTCTGATTTGGTTATACACATTCAAATCTGGTATAAAAACTATTGTCTGGACCGATACTTTACAGACACTTTTCATGTTAATTGCTGTAGGCGTGGCGATTTACTATATTTCTGACAGCCTAGATCTTAATGGTATAGGAGAAATAACTGGTTACATCTCAGACAGTGAATTATCACAAATATTCTTTTTTGATGATTGGAAAAGCGGACAGTATTTCTTTAAACAGTTTTTTGCTGGTGCCTTTATTGCTATAGTAATGACTGGTCTCGATCAAGATATGATGCAAAAAAACCTGACTTGTCGCAGTCTTGGTGATGCTCAAAAGAATATGTTTTGGTTTACGATCGTATTAACCTTTGTGAATCTTATCTTTCTTGGATTAGGTGTTTTACTTACCGCTTTCGCGAAAGCGGAACAAATAACAGCCACCAAAGACAAATTATTTGCAGCCATCGCATTAGATGGAAATCTAGGTATAGGAATAGGACTTGTTTTTATTCTAGGCCTTGTAGCAGCTGCCTATTCAAGTGCTGACAGTGCACTGACTTCATTAACCACATCATTCTCTGTAGACATTTTAAGACTAGAGCAAAACTATAAAGAAAAGAAACAAAGCTGGATACGTAAGCTTGTGCACGTAGGATTCTCTGCTTTACTCATTTTAGTAATCGTTAGTTTTGAGTATCTGATCAAAGATGCCAGTGTGATCAATAAATTGTTTGTTTTTGCGGGCTATACTTATGGACCACTTTTAGGTCTGTTTAGCTTTGGGATTCTAACAAAGCTTCAAGTACATCATAAAATAACTCCAGTTATAGCTATTCTATCACCTTTTATCGCTTTTGGGATAAGTAGTCTAGCGAGTAATTACGGATTTGAATTTGGTTTCTTTATTTTATTGCTCAACGGTCTAGTTACCTTTTTAGGATTGTTGATTGCATCAAGTTTTACTGCGCAAAAACCTAATATTGATTGGTCCCAAGCATAACAAGCGTACAGGCAACTTCACTTTCTATATTATTTTCTGCAAGCAAACGGTACAACTCTGGATTTTCAGTGCCAGGATTAAAAATTACGCGTTCTGGATTAAGACCCAAGATGTAATCGTAATATTGTGGTTGTCTTTGTGCGTTCAAATACAAGGTTACTGTGTTAATTCCCTGAAAAGGAATTAATTCTTTATGGATCTTCACATCATCTACCATACCTTCTCGTAATCCTATAGCCACAGTTTCTATATTGAATTTACGCAACCTGTATATTGCTATATTTGAATAACGCTCTTCTTTAAGCGAAGCACCTAATACTAAAGTTTTTTTAGACATTTTTTAAGGTTTAAGGTGTAACAATATACGAAATAGATCGTCTTTTAAGTGAAGGACTTGATAAACCCTTCTGATTTATTTGGTTAATTGAATTTATATTGAAAAAGAAAAATTCAAAAAGGTTCAAGTCTGTCAGGCTTCTTTAAAAGTTCCTGACAGCAAGGATAATCGTATAGTTCATAATTAATGGTTAGTGTTATTGTACGATTTAGAAATCCCGAGCTTGCAGGCTTGGGATTTTGTTTTTAAAATATTCGCTATTCACTATTCACAGGTACGGACTTAAGTCCGCACCTGTGAATAGTTTAATGCTCGAAGTCTTCAATAGTAGAGTCTTCTCTATGATGCTGTTTTTGATTTTTAATATATCCTATCACTTTATCGACATTTTCTGGACTTACCGAGAAAGCTCCGTAACCACACTGCCATTCAAAACTCTCTAAATATGTGTGATTTTCATTAAGAAATCTAGAGCTTTTACCTTTCATAAATTTCATCAAATTTGATAAAGAAACTTTTGAGTCCATTTTTAATAAAACATGAACATGGTCTGGCATGCCATTTATCATTAAAGGGGTACAATCATTGTGTTCAATGACTTTCCAAATAAATGGATATAATTTTTTCTCTATGGAAACAGAAATCAAAGGATTTCTATTCTTTGACATTCCTAAAAATAATCAAATAATACAACATTCATAGGAGCGGACTTAAGTCCGCACCTATGAATCAAAAAGCAAATCATTTTACTTTTCTAGAATTAAAATAATATGAAATATGAGCATAAATGATGACCACAGTAGATAGTATTGACAACAAAACAACAGGAAGAAATTTTCTTTGAAACATTGATTGAGTAAACAAATCTGTTACGGCAAGTACGTTAAGAGATATACCAAACAACTGTGATGATCCACAAGAACTTCTTTGTTATTTTTCTTCCGAGTGATATCATATATAATTTTTAATAAATGAAGCGATCAGATTCTTGGCTACGCAGGAATTAGTATTACCACTTCATAATAGCACTACCCCAAGTAAATCCACTACCGAAAGCCGCTAATACAATCGTATCTCCTTCTTTTATCTTACCATCTTCCCAGGCTTCACAAAGAGCGATAGGAATAGAAGCCGCTGTAGTGTTACCATAACGCTGGATATTGTTATAAACCTGATCATCAGATAACTGAAATTTCTTCTGGATAAATTGAGAAATACGCAAATTAGCCTGGTGCGGCACAAGCATATCAATATCACTCACTTGTAGCTGATTGGTTTGCAGACCTTCCATGATCACCTCACTAAAACGTCGCACCGCGTTTTTAAACACAAACTGACCATTCATATAAGGATAATAAGGAATATCCTCTTGTGGATTCTCTTCTATCAATTGAGGAACCCAATGATTAGTAGACGGTCCTTTTAGAGAAAGTTCTAGCGCATGCTCACCTTCACTATGAAGATGCGTAGAAAGGATTCCATGACCCTCTTTTTCTGACCTCGATACAACCGCTGCTCCTGCTCCATCACCGAATATTACTGTAACACCACGACCACGAGTAGAGAAATCTAGTCCACCACTATGGTTTTCTGATCCTATAACAAGAACGTTTTTATACATTCCCGTTTTTATAAATTGATCTGCAACAGAAAGTGCATATATAAAACCACTACACTGGTTACGTACATCTAGTGCTGGACAGGTATGAATACCCATAAGATTTTGAACCTGCACACCACATCCAGGAAAATAATAATCTGGTGACAATGTTGCAAAAACGATCATATCTATATCATCTTTAGAGACTTTTGCGCGTTCCAGAGCTATTTCTGCAGCTTTTACGCCCATTATAGCAGTAGAATTACCATCACCTTTTTTAATATGTCGTCGCTCTTTAATACCAGTACGTTCCTGGATCCAGGCATCGTTAGTATCCATAACTTTAGAAAGATCGTCATTAGTCACGACGTTTTCTGGAACGTATTTACCCATTCCAGTGATACGAGAAGTATACATAAATAAATTTTAATTAAATGCAAGATACGTGACAGCCTTAGTATATTGTAGGCTTAAATCAAAAAATTAATATGCATGCATAGCAAGTTGTTTCCTGATCCTTTCCCTGAAATACCAGATGCCAGTGTAGAATATGATGGTTCTTTTTACGCTTTCGCGAAAGCGGAACAATTAAAAGCCTCTTTACTAGAAGAAACCCCATGGAGACAAAACGAGATCCAACTGTTCGGTAAAACGCATAACGAACCAAGGCTCACACAATTATACGGCGACGATGGACTAGATTACGGTTACAGTGGCATTAAATTCAAGGCCCTAGCATGGACAGAAACTCTGGCACAAATCAAAGCCGATGTAGAAAAAGCAGCAGGAACTGAATTCAACGTATGTTTACTCAACCAGTATCGAACCGGACAAGACTCTAATGGCTGGCATGCAGATAATGAACCAGAGCTAGGACAAAATCCGATCATTGCATCTATAAGTTTAGGAGAAGAACGATTTTTTCATTTGAAACACAATAACAATAAAGACTGGAGATTTAAATTTTTATTAGAGAATGGCAGTTTATTATTAATGAAAGGTCAAACACAACACACCTACAAGCATCAAATTGCCAAGACAAAAAGAGAAATAGGCTTACGTATTAATTTAACTTTTAGGAAGGTGATTAAGTAGTTAAAAGCGAGATGATTAAATCCCATCTTCGACAAGCTCGGATTGAGTTTAACACTTTACAACAGTGTTATCGAAATAACCAATTACTAAGCCGTCAGTCTGAGCCTGTAGAATTAAGTTTTAATTACAGTAAAATTGAAAAAACCCTTTATTGTTAATTCAGTAATAAAAACTTCCATAAACTATACAATTTTGTAATTATTGTAAAAGGAAACGACTTTACAAGTATGGCAAGAACTAGAGCAAAAGATATTTTAGCAAACTTAAACGATCGTCAGATAGACCGCATTATAGAAATGGGTTGGGAAGATCGCACACCTTTTGATGCGATCGAGGCGCAATTTGGCGTGACAGAAAAAGAGGTGATCATGATCATGCGCAGCGAGATGAAAGCAAGTAGTTTTAGAATGTGGCGCCAGCGCGTTCAAGGACGTGCTACAAAACATCGTGCACAACGTGATCCAGAAATGAGTCGTTTTAAATGTTCTATGCAGCGATCTACAGGAAATAAAATTGCCAAGAGATAGAGCTTTTTTTTACCAGATTATTTACAATAGCATACGTATTGCCTAGATTTGAGCGTTGTTATTTAGACCTAACTCAAATCATGAAAAAGCTACTTTTCCTATTAGTTTTCCTTCCTCTTGTCATTTACTCACAAGATCCGTTTTCAAGAAAGGCTGTTCAAAAGACTGCAGAAAACCTGGATTTATTAAATATTAATGAGAATATTCAGGGAACCCTTTTTACACCTAAAACTTCTAAAAAAGTTCCTGTTCCTCTAATCATTATAGTAGGTGATCAAGGTGCGATAGACCGCAATGGAAACGAGCCTAGAACAAGAAGCAACGCATATCATCAACTAGCAGATTCTCTTTTATCAAAAGGAATAGCTACTTATAGGTATGATAAGCGCATTTTTACCCAAATGAAAAATCGCAAGTCTAGTGAGGAAACACTTTTTAGTGATTTTATTATTGACGCAAAAGAAACTGTATCCTTCTTTAAAAATGACAAACGTTTTTCTAAAATTTACATCGCGGGACATGGACAAGGATCTTTGGTAGGAATGCTAGCCGTAGATAAAGATGTCGATGGTTTTATTTCTTTAAATGGTGCAGGACAATCTATTGATGCACTTATAGTACAACAAATTTCAAAACAACAGCCAGGACTAGATAAAGTTGCAGCAAAAACTTTTGAAAGAGTAAGAAAATCTAAAAAACCAGTTATAGCAATAGAACGTGATCTATATGCCATTATAGGTCCACAAATGCAACCTTTTATGAAATCCTGGATGCAATATGATCCATCCATTGAGATTAAAAAACTTCAAATTCCTATTCTCCTTATTAACGGTTCCAAAAATCGTATGAGCAATATTTCTGAAACGTTACTTTTAAAAGAAAGTGTTCCTACTGCCCGATTAGAAATTATTGAAGATATGAATCACGTACTCAAAATTGTGGGAGATGACGAGATTGAAGCCTCAAAAAGCAAGATCTTTCCTAACTTTCCTTTAAGTAGTCGGTTAGTAGAACTAATCGTTGGATTTGTTGAGTAAACGATTATTTTTCATATCCGCTTCTGCTAAAGCGAAACTATCACCAACGACTTCCTTTTAATTCGTATTTTGCGACTATACAAAATACGAATTTATGACAGTTCAAGACGTAGCAGAAAAAGTAATAGACACCACTCCTTTTATAACCAAAGACACTATTGTTTTTGGACTATTAATGATATGTCTGGCGTTAGTCTTTTATTCTTCTTCTATGAAAGAAGGTTTCTGGTCTAAATTTTATAAAATCGTTCCTGCATTACTGATGTGCTATTTATTGCCTTCTATTTTAAGCTCTTTGGGAATTATTGCCCCAGAATGGACAACTGTTGCTATGGATGGAACAGTTACAGAACATAGCTCTTCACTTTACTATATGGCATCGCGGTATTTATTGCCTGCTGCACTGGTTTTGATGACGCTGTCCATAGATCTTAAAGCTGTTTTCAATCTAGGCCCTAAAGCCTTAATTATGTTTTTAACTGGAACTTTAGGAATTGTCATCGGTGGTCCTATTGCTATTCTTATAGTTGGTTCCTTCTCTCCAGAAACTGTAGGCGGTGAAGGTTTTGATGCTGTATGGCGAGGACTTTCTACTCTTGCTGGAAGCTGGATAGGTGGCGGCGCAAATCAAACTGCCATGCTAGAAGTATATCAATTTAACCAAGCAAAATATGGCGGAATGGTACTTGTGGACATAGTTGTAGCTAATCTATGGATGGGAATCTTACTTTTTGGAATAGGAAAAGCTGCAAAAATAGACCGCTGGTTTGGTGCAGATAGTAAAGCTATTGAAGATCTTAAAAAACGAGTGTCTGATTATACGGAAAGTGTGAAACGCGAGGCTACTTTTACAGATACTATGGTAATGTTAGGGATAGGATTTGGAACTGTTGCCATTGCCCATTTTGGAGCAAACTTTTTATCAGAGGCTATGAGTAGTATGGATAGTATTGCAAAAAATATCTATTTAAGCTTTTTAACCAGCCAGTTTTTCTGGATGATCTCTATAGCCACTTTAATAGGAATTGTTCTGTCATTTACACCTGCCAAAAGCTATGAAGGAACTGGAGCGAGTAAAATAGGTAGTATTTTTATTTATGTCCTAGTAGCCACTATAGGAATGAAAATGGACCTGACTCAAATAGTAGAAAATCCGTTATTGATTCTCGTTGGTGTTATATGGATGGCTATTCATGCAGGTCTTTTGATTCTAATTGCCAAATTAATTAAAGCACCATACTTCTTTCTTGCTGTTGGGTCGCAAGCAAATGTAGGTGGCGCTGCGAGCGCACCTATCGTCGCAGCAGAGTTTCATCCATCACTTACTAGTGTAGGAGTTTTACTTGCTGTTTTTGGATATGTTGTAGGAACGATAGGTGCCATTGCTTGTACAGTGTTGATGCAAATTGCAGCTACTTCCTAAGTGTTTTACCTTCTCAAATTAAAAGATAATATGCATATTTGTAGCCTTAAAATCATTACCATGAAAAAAGTACTTTTCTTTCTTATCGCTATATTATTCATCGCTTCTTGTAGTGAGTCCACTTCTAGTAAGTTTTCTCTTTCTGGAAGCATAGATGGAATTAAGGTAGGAAAGATTTATTTGCAACAACTGCAAGATTCTGTTTTAGTAGATGTTGATTCGGCATTTTTTGATGGGAATTCTGACTTTAGTTTAAAAGCTGATATAGAACAAGCAAAAATCATGTATTTACACCTTGATGTCAAAGATGGTAAAGAGTTTAACGATCGCTTTCTATTTTTTGCAGAAGACACCATAATGACCATGACATCTTCATTAAGTGACTTTGAAAATGAAGCTGTAATATCTGGATCAAAAAATCAAGATGTTTATATGGCTTTTAAGAAAAATAATGATCGTTTAAACATAGTATACACAGACTTAATTAAAAAAAGTTTATCTCTTACCGATGAAGAGAGGACAGAAGCCGTAAGTGATTCTATAAACAGAGCTTATGACAAATACTTGAGAAAAAAAGTACTTTATGCGATCAACTATGCACAACTGCACAAGGACAAAGAAGTAGCGCCTTATATTTTAATAAGTGAAGCTAGCGAGGCAAATCCTGCTTTATTAGATAGTGTTTTTCAAAAAATGCCAAAAAAAATTCAGACAACTGTTTATGGAAAACAATTATCTGAATTAATAAATAATTCAAAATCTAATTTATAGAGCGTTTACTCTATTAATAAGCGCTCTTCCCTCAGTTTCTAAATCAGCTTTAACTGCCTTAAGATGTGCTTTACGATTATCTACCTTACGGTCGTTAACTCTTGCTATAAGACTGTCAAAAGTACTGATACAATCGTCTACTATTTTTTCAGATTCTGCTGTTACTTCAGGTTTGATATCTTGTGTAATAATCGCTGCATCAATGATATCTCCTATCACATAATTCAAATCTTGTTTAAGATCTCTTATACTTGCCATAATATTTTAATTTCTTGCAAAAATAGTGAATAAAAGAGTTACTACTAAGATTATAAAAGTTTAAGAACTAAATTATAGTTTCATATAATTATAAGTAACCAATTATAATTGCGCAAAAGTAATTTAGAGTTAATTATTCTCCTCTATAAACTACAAAGTTACGTTCTGTTTCAAAGAGTTTAATTTCTAGATCATACTTAGGATCCAGTTTTGATTTAATCTTATTGTAAATAACGTAGGCTATATTTTCTGCAGTAGGATTTAAGTCTCTAAACTCAGGAACTTGCAGATTTAAATTTTTATGATCAAAGGCGTTCTCCACCTCTTCTTTGATGATATCTTTTAGAATTTTAAGATCAATTAAATATCCTGTTTCTGGATCAACGTCACCGGTAACACCTACTTCTAGATCATAATTGTGTCCGTGAAAATGTGGGTTATTGCATTTTCCAAAGATTTGCTGATTCTTTTCATCACTCCAGTCATTGCGGTGCAGGCGATGTGCTGCGTTAAAATGCGCTTTGCGGTATGCGGTTAATCTCATGATATGTGGGAATAATATTTTTCAAAAATAATCTTAAACCACTCCGTATAAGTTTCTGGCTGCTCTTCCATATCTGTTTTGATATCCTGAGCGGTCATCCATTTATAAGAAGCAACTTCATCTGGATTAATAATAGGAGCATCATTATAATTCCCTATCATCACGTGGTCCAACTCGTGCTCAGTTAATCCATTATCAAAGGGAGCGATATAAATGAAATGAAATAGTTCCTTTAATTCTGTAACAAAGCCCATTTCTTCCATTAATCTACGTTTTCCTGCTTCTATATTTGTTTCACCTTCACGTTGATGGCTACAACATGTATTGGTCCATAAACCAGGAGAATGATACTTTCCTAAAGCACGTTGCTGTAACATGATTTCATTATTATCATTTACGACAAATACAGAAAACGCTCTGTGAAGTAGCGCTTTTTCATGTGCCTCTATTTTTTCCATGAGACCAACTTGCTCGTCTTTCTCATTTACTAAGATAACTTTTTCGATAATTTTAATAATTTATGTGGCAAAAATACAAAAGGAATAGAACGCATCCTTTTTGATATTAAGTAGGTAAATCTGTTGATCATTACAATCTACTTAGTTATTTTATATAATGAAACATTATTTTGAAACTGGTAGGGTCGTTCCTCTTAACTCTAGGCTATAATTTATAGTAACTGTTTTGGTATTACCTTTAGTTTTACTCTCTAGTCGTTCTACCAACATTTTAACTGATTCCTGACCTATTTCTTCAGCATATTGAGCTACTGTAGATAGTGGCGGATAAGACAAATGTGACATTTTATTTGAGGAAAAACCTATGACAGATAGATCTTTAGGGACAATTCTTCCCAAACGCTGTGCAATATTAACCGCCATAACACCGCTTATATTGTCTATACATAACAATCCATCCATATCGCTATGATCTGTTATAATATTTTCTAATTGGTCATTTAATAAAACCTGATCATCATCAACATTTATCACTATCGGATCTTCCTGGCTGGTGTTGTGTTTCTCTAATGCTTTTTTGTATCCTAAAATTCTTAATTTCCCTACATTAAGCTCGCCTAGACTATTAATTAAAACTATCTTTTTACGACCTTCTTTTAGGAGAGTTTCTGTAGCTGTAAATGCCGCGTTAAAGTCATCAATAATCACTTTGTCGCAATCTACATTATTTACTACACGATCAAACATTACTATAGGAACATCCTGATTTATAGTTTCTTTAAGGTGTTTCACTTCTCCTTTAGACTGTGTCTCTTCCGATAATGACATGATAAAACCATCTACACTACCATTAGCTAACAGTTGAAGACTATTATTTTCTTTATCAAAAGCCTCATTTGATAGGCAGGTAATTATATTATACCCTAGAGCGGTTGATTCTTGTTCTATTCCGTATAAAATTCGAGCAAAAAACGTATTCAAAATATCTGGTATAATTACGCCTATAGTCTTGGTTTTTCTGTTTTTAAGACTTAGAGCAAGTGTGTTAGGCCTGTAGTTCAATTCTTTAGCAATTTCCTTAACACGTTTTATCGTATCCTTACTAATTTCTGGACTATCTTTTAAAGCTTTTGAAACAGTAGAAACGGACACACCTAGAGTGGCTGCTAGATCTTTAAGGGTAATCATAATTTACTAGTTTAAAAATGAACTAAATTTAATTAACAAACATACGCTTCATAAACTTAGCAACCATAGAAGGATTGAAATACTAATGATTATTTAACAAATTCCTTAAATATTAAAACAGAACCATTATTTATTTGCTAAAACCTCTGTCTATTCCTAAAACTTTAAAATATTATTTTTGTACTAATAAAACTCGCTTTCGCGAAAGCGAGAAAGTAACACTTACCCAACCACGATAAAATTATAAAAATTAGTAACGAGCTGATCCAGAGAAGACTTGATAAAACGGTTGATTAGCCTATTTTTGCAGACTGATTAATTACACACATGAAGTTTACAGACGAGATAGCAAGAAGAAGAACATTCGGTATTGTATCGCACCCAGATGCAGGTAAAACAACACTTACAGAAAAACTACTTTTATATGGTGGAGCGATTCAAGAAGCTGGCGCAGTAAAAAGTAACAAAATAAAAAAAGGTGCTGCAAGTGATTTTATGGAAATAGAACGCCAGCGTGGTATCTCTGTAGCTACATCTGTATTAGCTTTTGAATACAAAGGCAATAAAATTAATATTCTGGATACCCCAGGTCACAAAGATTTTGCAGAAGATACTTTTAGAACACTTACCGCAGTAGATAGCGTTATAGTTGTTGTTGATGTGGCAAAAGGTGTTGAGGAGCAAACAGAAAAGTTGGTAAAAGTGTGTAGGATGCGCCAAATACCAATTATCGTTTTTATTAACAAAATGGATCGTGAAGGTAAAGATGCCTTTGATCTTATGGATGAAATAGAACAAAAGCTAGAACTACGTGTAACGCCTTTAAGTTTTCCAATAGGAATGGGATATGACCTTAAAGGTATTTATAATATTCATAAAAAGAACATTAACCTGTTTACAGGTGCTTCTTCAAAAGACATACATAACACAACCGCCGTTAATGATTTAAACGATAATAAATTAAATAATCTTATCGGAGAACAAGCATCTAACACTTTGCGAGAAGAACTGGAACTAGTGACCGGCATTTATCCACAGTTTAATCGCAAAGAATATTTAGATGGAGATTTGCAGCCAGTATTTTTTGGAAGTGCTTTACACAACTTTGGTGTGAAAGAGTTATTAGACGGTTTTATAGAAATTGCACCTGCACCACGTCCTAAGAAAGCAGAAGAGAGACTAGTACAACCTAACGAGAAAGACTTTAGCGGTTTTGTATTTAAAATTCATGCTAATATGGACCCTAAACACAGGGATAGACTTGCTTTTATAAAAATTGTAAGCGGTACGTTTGAACGCAATAAAGCCTATAAGCACGTGCGTTTAAATAAGAATTTGAAATTTTCTAGTCCCAATGCATTTTTTGCAGAGAAAAAAGAAATTGTTGATGAGTCCTTTCCTGGTGATATTGTAGGATTACATGATACTGGTAATTTTAAAATAGGAGATACATTGACCTCTGGTGAGGAATTGCATTATAAAGGAATCCCTTCTTTTTCTCCAGAACATTTTAGATACATTAATAATGCCGACCCAATGAAGTCTAAACAGCTGGCTAAAGGAATAGACCAGTTAATGGATGAAGGTGTTGCCCAATTATTTACTTTAGAACTGAACAGACGTAAGGTTATAGGTACTGTAGGAGCTTTACAATTTGAAGTGATACAATACCGTTTAGAACATGAATATGGAGCAAAATGTTCATATGAAAACTTAAACGTACATAAAGCTTGTTGGGTAGATGGGTCTCTTGCAAAAGCTGAAGAATTATCAGATTTCAAAAGGGTTAAGTCTAAGTTTTTGTGCAAGGATAAACGAGGGCAACTAGTGTTTCTAGCAGACTCTTCATTCTCACTACTGATGACTCAACAGAAATATCCGAGTATAAAATTTCACTTTATATCCGAATTTGAGCCGGAAGCAATCGCTACAAAATAATCTTCGTAAAAATTATTTCTTTTCAAATAAAAAGGGTTTTTGAAATTAATTTCAAAAACCCTTTTTATTTGAACTATTCAAGAAAGAATATTTTTAGTATTATAAACAATCTTTAAATTGATCTAAACCAGATACGATAAACTCAGATCTACGATTAAGCTGGTGTGCTTCTTTGGAACAAGGAACACCATTAGAACATTCATTAAGTAACCTTGATTCTCCGTAACCTTTTGCCGTCAAACGGGAAGGTTCGATTCCTTTTGAGACCAACCAATTAAGCGTGCTTTGCGCTCTTTTTTCTGAAAGCACAACGTTGTATGCGTCTGGTGCTCTACTATCCGTGTGTGAGCGTATGTCCACCTTAGTTTGAGGATATAATTCCATAAAAGCTTTAATCTTGGCGAGCTCGTATTCTGCATCTGGTCTAATATCAGACCTATCAAAATCAAAGTAAATTTGTTTAATCCCTAATAATGGCCCAATATCATCACAATCAACTACCGGAATCAGTGTGCTTTCCATTTCAAGCGGAATATCAATAAAAGTAGATGAACTAGGCGTAGAGAACAACTTTTCATTAGTTGTCCACTCTTCTTTCTCTGCCCTAACAAAATATTGCTTATCACATTCTAGATTAAAGGCATACTTTCCATTGGCTTTAGTTACTAATTGGTCAACCTTATTATTGTTAGCATCCATTATCATTACGGCAACTTCTTGAATTGCGCCACCAGTACTTTTATCTGTTACAGTACCAGTTACAAGAACCTCACACTGCTTTCTTAAATCCTCTAACTGTATAAATCTATAAATGTCATCATCTCCTGAACCACCTGGTCTATTTGAGCTGAAGTATCCTACTTTAGTGTCATCATTTATAATAAAAGAAAAATCATCATAAGGAGTATTGACAGGCTTTCCAATATTAATAACCTTGCTTGTTGTTCCATCTGGATTCAGTGAAGTAGCAAAAATATCTAAACCTCCTAAACCTTGATGACCCGAGGAAGCAAAATATAACACATTAGACTTACTTACAAAAGGAAAAGTTTCTCTACCAGGTGTATTAATGTCTTTTAAATTTTTAGGTTCACCAAAACCACCGTCCTCTAGGATATCAACAACCCAGATGTCAGACTTAGTGAAATCATCATCAATATCATATCCGATAGTACCCGGCATATCACTTGAAAAGTACAACTTCTTTTCATCTGGACTTAAAGCAGGATGCGCAACAGAATATTCATCATTATTAAAAGTTAGTGCAACAGGATTAGTCCATTTGCCTTCTTTAAAATGAGATCTAAATATTTTTAATTTATTAGTTCCATTAATATCTTGTCTATAAATTCCATTCTCATAGTTGTTACGTGTAAAATACATCGTTTTACCATCTGCTGTAATTGCAGGAGTACTTTCGTGATACCTAGAATTGATTACGCGAGAAACCTTTTGAGGATTGCTCAGTTTCCCAGTATCATCTGTATCTGCGGTATAAAGCTGCAAGAAAGGTTGGTTATTCCATGTATGCTTTCTACTTACCATAGAACCTGAGTCTCTAGCTGTTGCATAAACCACTTGGTTTTTAGATGCATAAAATGCAGGACCGAAGTCAACGGTATATGTATTTATTTTATTTGTATTAATTATTTCAAAACGACCAGATTGAAAATCAATAATCTGTAAATAATTAGGTTCTTTAGAATATAATTTTGAGCGTGCATCAAAACCTTTATAAGTGTTAAACTTTGCCATTAACCTATCTGACTCTTCATATCTGTTAACAGATTTAAGAGATTGTGCATATCTAAAGAAGTATGCAGGTTTTACGTTGTCCTCATAAGAAACAAATAGTTGTTCATACCATTTATGCGCTTTGTTGAGCTCATCATTAAAATAGTAGGTATCCCCTAATTTGGCAAGAATTTCTGGTGAAGCGTAACCATCCTCAACGAGTTTTAAATATATCTGCTGAGCCTCAATAAACGCAAACGATTTATATTTTCTATTTCCTTTTTCCAATACACCTTTCTGTGCTTGTATGAAGGAAACACTTAAAAGAAGGAATAATATGGATAATTTTTTAAACATGATTGTTATTTGTTTATTAGAAGAAACGTGGAGTAATAATACGATCATAACTATTGAATAGCTCAAATCTAAGGAAAAGTTCATAACTACCATCGTTAAAAACGGCATTACCTAAAGCGGTAGTTTCTCTATCATATGCAAAACCTATCATCATTTGATCACTTAATTGAAATCCTACTAATCCAGTTACAGCGGCACTCCATCTATAGGCGACTCCTAAGGTTAATTTGTCGTTGAATAAAAAACTAGCCGTTAGATCAACTTGCAAAGGAGCTCCTTGAACTAATTTGACCATTGTTGCTGGTTTAAATTTGACATCATTACTTAAATCAAACACATAACCTGCTGTTCCAAAGATATGAGCACGTTCACTCGCAATATATGTAGCACCGCTCGTATCATTTGAATCATCAAAATGATCAGTTTGAATAATGTTAGGACTACTTAAACCAACGTAAAACTTTTGAGTGTGATAATAGAGTCCTAAACCTAGAGTTGGTGATAATTTATTCTCTACATTATCAGTCAACCTAGGATCACTAGCATCAAATATATTAAGCCTTGTAAAATCGACATTAAGAACATGAAGTCCACCTTTAAGTCCAAAACTTAATCGTGCCTCATTTCCTACAGGAATGGTATAACTGAAATCCGCTGCAACATAAGTCTCATCAGATGGACCGATTTCATCATTAACAATACTTAATCCAAGACCAACACGACTATTTGAAATAGGTGTATGAAACGACAAAGTTTGAGTGCGAGGAGCACCATCTAGTCCTACCCATTGACTACGATGTAAACCAACAATACTAGCTACACCGCGATTTCCTGCATAAGCTGGATTTACAACAATTGGATTATATGCATACTGGCTATATTGAGGATCCTGTTGTGCTGTTACCGCTTTCGCAAAAGCGAACAATAATAAACAAGTTAATAATTTTTTCATTTTATGCTATTATTAAAACAAGTTCTGCCTGAAAAAACAGAACTTAATTTTTATCGGTTAATATATAAATATCCAGCTTTACGGATGGTTTGATTTTGATCGTTAATGTATTCAATTACATAGAAATAAGTACCTTCTGGTAATTCTTCCCCTTGAGAAACAGTAACACGACCTTCAGAAACACCAACAAATGATCTACTCCCATTGTTGTAATTATCAATATTATAGACTTCTACACCCCATCTATTAAATATCCGAACTGTATTTTCAAAATTATCAATTCCTTGAAGGAAAAAGAATTCGTTACGATCATCTCCATTTGGAGTAATAGCATTAAAGATTATTACTTCTCTAGGGTCAACGTCCAGATAATCTGGAACTCCATCACCATCAAAATCATCAAAAATAGAATCTAAACCAGTAACTATTCCATCATTTTCATCATCAATATCTCTATAATCCGGCTCTGAATCACCATCGGTGTTATTAAGATCATTTGTAGGATCTGCAACAACAACAACTCCATTAGGATCTATATAGCCATTTAGATCTCCATCAAAAGCATCGTCTAAACCATCCATATCTAAATCAATTCCAGCTGACAATATATCAGCGACACCATCATTATCAAAATCAAAACCTTCCGTACTATCTGGAACACCATCATTATCCGAATCGTCATCTAGATAGTCAGGCACTCCATCTTGATCAAAATCTAATAGATCAATACCTTCACCATTTCCTGGTGTAGTCTCGTAGGCATCATCTAAACCGTTTCCGTCAGAATCATTTCCACTAGGACTTATGTATCCAGCAGATGTCTGAGACTCCACATTATCTGGGATACCATCGCCATCAGAATCTTGATCGAACCAGTCTGGAATACCATCTCCGTCAGAATCTCCACCACCTTCTAAGACGTCTAATATACCGTCATTATCATCATCTATATCAACTGGGTCTGGCACACCATCATCGTCATTATCTGGAATTAACTGGAAACCATCAGCACTAGTTGGCGTAGACATACCTGAGTTGACAATAATACCAGAATCCGGATTTGAACCCAATGTTGTAAGAATAGTTTCAGATGGATTTGTAACAGTTATTGTGTAAATACCTGCTGGTACCGTAGCAACCCAATTACCCATTGCGTCTACGCTAACTGTGATTGTAAGACCAGTAGTTTCATTAACTAAGGTAACCATAGTGCCCGCAGGAAATAAAGCATCATTTTGCAAATCATATATGCCATCACCGTTAAGGTCGTTGAATACAAACCCAGTTAACATACCAGGCGTATCAAGTGGTGTTCTTGTTGGGTCATTTGTTAAGTCTCCATCTCCGTCGTTGTCCTCGTCGGCAGGATTGGAACTATCAGATACATCGCTTACTGGTCCTTCAGGGCTAACAGCATCTGATGTAGCT
>NZ_CBFHNM010000003.1:0-370261 GCF_965657255.1 Nonlabens sp.
GTGGTTGTTCCTACTGGGAATTCATCACCTGAATTATGCGTACTTACAAAAGTATCCACGTCACAGTTATCACTAGCGGTAGGTAAGGTCCAAGTAACTACGGCACCACAAATACCAAGGTCATTATTTACACTGATATCTGCTGGTGTATTTGCAATTACTGGCAATTCATTATCGATAACTACTATATCAAACTGAGTGGTAGAAACATTATTATAAATATCGGTCGCTGTGTAAACTACCGTCGTAGTTCCTACTGGGAATTCATCACCAGAATTATGCGTGCTTACTAAAGTATCCACACTACAATTATCACTTGCCGTTGGTAAGGTCCAAGTAACTGCTGCTCCACAAATACCAAGATCATTATTTACACTGATATCTGCTGGTGTATTTACAAT
The DNA here is from genome assembly GCF_965657255.1 of Nonlabens sp. Lineage (NCBI taxonomy): Bacteria > Pseudomonadati > Bacteroidota > Flavobacteriia > Flavobacteriales > Flavobacteriaceae > Nonlabens > Nonlabens sp. The sequence continues at coordinate 402 of NZ_CBFHNM010000003.1, forward strand.
TACTGGCAATTCATTATCGGTAACTACTACATCAAACTGAGTGGTAGAAACATTGTTATGAATATCGGTTGCTGTATAAACTACCGTGGTTGTTCCTACTGGGAATACATCACCAGAATTATGCGTGCTTACTAAAGTATCCACGTCACAGTTATCACTAGCTGTAGGTAAGGTCCAAGTAACTACGGCACCACAAATACCAAGGTCATTATTTACACTGATATCTGCTGGTGTACCTGCAATTACTGGCAACTCATCATCTGTAACTACTACATCAAACTGAGTGGTAGAAACATTGTTATAAATATCGGTCGCCGTGTAAACTACAGTGGTTGTTCCTACTGGGAATTCATCACCAGAATTATGGTTACTTACTAAAGTATCCACGTCACAGTTATCAGTAGCTGTCGGTGCTGTCCAAGTAACTGCTGCTCCACAAATACCAAGGTCATTATTTACACTGATATCTGCTGGTGTATTTGCAATTACTGGCAACTCATTATCGGTAACTACTACATCAAACTGAGTGGTAGAAACATTATTATAAATATCAGTCGCTGTGTAAACTACAGTGGTTGTTCCTACTGGGAATTCATCACCTGAATTATGCGTACTTACAAAAGTATCCACGTCACAGTTATCACTAGCGGTAGGTAAGGTCCAAGTAACTACGGCACCACAAATACCAAGGTCATTATTTACACTGATATCTGCTGGTGTATTTGCAATTACTGGCAATTCATTATCGATAACTACTATATCAAACTGAGTGGTAGAAACATTATTATAAATATCGGTCGCTGTGTAAACTACCGTCGTAGTTCCTACTGGGAATTCATCACCAGAATTATGCGTGCTTACTAAAGTATCCACACTACAATTATCACTTGCCGTTGGTAAGGTCCAAGTAACTGCTGCTCCACAAATACCAAGATCATTATTTACACTGATATCTGCTGGTGTATTTGCAATTACTGGTAACTCATTATCGGTAACTACTACATCAAACTGAGTGGTAGAAACATTGTTATAAATATCGGTCGCTGTATAAACTACCGTAGTTGTTCCTACTGGGAATACATCACCAGAATTATGCGTGCTTACTAAAGTATCCACACTACAATTATCACTTGCCGTTGGTAAGGTCCAAGTAACTGCTGCACCACAAATACCAAGATCATTATTTACGTTGATGTCTACTGGTGTATTTGCAATTACTGGTAACTCATTATCGGTAACTACTATATCAAACTGAGTGGTAGAAACATTGTTATGAATATCGGTCGATGTATAAACTACCGTGGTTGTTCCTACCGGGAATACATCACCAGAGCTTAAGCCTGAACTATCAGTTTGGATTAAGGAATCCCCCACGAACGAAACATTATCCAATCCAAATGCACCAGGTCCAGAATAATCATCTGGAATATTTTGAACAAACACAATTCTAACATTTTGGCCAGAAAATGCATTCATATTATAAGAATTAGAAATCCAATCACCATCAACAGAAGTTCCCGCAAGTGCTGTAACACTCTTAGCTGTTGCCAAAACATTGTTAGATAAATCTCTAATTTGAACTTCATAAATTCTGCTAGAACATCCATCACAAAAATTTAACAGGTCATAATCTAATTGATCATCCCAAGTTAAAGTTCCTCCATTAGCTGGAATATTCACATCTTGATACAAAATTGCAGTTCCTGTTTCACCATCAAAACCGTTTCCTGCTAAGAAATTCTCATCAATAGGAGAGATAGCAGGAAAAAAGCCTGTATCAATAATTGGAGCGGCTGTCCATGGGCTTAATGGATTAGGATTATTGATCGCTGTCCATGCAGTTAATCCAGACTCAAACGAACCATTCTGAATTACTTGGCTATCGAACCCACAATTATCACTTGCTGTTGGTAAGGTCCAAGTAACTACGGCACCACAAATACCAAGGTCATTATTTACACTGATATCTGCTGGTGTATTTACAATTACTGGCAACTCATCATCTGTAACTACTACATCAAACTGAGTGGTAGAAACATTATTATAAATATCAGTCGCCGTGTAAACTACCGTGGTTGTTCCTACTGGGAATTCATCACCAGAATTATGCGTGCTTACTAAAGTATCCACACTACAATTATCACTTGCCGTTGGTAAGGTCCAAGTAACTACGGCACCACAAATACCAAGATCATTATTTACACTGATATCTGCTGGTGTATTTACAATTACTGGCAATTCATTATCGGTAACTACTACATCAAACTGAGTGGTAGAAACATTGTTATGAATATCGGTTGCTGTATAAACTACCGTGGTTGTTCCTACTGGGAATACATCACCAGGATTATGGGTACTTACTAAAGAATCCACACTACAATTATCAATAGCCGTTGGTAAGGTCCAAGTAACTGCTGCACCACAAATACCAAGATCATTATTTACACTGATGTCAGATGGTGTATTTGCAATTACTGGCAACTCATCATCGGTAACTTCTACATCAAACTGAGTGGTAATAGAGACATTATTATGAATATCTGTTGCTGTATAAACTACCGTAGTTGTTCCTACTGGGAATACATCACCTGAATTATGTGTACTTGTTAAAGAAGCAATACTACAATTATCGGTCGCTGTAGGCGCTGTCCAAGTAACTACTGCACCACAGGCTCCGGTGTCATTACTAACACTAATATCTGATGGTGTATTAGTAATTACAGGTAACTGATCATCAGTTATTACTACATCAAATGAGCATTCACTTGTGTTACCAGATGGATCTGTAGCAGTCCATGTTACTGTGGTCGTACCCACATTAAAGGCAACACCGTCTAAGCTTGAACCATTACTTGTAGTCGCACCTGTTAACTCGTACGCCACAGTCGCAGTACAATTATCAGTTGCCGTAGCATCCCAATTCGTTCCTGTATGAGTGTAAGAACAAGCATCATCATCTGCAGTTATTTCTTGATCTGAAACCGTACAAGTAATTACTGGTAGTTCATTATCTATCACCGTCACATTGTATGCACATTGCGTTGTATTTCCAGAGGCATCAGTAACGGTATAGGTAATATTTGTAACACCTACATTAAGTGTTAATGCATTTGGGAAATCATTTCCATTTAATACAGTGGCACCTGATGTTACGTAGGTAACAGATGCAACAGAACAATTATCGCCTGCCGTTGGTATCGTTAAGTTCACTAAAGTATCACAACTACCTGCTGTATTGTTCACAGAAAAATCAGCAGCACAATTTGTTATGGTAGGAAGTTGATTATCAATAACTACTATAGTTATGGTACATAAAGTTTGATTACCGCTGCTATCAGAGGCTGCGAATGTTACATCAGTAGTCCCTACTGGGAAGTTTCCAAAAACAATATCACCAAAGTTTGATAGGAATACATTATTATTAGCAGACTGTGAGGTACTCACAACGCTCACATTATCGTCCCATACAGGCTTAGCCACAGAAACTAAGGCTACACAAGAGCTAGGACCTGCATTAAAAGTATGTGTTGAACCGCAAGTGTAGTTATCAATTTCTGGATCATTAGCTGAATCTGTAGATGACACAAAAGGAGGAATGTTGTCTTCCACTGTTACCGTTGCGTTTGCACTACTTTGATTACCAGTTTCATCAAACACAGTTAACACAACTGTATTCACGCCAGCGTTGGCCAAATCTGAGTCATCAAAAGTATCAGGTGATACCGTCATAAAATCTATAGCACAATTATCTGTAGAACCGTTATCAACTTGAGCAGGTAAAATACTAGCTTCACCATTGTTGTCTAATTGAACTATAATATCTTGAGTAACAACTATTGGGCTCTCAATATCGACTATAGTAGTAATCTCGGTACTTGAGGTAGCTACACAACCGGATTGATTAAACACCGTAACATTGTATATTCCTGGATCTAAACCTGTAATCGTTTCTGTAGTGGCAGTGAAACCACTAGGGCCAGTCCAATCATAAGTATATGTATCTGACCCAGTCAAATTATTAACATTGGCCGTAGCCGTCCCGTCGCCAGAAGCACTACAGGTCTCATCAGTTTTAGTAATAATGGCCTCAAACGGAATACTAAAATTACGATAAGATGTAGCCTCTTGTGAATAGTTGTAAAATCCAAAACGACCTTCTTCAAACGTACCATCTATATTAAATACTTCAGTACCATCAATAAATATAGTGATGTTATCTGCACTATAAGTGACTTTGAAATCATACCAGGTATTATCGGCCCAACCACCTATTGCAGTGTTTGAAGCTAAAACTTCAACACCAGGATCTGTACCTTCCCAAAAAGCATTATTTTGATTCGCAATTCCACCATTAAATCTCATAACTCGCATCCCTGCCATTGCGCCAGATTGATCAGCTTGTTTCCAGTCAAACAGAATCATTTGATAATTATTTGGATTTGCATTTGTAGGGGCTTGATAACCCAATACAAAACCGAAAAAATCATCGTCGGTTGTTGTAAATACACCAAACTCACCTTGGATAGAAGTATTAAAGTAATTTTCTTGACTTACAAAAAACGTTGGATTACTATTGGTGCCTTGTGTGACTGTAAAATCACTATTAGACAAGGTCCAAGATCCATTTGAAAGGTCTCCTTCTTGAATCCAATTAGTTAAGCTAATAGGTATGGCACAGGCCGCTTCAGCATCTTCAATAGTTACGGTTTTTATATCAGACAACTGTACGCAAGACGCATCGGTTAAACCGCCGTACTCGACCACATAACCGTCTATATTTGAATTGTCAAAGGCAAAATCATTCCAGGTACCATCTGTTTTAAAGTGGGCATAATCTTCGCCGCTAGAATCATTAGGTTCATTCGTACTCCAATTGTTATACTCGCCGCCTACAGCACTACCAGATCCTTCACCTTGCCAGAATTGTGTTCCTGCTTCTGGGCCCGTGACCCATAACCATTGATCTTCAGTAGATGCATCGCTCGCACCTATCCAACCTTGACCGGCTAATTTAGCGAAAATAAAGTCGTTTTCAGCTTGGCTCGTCACCGTGGCTAAATAGCCTGGTAAGCCATATAAACTGCGATTGCTCGCTGCTGTTCTAGCGTCTTGCCAAGAAATACCTGATGCAGATACAAATTCGTAAAAATGACCGTTATCTTCTAAGGATTGTGCACTTCCTAACGTAAACTCTATATCACGGCTACTTAAATTTGTACTCGTTGTACTAAACTCAACGCCTTGTAGTAGAGACTGTGCTTGAGCATCGGTCATACTTCCCGATATGCTTAAAACACCTGTAGTTGCGTTAAATGAACTTGTAACTCCAGCTGGTAGAGCAGTACTTACGGCAAGATTATCGCCAGATTGTAAATTATTAATACTCACTCTAAGCTCATCGATCGATTGATCTTGAACAATAATAATTCCTGAATCGACTACATAACCAAAACCACTATTTAAAGCAGCTGTGTCGCCAGAAGTCGCTGTAATCGAAGCGCTTAAACTTAAGGCTATCTCAAAGGTTTGAGAAGTAGATTCCCCTTCACCATCAGTGACTGTAATCGTAATATTAGTAGAGCCTATGGCATCAGCTACAAATGTGTAAGCAAGCTGATAATCAGACCCAGAGTTTGAAATTGTTAATCCTGTATCCTGAATCAATGATTGATTAGATGACGTTGCCGTCACCGTTAATGGGGCCGCTGGAAAATCATCACTCACCGTGAAAGCAACCGGCGCAAACGTCTCACCCACACAAAAACTTAAATCGTCTATCGAAGAAACGACTGGTGTGTCGTTAGCTAAAGTGGTAAAATCTATTGAAGATATGTCACTGGTAACTTGATTACCAAAACCATCGTCAAATTCAGACACAAAGTAAACAGTGTAATCTGTACCATAAGTTAAACCTGTAATATTTTCTACAAAAGAGGTGTTGGCTGTAGTTGAAATATTATTTTCAAATACTACGTTAACTCCATTATAATCTACACCAGCAATAATTTGACTTTCAGTAGGTGCTGTAGCTGATGCCTCAGCTACTAGGAAATAAGTTTGAGAGTCTTGAGTTGTTTGCGCTGTCAAATCGCCAGATGTGTATGTTACATTATCAACAGAAGCTGAAAAACCTAAAGACCTACCATAGTCAATCATGGCATATAACATATTAGTCATTTGAGGTTGAGGTTGCCAACCTGCATTAGTTAGAAAAAAAGGTGTAGTCATTCCTGAAAACAACACCTTGCCACTACCTATGGTTTTCTCAGCAAATACATTACCAGCGCCCGCATTACCATCTTGGTCTGAAACTTTAATAATAGGGTCTAAACCTGGACCTGTTAAAACATTGTGAGCAATAAAGCTCCCAATATATTCATTAGCTATTATTGGTGTATATTCAGTGTCAGTATAAAACGGGTGATTTACATTGAATGGTTCTGATCTACTTATCAAAATCCTTGTTGATGTTATACCAAAACCAGGAGAAAATTGATCACTAGGAAAACTTTCATTCGTTGCAGCACTTATAAAAAGTATTCCGCCATTGTTTACCCAAGACTCAATTAAAGTCATATTACTATTAAGAAAATTAAGCATCATCGACGTGTCAGAATTACCTCCTTCAACAAATACAAAGCTTCTACCTGGTACAAAAACTTGGGATGCATCAACAGTATTATAGAAATAATGGGTATAGTCTGATGGGTAAATCTCATTCATCCCTAAAATCAAACTATTTTGACTCCAAGGTTGTGTTGTATTACTCACATAAGCCGCTGTTGTTTGCGAATTAGCTACATTAGAATTTAATGCAAAACATACTAGAGTAAATAAGAAAATAAAATTTTTCATTAGTTAGACAGTTTAATAGTTAATGTGTCAATAGGTGATAAATCTTTGTTCAGGATTTTAATCTCCACGTCATAAGTTGAATAATAAATTGTGGCATCTAGAATCAAAAAGTTATTTCTATCACTAATTTTTATTTGATCTAAATCGACTACTTCCCTGCCATTGACAAAAGTGTCTTTCGACAATTCAAAACTTGTCTTATCATTTATATACCTTATGATTAGGCCTTCAAAATTTTCTGTAAATATTTCTTTGAATTTATTAGAGTCCTCTATTGAATTAAGAACAATATTTAAATCCTTTTGTCTGTCACTTTTAAAGTTAAGTACTTCATTAGACTGGCCAAAAGATACTAGTGATGCAAATGCAACGATGGTTATTAATAGGTACTTCCTCATTTTAGTGGTATTATTTGTTTTGTGAGTTATTAATGAATTAAAATAATCATGTTAAAGAAATTAGCATTCAAATAAATTTATAAGCGTGATGGTATTAGTTATTAGAATAAAACCTAAAGAAAAATGGCAAGTTTTATGGTTTTACTATAAATTTTTGCAAAAATAGGCCCTAGCGCTAATTGGATGGTATAAACAAACAGTAAGTCGACAAACGTTCAATATGTCTGTTTAAAAGCTAATAAATCAGTTCAAAATAATTTATTTTATTAATTAAATTAACTTATGTTAATTTAATTGTGTTTATATTTGATATTGACTAGGTAAGTGATTCATAAAAAAGGTGAAATACGTTTATTTTGAATTTATATTATTATACCGAAAGCAGCTTGATTCACAGCTTACATATCGTAATCAACTTTTATTTAAGAATTAGGCAGGAACCAAATTTAAGTTCTATGAAAATTCTTTAAATTAGGAAAGATCTAGATTGACCATATCATCTAGTAATAGAGTTAGATAATTATATTGGGATATAATGTAGTTGATTAAAATTCACAGACTGGCATAATTGCGCGATATACAAAAAGAAAGTTATGAGCATTCAAAGTAGTTACTAGTAGAATCTAGATTTGCTCTTTGCTGTAAATTGAGCATAAAAAAAGGCCTTTCAATTAAGAAAGACCTTTGAGTACTCGAGACGGGACTTGAACCCGTACGGGCATTACTACCCATTGGATTTTAAGTCCAACGTGTCTACCAATTCCACCACTCGAGCGATTGTGTCAGCGACACATCATTGGTATTATAAAATTATTTAAGAACAAACTTTGGAGCGAAAGACGGGATTTGAACCCGCGACCTCCACCTTGGCAAGGTGATGCTCTACCCCTGAGCTACTTTCGCAATTTTAAAAAGTGGAATGCTTTCTAAAGCGGTTGCAAATTTAACAACTTTCCTTATACTGCAAAGGAAAAAAGTAAAAATTATGAATTTGACTTCTCTTTTTTTACCAACATGCGTTTGATCTCGTTTAATTTCATCAAAGCTTCTACTGGTGTTAAGGTGTTTATGTCGACTTGTAGGATCTCTTGTTTGATATTTTCCAGAAGCGGATCGTCTAGATTAAAGAAGCTTAATTGCATTTCTTCTTCTTGTAGATTCTTCATTGCCTCTTTAGAGTCTTCCTGTTTATGAGTCTTCTCAAGCCTTTTCAGTATTTTATTTGCTTTAGAGATTACTTGCTGGGGCATACCGGCCATTTTTGCAACATGAATCCCAAAACTATGATGACTACCGCCAGAGACTAATTTGCGCATAAAAAGCACCTTATCCTTTAATTCTTTAATCTCAACATTAAAGTTTTTAATACGGTTAAATTGAGTAGTCATTTCATTCAATTCGTGATAATGAGTCGCAAATAGGGTTTTTGGACTGGATGGATGTTCATGTAGATATTCTGTTATAGCCCACGCAATAGAAATACCATCGTAAGTACTTGTTCCACGACCTATTTCATCTAATAGTACCAAACTCTTTTCACTGATATTATTTAAAATACTCGCACTTTCATTCATCTCTGTCATGAACGTTGATTCTCCTTGAGAAATATTATCACTTGCTCCTACTCTAGTAAAAATCTTATCTACTATTCCCATTTTGACTTCTTCAGCAGGAACGAAACTACCTATTTGCGCAAGAAGAACGATCAAGGCTGTCTGTCTTAGAATGGCACTTTTACCGCTCATGTTAGGACCAGTAATCATTATGATTTGCTGGGTGTCGCGATCTAACTGAACATCATTTGGAATATACGGTTGATCTGCAGGTAACATTTTTTCAATTACTGGATGGCGACCATTTGTAATTACCAAATCATCGTTATCCAATAATATTGGCCTGATATAATTAGAAGACATTGCATGAGACGCAAAAGAAATCAAGCAATCTAGCTGTCCTATTAATTGAGAATTGTTCTGTATTGTTTTTATAAATGGCAAAATTTCTTTGACTACATCATCAAAAAGTTCCTGTTGTAAAGCGTTGATACGCTCTTCTGCACCCAGAATTTTACCTTCATATTCTTTAAGTTCCTCTGTAATGTATCGTTCTGCATTAACTAAGGTCTGCTTACGCGTCCATTCTGTTGGGACTTTATCTTTATGTGTGTTTCTTACTTCAATGTAATAGCCAAAAACATTATTACTTGATATTTTGAGACTGGTAATACCTGTTTCTTCAGCGTGGCGAGCTAACATTTTATCAAGGTAATCTTTACCAGAAGTAGCTAGTCCTCTTAATTCATCAAGTTCCTCATTATAACCTTGAGCAATCGTATTCCCTTTTAAAATATTAACTGGAGCTTGTTCATCAATCGCTTGTTTAAATAAATCTATTAAATGTATACAAGGGTTTAAACTTTCACCAATAATATTTAGAGCCTTATTATCAGAAGCTATCGCTTTTTCCTTTACTGGAATAATAGCTTCCAAACTGTTTTTAAGCTGTACTATCTCTCGAGGACAAATTTTACCTACTGCAACTTTAGAAATTAACCTTTCTAAATCGCTCATACGTTTTAAGTAGGATTTAATTTCTTCTTGTTGCTCTTGTGAAGTTGTAAAATACGCTACTACATCGTGACGTTTTTTAATCAGAACAGCATCCTTTAATGGAAAAGCCATCCACCTTTTCAACATGCGCCCACCCATTGCAGTAGTGGTTTTATCAATAACATCAATTAGAGTAACCGCGCCTTGACTTAAAGGTGTGTATAACTCTAGGTTGCGCACCGTGAAGCGATCCATCCAAACAAAATTATCATCTTCAATACGAGAAACATTAGAAATATGATCTAGTTTATCATGTTGAGTTTCTTCCAGATAATGGAGAATAGCTCCTGCCGAAATTAAAGCTTGATCTAATTTATCTACTCCAAAACCTTTTAAAGAATTTACCTTAAAATGTTTGAGTAACGAGTCTTTTGCAAAGTCAATTTGAAACACCCAATCTTCTAAATGGAAAAATGGTAAGTCATAAGGAAATTGCTGAGCGAGTGATTTTTTATCGCTACGCGTTACCAAAAGCTCGCTGGGGTTAAAATTTTGTAGCAGTTTATCTACCTCTTCTTTATTTCCCTGAGAAACTAAAAACTCTCCAGTAGAAATATCAAGAAAAGCAACACCGTATACATTTTTATTTACGGACAGTGAAGCAAGAAAGTTATTTGTTTTAGAGCTAAGAACTTCATCATTTAAAGAAACTCCTGGCGTTATTAATTCTGTAACACCTCGCTTTACTATAGATTTAGTTTGTTTAGGATCTTCTAGTTGGTCACAGATTGCCACTCTTTCTCCAGCTTTTACCAGTTTAGGTAAATATGTATTTAAAGAATGATGTGGAAAACCAGCTAATTCTATTTGATCACCACCATTGTTTCTAGCAGTAAGTACAATATTCAAAATACGCGCAGTTTTAATCGCGTCTTCCCCAAATGTTTCATAGAAATCACCTACCCTAAACAGCAACAAAGCATCAGGATACTTGGTCTTGATCTTATTGTATTGCTGCATTAAAGGAGTTACCTTCTTTGATTTAGTGGCCAATTTTTTACTTTTTTAGGAATATCAAAAGTACGATTTAGCCACTGTCATCAGTACCAAACTATAGAACAGTTTTCAACAGTCTAACCTATTATTTGTAGTAATTCTTAAGATTAAGAATTAGATTTTGCTCTCAAACATTGTCTGTATTTATATCCAACACAAAACCCTTTTGGTTGCTCGCTTCGCTTTGTCGCCAACCGGTTTTCCCTTTTTCAAATAGAAATGCTTGCACTTTTTCAAGTTCCAATTCAAGATCTCTAATTATTAGGTATTTGTTTGATATCAACAGGTCCATTAGGGCTGACTACATACACTTTAGGATTAGGGATTTTAACTGGTGCCGGCTGCGGCACTGGTTCTTTAACAATAGGTTTAAGCGTGTATCGCAGGCTTAAGTCCATTCCTAATTGTATTACTGGTTTTATAATAGCAGCGTTTACTACCACATCATAACCGTTGTATGGAATAGGATCATAATAGTAAGAAGTAGGCTTTCTCACGGTAGTCACGCTCTTTTGATTTTTAAGAGATTCCATGCTTATGTTTTCTGCTGCGAGGTAGCTTTTATAGAAATCTTTAGGAGTGTGGTAATATTTTTTATCGGCCATGATGACATCGTACTTGCTCATGTCAAAGCCTAGTTTTTCATAGTAGGCTTTTTTCTTCGTTACCTCAGCAAGTAATTTGTTTTGAAGATCTTCATAAACTGCTTCCAGGTTTTTTACATAGTAATCTACTTTCACCAGGTTGTAAACCTCTGCTTTACCGCAAGCGGTTAGGATTTTCTGAAAATCACTGTCCTTTTTATAACTGATCAACAGATTTTGCTGTAATTCAAATCCTACTGGAACTTCTGTATATGTTTTAGAAAAAAGTTTTTTAGTTACTTCAATCTCATATTGCGGCACAAATGAAATCATATCTAAGGCAAACTGACCTTGAAAACCACTGGAATTCAATTCCTTTTTAACTAGTTCGATTTTATCGTTCATTAATTGTGTCGTTTCCTCGGCAGTTTTTCCTACTTGCACGATATTAAAAACAGCGGTATAATCCGTCGCGTCTACATTGTAAAGAGACCTTAAATTGATGTTGAGTATACTGCTAGGTTGAAGCGGCACATACTGTTGTGCGTAAGGATTTCCATAAGCAACACCATTGCCCATACTGGTAGCAATATTTGCTCTAGATATATCCATATCAACTACTTTATTATTGAAATTTCCCATGTGTTGCGCATGGATACAAAGTGCGGCAAACATTAAGATAGAGGTGAATAGCTTTTTCATTTTCTGTTGATTTTGAATCAAATCTATCCGTATAAAAAAGTTATAAATAACTAGAATGAGTAAAAAGAGTATTTGAATGAGTGAAAAGAGTTGGTTGTTGAGTAAGCTTTCGCGAAAGCGAGATAAACACCTTCTAACATGCCCTAAACAAGCATTTTGAAAAAGTTTATATGTTTTTTAATGACTAAGTTTACACCGCAATGAAACACATTACCCTATTTTTATTCTTGCTTTTTACGGTTCAAATAACTGTTGCACAAAGCCAAGGTTACAACAAGAGAAATACCAAAGAAACTTCTATGGTGCTGCAAGGTCGCGTCGTTACTGAAAATGGCACACCTATTACAGGAGTAAATATTGAAGGTGCTTTAGGAAGCTATGCCACAACTGATGCTAGAGGATATTTCAAACTGCCTGCTAATATGGGTGATGAAGTCACTATAAGTGGTGTTGGTTTTGAAACCGTTTACTATCGTATTAGAAGTCTGGACGATCTTGAAATAAAAGTACAAAGCACAAAGCAAGACACTAAAAAATTAAGCACCTTATCTTATCAAGTAGCCATGGATAGTGCACAATTGTATCTCAAAAAAGATGCTCAAAAAACAGCTGATTTTCTCATTGCAGCATTATCTAACAATCCTAAATCGCTCAGTAAGAATCAAGAAGGTGCCGCATATGAAAAGTTAGGTGATTTATATAGTTTTAATAAGCAATATGATCTCGCGATAGATAATTATACGCAAGCAGAAAAGCTAGTGACCTCACCGCAACTTACTATTAAAAAGGCAGATGCCTTGCGATTAAATGGAAATTATCAAGAGGCTATTGTCGCTTATTCTAATTCTAATACATCTGCTAATAGAAAATCAAAAAATAACAGCACTGGACTATCTCCTTCTTTAGAAATTAAAAGGCTCAATGGACTTGCTACCGCTTATAGAAAAACAAATCAGATCAATCCATCGCTTAATACCTATAAACAAGCATTAAGGCTAGCCGAAAAAAATAAGTTGATCACACAAGTAAGTTCTATAAATACAAATATTGCCCAACTATTAAATGATATAGGTCAGGTAGATGATGCAGAGGTTTTTTATAATACAGCTATTCAAGTAGCTAAAACGGAAAGTCCTCAAGCAAATGTGATCACTCAATCTCAAACTGCAGATTTTTATAATAGCAATGCACAGTTTGATAAAGAGATTGCATTACGTAAAAGCAATATTGCTATCCTAGATGATATAGCTGCTGACAGTATTTCAAGTAAAAGAGCAAAAAAAGTACGTCTTACTGATTCTAAAGATGTATTAGAAAGCGAACCTATATCTGTAGAAGCTGATATAGAAGAAATCGTTATAGAAAGTTTTGCTTCGGGAAAAACAGTTGCTCCAGTTAAAAATACTTCTAATATGGAAGGATTATCTAAACAAAAGGAACAACTTAAAATAGCCGAAGCTTTAAAGGCTCAAAATAAAATAACAGAAGCGATTACTTATTATGAATCAAGCCTAGAGGAAGCTACAGTAAACAATGATCTAGAGGTGAAAAAAGATGCAGCAAAAAGTCTTTATGAGCTCAATAAAACTGCTGGGAACACAAAAAAAGCGCTTGCTTTCAATGATTTATACATCACAACCGTAGATGCTCTTTATTTAGAAAAAGAAAATGAACTAGAGGAAACAGCTAGAAAAGCAAAAGAACTAGTTTCCAAACAAACGAGAATACTAACCTTAGAAAAAGATCGCGAGCTTACTGAAAATAAAATCGCGTTGATAAATACAGAGCAAGAACTTACACAAGAGATGAACCAGCGCCAGCGATGGATTATTTATTCATTAATTGCGCTTAGTCTGCTGCTTCTTTCACTTGCTTACTTTATGTATCGCAACAATAAACAGCAAAAGATCAATAACCATTTACTGGCCTTAAAATCGCTGCGCAGCCAGATGAATCCGCATTTTATATTTAATGCGCTCAACTCTGTTAATAACTACATCGCTCAAAATGATGAACGTGCAGCAAATAAATACCTTGCCGACTTCTCAAAACTCATGCGTAGTGTTTTAGAGAATAGCGAGCTAGACTTCATACCACTAGAGAAAGAGATCGATCTTTTAGGATTGTATTTAAAGTTAGAGCATGAACGTTTCAAGGATAAATTTGATTTTACACTTAGTATAGATCCATCGCTGGAAAATGCAAAACTTCAAGTTCCACCTATGTTGTTACAGCCTATTATTGAAAATGCGGTATGGCATGGACTGCGGTATAAAAAAGAAAAAGGCTTTTTAAATGTTGCTTTCGCGAAAGCGGAAAAAGGAATCCAAGTCACCATAACAGATAACGGAATAGGACGCGAAAAATCTAAAGCCATAAAAACAGAACATCAAAAGAAACGTGATTCTAAAGGCTTGGGTAATATTAAAAATCGTGTGGCATTGTTAAACGAGCTGCACGATTGCGAGATTGATATCGAGGTAACCGACGCTGGATTGAGTCCTGATGTGGGAACTACCGTTGTGGTGACCATTAAAAATTAAGCAAATGAAACTAAACGCTATAATTGTTGAAGACGAACAAATATCAAGGGATATTTTAAAAAGCTATATTTCAAAATATTGCAAAGATGTCACCGTTTTAAATGAAGCCACTAATGTAGATGAAGCTTATAAGCTACTTGAAAAAGCAGAAGTTGACCTGGTATTTCTTGACGTAGAAATGCCTTATGGAACTGCATTTGATTTACTTGATAAATTACCCAATCGCACTTTTGAAACCGTTTTTGTAACCGCTTATGATCAATATGCAAAAGATGCTCTGAATCAGCAAGCGGCATATTATCTCACCAAGCCTATAGATATAGACGAGTTAATTAAAGCAATAGAAATAGTACAAGCTATTAAAACTAGAGAAAGCGAGGTAAATGTAGATGTAAGCATCAAAGAAGAAAACAGTTCTCAACTAACCGATAAAATAACGATCCCTACACAAGAAGGCTTTGAAGTGTTGCCTATAAAGGATATCATTTATTGCAGCGCAGACGATAATTACACACATATTTATCTAGAAAACGGTAAAAAGCTAGTTTCAAAAACGTTGAAACACTTTGATGATATGCTTTCTGAAAAAGGCTTTGCGCGTATACATAAATCTTATTTGATTAATGTTTCTCATGTCACAGCCTATAAAAAAGGAAAAGGTGGAAGCGTGCTATTAGGTAAAGTAGAACTGCCCGTAAGTCCTGGTAAGAAACTAGGATTGTTTGAGTATTTTGGCTAGTTGTTTATTATTTAAAAGTTCTGAGCTTAAAGCAGGCTTTTAGCATCATATGAAGCCCTTTTGGTTAGCAACAAGTTAAGTTGCTTAATCTGTTTTCCCTTTGGAAAAGGGAAATGCTTTATTTAGATTCTTAATTCCAATAATCCATCTAGCTGTTCTAGTTGTTTACTAAAAATCTAACAAAACTACCTCACGATTTGCTATCTCGCTGGTTAAAGAATCTAGGGTCTGTGTTTGTAAATTAGAATAAAGTATATGCTCTCCAGGCTTTACACTTTCATTAAGCAAATTTTGTTCTTTTAAAATATGGAGCGTTTGTCTTGCTACTGCTGCCCCAGAATCTATGATGCGTACTCGTCTAGGAAGTAGATCTTGCAACATTTCTTTGATATATGGATAATGACTACAACCCAAAACGAGATAGTCAATTCCTGAGATCATAAAAGGTTCTGTAATCCCTACAAGTAGATCACGCATTTCTTCTGTATCCTTTTTACCGGCCTCAATCAATTCTACGATACCAGTACCTACTATCTCTATAGTATTTACATTTTGAGTAAACTCTTTATGAGTTTTATTAAACAACTCACTTGATAAAGTTCCTTTTGTGGCTAGAATCCCTACTTTCTTAGTATCCGTTTGAATGGCAGCAGGTTTTATCGCAGGTTCAATACCTATGAACGGCACATCATAATGAGCGCGTAAATAAGAAATAGCATTTGTGGTAGCTGTATTACAAGGAACAGCAATCAATTTACAATTTTGTTTCAGTAAAAATTCTGTGTTTTTAATACAAAGAGATATGATATCTTCTCTAGACTTGCGACCGTATGGCGCGTATTTTGAGTCGGCTAGATAGATGGTGTTTTCATGAGGCAATAATTCTATTACTTCTTTCCATACGCTGGTGCCACCTACACCAGAATCAAAAAAACCTATCGGATTCTCATTCATAGTTGTAAAAATAGGGGAAATAAAAGAAAAGATTGCTGCACCTCAAGAGGAAAGAAAAAAGACCATTTTTATAAAGACTTTTTCTTAGTACACCGCTTTCGCGAAAGCGGAATAAACAACATTTTTAAAGTTTAATGACATCCACAATCGCCATCACCACAGTTAGAAGAGTTGAATTTTTTGGGAAATAAACTTTTCCTAAACAACCAAAGTACTGCCAAAATAGCAGCTAAAATGACTATGATGGTCTGTGCGATGTACATTATTTTAAAATTTGGAATGCACCCAAAGCGGCAAAATAAGCGGCCGCCGTCATGAATACAAATTGAATGGCTGGCCATTTCCAGCTATTAGTTTCTCGTTTTACAATCGCCAGCGTACTCATACATTGCATGGCAAATGCATAAAATAACAGTAGGGATATACCGCTAGCAAAATTAAATAATGGACCACCTAGAATAGGATTAGTCTCTGCAGCCATACGGTTTTTGATAGTTTGTTCTTCTTCTCCATCGCTTTCTACACTGTAAATAGTGGCTAGAGTACCAACAAATACCTCACGGGCTGCAAAAGAACTAACAATCGCGATTCCTATTTTCCAGTCATAACCTAAAGGTCTTACTGCTGGCTCAATGCCTTTTCCTATATAGCCTATAAAACTATATTCTAGCTCATGAGAGGCAATTTTTTGATCCATTTCTGCCTCGCTTAAATTTTGGTCAGCATATTTTTCTTTCACAATAGTTTCTGCTCCATTAAATTGATCTCCAACGCCGTAGCTAGCAAGAATCCATAATATTATAGAAATAGCCATGATTATTTTTCCAGCGCCGACTACAAAGCTCTTCGTTTTTTCAATTACTGTAATAGCAACGTTTTTAAGCATCGGTAATTTGTAAGCTGGCATTTCCATGACAAAAAATGCCTTGCGCTTTATAGGTAATATCTTATTTAACACCCAGGCAGAAAATATGGCTGCACCAAAACCTAGTAAATACAACAACATTAACGTAAGTCCTTGCATGTTAAATGCGCCGCCTAAAATGCGCTCATCAGGAATTACTAAAGCAATAATGATCAAGTAAACAGGTAATCTAGCAGAGCAGGTTGTAAAAGGAACGACTAGAATAGTAATCAATCTCTCTTTCCAGTCTTCTATATTCCTTGTAGCCATAACCGCTGGTATGGCGCAAGCTGTTCCAGACACTAATGGAACAACACTTTTACCACTTAGTCCAAATCGCTTCATGATATGGTCCATAAGAAAAACCACGCGACTCATGTAACCGCTTTCTTCTAAAATGGCTATGAATAGAAATAAGAACGCTATTTGAGGAATAAAGATGACTATTCCACCTAGTCCAGGAATAATACCTTCAGCAAAGAGATCTGTTAGTGGTCCTGAAGGAAAAACAGTGTTTACCCAAGAGCTAGCACTAGCAAATGCTTGATCAATCCAGTCCATGGGATACGTACTCCAATCATAAATAGCCTGAAAAATAACCAGCAAAATCACAAAAAAGATCAAATAACCCCAAACTTTATGAAGTAATATGCGATCTAATCTTGATCGTAAGTCTTTTGCATTTTCCGTATCAATAGAAAGTACTTTTTTAAGCAAACCATTTATGAATTGGTAACGCACAACGGTTTCTTTGTGTTGCATTTTCTTAAGGTCTGACTCTGATTTGATATCAAACTTATGTTGTTTTAAATCTTCTATATCACGATTGCGATCTAGTTTACCAAAGTTGACATCTTGTGTTATAACCAGCCATAATTTATATACCAATTGATTGGGATAAGTTTTTTTAAGCTTTTCAAAATATTCTACATCAATTACCGATGCATTTAAACAAGGCTCTGACGTTAACTGCTTATAGTTTGCTATAGCATCCTTTAAATTATCAATTCCTTGATTTTTACGCGCACTTACTAGAACTACTTTAGTATTCAGTTCTTCTTCTAAAAGCTCAATATCTAACGATATCGCTTTGCGTTCCATACGGTCTGCCATATTGATGACTAGAATTGTAGGGATTTCTAGGTCCTTAATTTGCGTAAAGACCAGAAGGTTGCGCTTCAAGTTTTCAATATCAGATACTACTACCGCAACATCTGGAAAGTCTTTAGAATTTCTATTAAGTAGTGTTTCTACCACAATACTCTCATCTAGAGAAGTGGTGTTTAAACTATAAGTTCCAGGTAAGTCTAGAATATGCGCTTTAAGACCACGATCCAGTTTACAAATTCCTTCTTTTTTCTCAACAGTAATTCCTGGATAATTACCAACCTGTTGATTGAGTCCAGTTAATCTATTAAATAAAGACGTTTTTCCTGTATTAGGATTACCTATAAGAGATACATTAATCGATTTACCCATGGATTTCAACGCTTATTTTGACTGCAGTTTCTCTTCTTATAGCGAGATGCGTTCCATTGATATCTAGATAGATAGGATCTTTAAATGGTGCTGATTGCATCATGGTTACTCTGTTACCAGGTAAACAACCCATTTCCAGTAATTTTAATGGTACGTCTATTTCATCAAATTCCTTGATGATCGCGGTTTCTCCTCTCTTTAATTCTGCTACAGTAGTTATCAAGCCTTATTTAGAATAAATTTGAATAAGCAAAAATAAGCTATGATTATGATTTGGTAAAATTTATGTTGTTAAAGAAGTATGAAGGTGGA
The DNA here is from genome assembly GCF_965657255.1 of Nonlabens sp. Taxonomy (NCBI): domain Bacteria; kingdom Pseudomonadati; phylum Bacteroidota; class Flavobacteriia; order Flavobacteriales; family Flavobacteriaceae; genus Nonlabens; species Nonlabens sp. Next base: position 19,477 of record NZ_CBFHNM010000003.1, read on the forward strand.
TGGATCTCGCTTTCTATTTTCTTTTTTGAAAATAGAAGTTTATGCTGAACTTGTTTCAGTACGAAAGAGGAATCAACAAACATCATATTGAAATAAAGAAGCCTCTATTGTAAAATATAGAGGCTTCAGAAAATAGATTGTTCTAATTTATCGGTATTTGGTGTATTTCAGTTTGCCCGCCATGAGAAACGTGCATGACATAAGTACCAGTGGTCAAATGAGAAATATCAAACGAAGTCCCTAACTCATGATGAGAAATGTTCAAAACCTGATTACCACTAAAGTCATATAATTGAATACTCACAAAATAGGTACAATGGGTTGTTCCACCTACATCTGCAATGCCATCACTACATGCCTTGGTATAGAATGTCCATTGTGGATCTTGAATCATATCTATTGCAATAATGGTTCTCGCTGGTACAGGAGAAATAATGAAATTGTTACTTACGATATTGCTTGAACTTGTGGTAGAGCAGTCGTTACTGCAACCGTCTATATCTTTTACAAATTCTACCCATTCTGACCATCCACAAGCATTTCTAGCTCTAACTTGAAATCTAAAAAGTTCATTACAATTAGGGTAAATGCCTACGGTATTATCTCTTCCTGTTCTTTGATCTCCATCCCAGTAAGCTATAGATGTAGGTAATTTTTGCATTTCAATTTCATCCACTAAATCAAATCGTTCTATCCCATCTATTCTTAATGCTACCAGATCACAAAAATTATTAGGTGGATAAAGAGATAAAAAGGTGCCCGAATCAATTTCAGTAACAAAGGCATGATCTAAATTAGGAGTACCCACATGAATTTGACGACCGAAGCCTTGTGAAGGACCCACACTATTACTGATATTAACTTGTATGTAACCTACTCCATTTGAAAGTGCTTCCACTTGTGCAGAGTATCCATTTTGAGAAACTATTCTTAAATTATCGCTATGTACTATATAAGTAGGAGCACTTGCCACTTTACACTCATCTTCAAACCCTATAGTAACAATATCACCTATACACATGGTTTCTGGACTTGAAAACTAGCAGTATCAATAGGGAAAACTGGAGCTAAAACATCTCCAACATCCAAGGCAAAATTACCTAGTAACCAATCTATACTTTTTTGATTAAAACTAACATGCTCCGTATTTAAACTCTCACCGTAATAACTGTCAAAAGGTGTTAGGGTATTTGACTCGCAAGTTAGATTAAAACTTAAAGGATTGCTCCAATCTTGATCTGGATTTAAATGAGCCATAGCTGAAAAAGTAGGTATGAATGAATTGATAGGGTTATTACCGTCGCTAAAACGGTATTCTCCGCTTGCATTTGCTCCAAATAAATGAAGTTGCGAGTAAAGAAAACCTTGAGCAGAAGGTAAAAGGGAATGTGGTTAACTGTATTAAATGGTGGTGGTCCACCTTCAATAGAACTTTGAATCTGACCTTGAACATCAAAGTAACCACCTGAAACATTATCCATGTTCCCTCTAGTATTGAAGTTAGGCGCTTTAGTCACTTTTTCAGAAGAACGAATATTAGAAAATCCAGCGATTTTCTTATCAGAACTTCCTGATGAAGGCATAAAATGTGAATCTAAACTAGCTACTTGAACTCTAAATACTATATTTCCTATAGGTAAATCAATTTTAACTCTTGCATGAGCAGTTGCATTAAAAACACGCTGGCTATCATTTCCAAAATGATAAGCTCGCTCATTTTCTACATAATCTGTTAGAGTACTACCAGATAAAGAACCATTTACTACGGCAAGATTAACAGTTTTTAAAGGAAAACCATTGGAACCTGGAACCCCATTGTTGAACTGGTTGTTATAATGTGTCTGAAAAAATTCATTACCACGATCTTGAGAAAAACCTTGTGAAATAGTACTTGCATTGAGTAGCGATTGTTGTACGTTTTTACTACTAGGTAATTGATTGCCAAAGAAATCTACCATTTTAGGTTGATGAAATTCTATTAATTGCTGCCTAGAGGCTGAGCTAGCAAGTTCTTCTTCATAAAATTATTTTGCAGCAGCAGACTCGCCGCTCAATAAGTAAAGTAAAGCCTGATCTCCTAGAGGTATATTTGCTCCTAAATGTGGACTGTCAAAACTGACATAGTGAGATACATTGTGATCCCATTCTTCGTCACCAGTTAACTCTTCTTGTTTTTCCATATAAGAAAGGGCATATTTTGCAATCTGACCACCCATACTAGGACCTATGAGTTTTATTTGGGCGTCGCTACCATTATCCACCAGTAGAGCTTTAGTTTTCTGTAATAATTTAACCAGTGCAAAAGCATTGCTTTCTATATAATAAGCTCCACCGTCTATAGTAACCTCTTCTGGGTCAACTATTGGAGTGTTTAAATCATCTGTCTTGTAAGTAGGGTGATTAACAATAATAACATCAAAGCCTTCTGTTCTTAAGGTTTCTAATGCATTTCCGTCGTCTCCATTACTCAAAGTAAAATCCTGCAAATCGACAATACTATCATAATTAATACTGTCAAAATTATTATCACTGTCCATATTGCCACTTATACAATCGGCATCATTTTCACAATCGCAATCTTCAATTTTACGTTTATCTCCTGGGTCAAAACCATCTAATAGGATAATAGGATTATTCACTATTCCAGTAGAGTTATTATCTGCAAAATAGGTGCGGTATTGAGTTTTTGCTTTAATGGTTGGATCTCGATTAGGATCTGATGGATCTTGATTATAGCCTTGAAAAGAAATATCAGCCTGTAAAGTATCATTTTTTGTAGTTCCTAATCCTTGTGTACCAGCGCACAGCAATCCGATACTCTTTTGTAGACCTTGCATTTTCTTAAAATATAGCGTAGAATAAGTAGTAAGCGAACTGTTATCTTCATAAGTAACTTGATAAGTAGCGGTTTTTATACCGTTAATAGCATAAGGAACTGTAATAATTTGAGAAATAAGTTGTTGATTAGTAATTAAAGTTCGTTAACGCTATCACCAAAATCTGCGGATAAAGTCTTGATCTTTTGTTGCTGATTTTGAAACAAATAATTGATATTGAGCTTATAGGTAACATCGTTTCCTTCAACCGCTTTTTTCAATGGTGAAATAACTGTTGTATGTAAAGTGTAAAAAGGCACTTTTCCACTTATTTGTGTAAATTCATTATCCTCTTCATTATAAAGCAAACCACCTGCCTGTTCATTATCTAAATTGTAATTTAATAACTGAAAATCAGTATTTAGTATTCCAACAGGAACGATATTATTATTATTATCCTGTTCTAATTGATTATCTAATTGATCTAGAGAGGTAAATAGATTCTTATTACTCGCATTATACATTTCCAGTAATGCTTGTCTAAAGTATCTGTTATTAGCCGTATCAAAAACCCTCTTCTCTATTAAAATTATAGAGATTGGCTAATTGTAATGTACGTTCATAGATAATACCACTGTCACAGTAGTTTGGTTGACATTGACCAGAGCATCATCAAGTGTTTTTTCTTGATTTTGTGCCGTGGCGTTGCATAAGGATAGTGCTAGCCCTATGCTAAGAATAATTCTTTTCATAAATTTGAATGTTTAATGGTTAATAAATAAGAGTGTTGCTGTTAAGCATTTATAGACTGCCGTTGCTGCGGCAGTCTTTTTAATCCCAGTTATGTTGTTGTGAGCTAAATGCTTCTAAATCGAAACGTCCTCTACTAATTTGTATAGTGTCTGTCACATCATCAAAGTTTATTAACTTAACATGGAATGTGCCTGAATATATATTTGATTCATTCGGTATAAATTCTCTATTTGTAACTTCAACATTACCAGAATTTTCGAAAGAAACATAATTTTGATAGCCTACTTCTGAATTTTTCCAAAATCTTCCATAAATATAATTATGATTTGGTCCATCTAATCCACGTAAGCCAGTAGCTGTTTTAACATTGTAATAACCTTCATTTAAAACAAACAAATTTTCCAAATGAATGAAAAGTGAACCAGTTCTATCGCTCTTTCGATCATAAACATGAAATTCGAGATTTTCATTTTCTGTTTGAACAATTCTAAGTCCCTTATTATCACTATTAATAGTACTTCTACCATCCCTAGGTCTAAAATATTTTCCACCAACCAAACAGCCAAAGGTATTTTCTCCTGTCATGGTTATAGGCGGTAATAAACTTTCTTGAGATGGTGCATCGTCGCTGTCGCAAGCAATTAATAAACATAGCGATAGGATTATAGCGAAACCGCAATAAATGCGGTTTGACAAATCGTTGAAAAGATTTTTCATAATCATAAGATTTAGAACTTTACAAGGATCTTCTGTCAAAATAAGTCTTTTGAAAATAATAAAACTAAAACAAACCTTTCTCTGCCGTTTCAAACCCTTCGTCTACTAAATGATTTGATTTATCCAGCGCTGCATTCACAGCTAGCGCATCACATCGTTCATTGATAGGGTGATCGTTATGCCCTTTTACCCATTGCATCTTAGGTTGCGTTCTATTGTAAACCTTTAGGAATCGTTTCCATAGATCTGGATTCTTCACATTTTTCCATTTGCGTTTGATCCAGCCGGCCATCCAGTTTTTATTGATCGCGTCACTTACATAGCGGCTGTCTGTGTAAACCGTTATAGCAACTTTATGATCTGGTTTAATTTTTTCTAATGCTTCAATCACGGCAAGTAATTCCATACGATTATTAGTCGTTTTACGATAGCCTTGAGAAAACTCTTTTTTAAAATTTTTTCCTACCGCAATCATTACGATACCATAGCCACCAGGACCAGGATTTCCTCTAGAAGAACCGTCCGTATAAATGTGAACTTCTTCCATTACTTCAATAATTCTTCAATGGTGGCAGCAAAATGTTGTTGTTCTAAATTATGAATTTTGCCGGCAAGATCTTCGGCAGTATCATGTTGATCAATTGTACAGCTAGCTTGCTTAATAATCGCTCCTTCATCATAGTTTTCATTTACATAATGAATGGTTATTCCACTTTCTTTTTCTTTATTTTCAATCACAGATCGGTGTACATTCATGCCATACATGCCTTTTCCACCATAATTAGGTAGCAATGCAGGATGAATGTTGATAATTTTATCAGGATGGTCTTCGATTAAAAAACTTGGAATTTTCCATAAGAATCCCGCCAAAACGATCAAATCGGGCTGTTCTTGGTTTAAAATAGATTGTATTTGTCCCGCTTTCGCGAAAGCGTACCTATTAAAACTCATGGCAGGGATACCAGCTAGTCGTGCTCTTTCTAACACATATGCTTGAGGTTTATTAGATAAAATCAAAGAAACTTGAATGGAATTAGAGTCTACAAATCTATCCATAATTGACTGAGCATTAGTACCATTACCGCTAGCTAAAATTACTATTTTCTTCATAAAAATTAATGGCAGGCTTGTTGTAAACCGTGAGTTGAGTTAGTTCATTATACATCAATAAATGAAATTGCAAGTTAACTCAAATGACTAAAACATTGTACGATACCATTTCCACCTCAAAATAATTACATAAAAAGCACTATTTCCCTTTCTACTTCATTTTTGAAAGAAACCGTAGCGATGGCTATGCTTGATTTCAATAACTCGTATAAAGACAAATATTATCTTTTTATTTTGTAGTTATTTTAAACTAGAAACGGTATTAACGCAAAGTTTGTTATTTTTGCGATTCATTTAAAATTAAAATTAGATTATTATGTCAGACATTGCATCAAGAGTAAAAGCAATTATCGTAGACAAATTAGGTGTTGACGAGAACGAAGTTGTAACAGAAGCAAGCTTCACAAACGACTTAGGCGCAGATTCACTCGATACAGTTGAGTTGATCATGGAATTTGAAAAAGAATTTGATATCCAGATCCCAGACGATCAAGCAGAAAACATCGCAACTGTAGGTCAAGCTGTTTCATATATAGAAGAAGCAAAAGCGTAATACTATTTTGAGCTTAGAAATACTTTTAAAGATCAATTCATGATTTTTTGAGGTATTTTTAAGCTCTTTAAGTATAAAGTAAAATTACACATGGAATTAAAGCGAGTTGTCATTACAGGAATGGGTGCCCTTACTCCTATAGGGAATAACCTAGAGGAATATTGGGAGGCGTTAAAAGCTGGTAAGAGCGGTTGTGCTCCTATCACATATTTTGACACAGAACATTTCAAGACAAAATTTGCTTGCGAGGTGAAGAATTTTACGGTTACCGATTTTATAGACCGCAAGGAAGCTAGACGCATGGATCGATTTGCCCAGTATGCACTGGTAGCAGGAGATGAAGCGATAGCAGACTCTGGACTAAACATGGATTCTATAGATAAATATAGAGTTGGTGTCATTTGGGGTGCAGGAATAGGTGGTTTAGAAACTTTCCAGGAAGAAGTAAAATCGTTTGCAGCCGGCAACGGCGTACCACGTTTTAATCCTTTCTTTATACCTAAAATGATTGCAGACATAGCACCGGCACATATCTCTATAAAGTATGGATTTATGGGACCTAACTACACAACTGTATCTGCGTGCGCTTCTAGTGCAAACGCTATGCTAGATGCTGTCAATTATATTAGACTAGGACATTGTGATGTGATTGTAACTGGTGGCTCTGAAGCTGCTGTTGCACAAGCTGGAATGGGTGGATTTAATGCTATGCATGCCTTGTCTACTCGCAATGAAAGTCCAGAAACTGCAAGCCGCCCTTTTGACGCAACCAGAGATGGGTTCGTTCTAGGAGAAGGCGCTGGCGCACTAGTTTTAGAAGATTATGAATATGCAAAAGCTCGAGGTGCAAAAATCTATGCCGAAGTTATAGGTGGTGGTTTCTCTAGTGATGCCTATCACATTACAGCACCAGATCCAGAAGGACGTGGTGTTATAGCTGTAATGAAAAACACATTACAAAATGCAGGTATCAATCCTGAAGATGTAGATCACATCAATACTCATGGAACTTCTACACCATTAGGTGATGTTGCAGAGTTGAATGCTATTAAGGCTGTTTTTGGAGATCATTCATCAAATATCAGTATTAATTCTACAAAATCGATGACTGGTCACCTTCTAGGTGCTGCAGGAGCGATTGAATCTATAGCAAGTGTAATGGCGATAAGAGAAGGAATCATTCCACCTACTATCAACCACACTACAGTGGATGAAAATATTGATCCATCATTAAGATTAGTTCTTAATCAACCAGAACGTAGAGAAGTAAATATTGCTCTTAGTAACACGTTTGGGTTCGGTGGTCATAACTGTTGTATTGCATTTAGAAAGATCTAACCAGGTCTTTTAGTTTTATGAATAGAATTAGCAAAATATTTAAATCTCGCAGTAGTTCTTCTACCAACGGGACTTTATCTAATGCAATTAAAAAAATAACTGGCTTCAAGGCTCAGGATATTTCTATTTATGAAACTGCTTTTACCCATAAATCAATGGGATTAAAAACAGATAAAGGTTTTCCTAAAAGTTATGAGCGTCTTGAATTTTTAGGAGATGCAATTCTTGGTGGCGTGATTGCCGAGTATATTTACAATGAAGTTCCTAGTGGTGATGAAGGTTATCTCACAAAAATGCGTTCTAAAATAGTAAGTAGAGAACACCTTAATGAATTAGGTGTAGACTTTGACCTTATCAAATATGCTCAAACACAAGTTCCTACTCGCAATTTTGGTGCAAATATTCATGGCAATTTATTTGAAGCACTTGTAGGAGCGGTTTATCTAGATCGAGGTTATGTGGTTTGCAAAAAATTCATCTGTAAAAAAGTCATTGAACCATACGTAGATATTGAAAATTTAGAAGGAAAAGTCATCTCTTATAAAAGCCTTCTTATTGAGTGGTGCCAGAAGCATAAAAAGAAGTTTGACTATCACACTTACGAAGATACAGGTGCTGATGAAATCAGGCATTTTGCCGTTAAGTTATCCATTGATCAACGAGTAATTGCAAAAGCTCGAGCAACCTCAAAGAAAAAAGCAGAAGAGAAAGCTAGCAAACGTGCCTTTTTTGCTTTACAGGATAAGTTTTAAACATGGTAGATTATAGTATATCCTAATGTTTTTTCGCTTTCGCGAAAGCGAAAAATTGATAATCTGATAATTATACCTTAAACTACTATCGTTTTCGTAATTTTTTACCTTTATTTAAAGTTAATGCTCAGTAAAATTGCTCCTAGTATTCTTAAATTAGCAAGGTTAAACATTTTTAAATGGCGGTTCACAAATTAATAGATTGGGAAGTTGAAGAAGAGCCATATATATTGATTGCCATACATTCTACTACAGAACCTTACAGAATGGCTTACATGATAAACAAGTATTTACAGGTAAGTTTTAGCAGAACTAATACGGATCAAGATGTTTTACAACAAGCCTACACTGCAAATTATCCAGTGTATAAATACTTTAATAAAGAGGAAAATGCGGCTTTTTATTTGATACCAAATAAATTTTGGGGTATATCAAATCAAGAAAATGCTATGACAGGTTTGTTTGATTCTACTGATTCTAAAATAGTGAAAACCTTACTGATCAAAGAATATGGAACCGTTGATTTTTTACTCAAAATTGAAAAAGACGAAAATCATTTTCCACTTAAGAAACTAATAAACACATTAGGGGAAATACCCCAAATAATAAGTGCCTATCAAATAGACACTTTTAAAATAAAACAACAAGATTATTTAATATTTGAATAATGCCAAACACTAAAAAAACTAAAATCGTTGCAACTCTAGGACCAGCAACTTCTACAAAAGAAGTTTTATTGGACATGATGAAAGCAGGCGTAAATGTATTTAGAATTAACTTTTCTCATGCAGACCATCAAGGAGTAAGAGAACGCGTACAAATGATACGTGATATAAATAAAGAATATGGATTTGCTACTGGTATTTTAGGAGACCTTCAAGGACCTAAACTGCGTGTAGGCGTTATGAAAGAAGAGGTAGTTGTAAATCCTGGTGATCAAATCATCATCTCTACAGGAAAACCTTTTAAAGGAACTGCAGAACGTGTTTATATGAACTATGAGCATTTTCCTAGGGATGTAAAAGCTGGTGAACGCATTCTTTTAGATGACGGTAAATTAATGTTTGAAGTCATATCAACTGATGGTGTAAAAGATGTTGTTACAAAAGTTATTCAAGGCGGTCCATTGCGATCTAAAAAAGGGGTTAACCTACCACAAACTGAAATCTCTCTTCCTGCATTAACAGAAAAAGATGTAGTAGATGCCATATTTGCTTGTGAACTTCAAGTAGACTGGATGGCCCTATCTTTTGTACGTCACAGTCGTGATCTGATGGAGTTACAAGAATTGATCAAAGAACACTCTGAGCATAAAATTCCAATTATTGCAAAAATTGAGAAACCAGAAGCAGTAGAAAACATCGATAAAATTGTCGCCTATTGTGACGGATTAATGGTAGCTCGTGGAGATTTAGGTGTGGAAATTCCTGCACATGAAGTTCCTTTAATACAAAAAACTTTAGTTCTTAAAGCAAAGAAAGCACGTATTCCTGTCATTATCGCAACACAAATGATGGAAACGATGATTACTAGCCTTACTCCTACTAGAGCTGAAGTAAATGATGTAGCAAACTCTGTAATGGATGGTGCTGATGCTGTGATGCTATCTGGAGAAACGTCAGTAGGACAATATCCTGTTCAAGTAATTGAAAAAATGGCGAGTATTTGTAAAGCTGTGGAAGACAGTGAGTTGATTTCAGTCCCTTACTCTGCACCACACATTAAAACTAAAAGATATATTACTAAATCTGTTTGTTATCACGCTGCAAAAATGGCCGATGAAATGGACGCAAAAGCCATTACTACCATGACTAATTCTGGTTACACAGCGTTTCAAATTAGTGCCTGGAGACCAGATGCACACATTCTTACTTTCACCAGTAATGAACGTATATTGACGCAACTAAGCTTACTTTGGGGTGTAAAAGCATTCCTTTATGATCGTTATGTTAGTACTGATGAGACTATAGAAGATGTCAATAAGTTTGCAAAGGATAAGAAATTTGTAGAAAAAGGAGACTTTTTAATCAACCTTGTTTCTATGCCTGTTGCTAATCAAGGAATGGTAAATACCTTAAGAGTATCTGAAGTAGAATAAGAAAATTCCAAAAAAGTGACTAAAACCGCTTGTTATTTAAACAAGCGGTTTTTTTTGATCATTATATAATCATTAAACGGAATACGCCTGCTCAAAAGCTATGTAATGGCATAATTTACCTAGATCATTATAAATAGGAAAGGCGTGAGTTTCACAACCGTATGGATTGCCACTACTATCATAGTATACAAGCCTGCTGTGAAAAGGTAACTCTTCATCGATCGCAATTGTTGATAAAAATTTACAGTCTGAATTAGTTTGTTCACCATGTGCAAAATTTGCAGTTCTACCTAAAACCTCTTCTGAACTGTAACCTGTCATTATCTTAATATTAGAAGAGGCCGCACAGATTCTTAACTTGTGATCTACCAGAATGATACTGTATCCTTTAAAATGAGTATATCCATCAATGAAGTACTTAAAATGCCAATTATTTTCAAGCGCTATCTTATCAAGATTTTTAAAAATTGTTACTTCTAGATCCCACAATAATAACTTTACAATATCCCAAGAAAGCAAAGGAGTGGTTTTGATTTCATTCTCGATAATAGTAAATTGTGAATCTTGAAGCCTCATGAACTTACAAATATGTACTATTGTAAGAAAAAACAACGAATAAAACTGTTAAACTTTTAGAAAGAAAAACCCAATTGAACCTCAACAAAAGATTCTTTCTCTTCAACTGTTCCGGTATTTAAATTACTCAAAGTAATTCCTAAAAGGCGTACGCTTTCACGAAAACTTTCTTGCTCCATAAGCTCTACAGCAGTATTTAAAATTGGTTGCTTATCACGTATAAAATAGGGCAAAGTCTTACTCCTAGTCTGTGTTTTAAAATCTCTATATTTGATCTTAAGAGTGACTGTTTTACCGGATACATCAGATTTTGCAATACGTTTTTCAATCTCTTCAGCAATTTGAATCAGTCGCTCTTTCATAAAAACTTCACTCGATATATTTTCAGAAAAAGTGCGTTCGGCACCAAGAGATTTTCTAATTCGATCTGGTTTTACTGGGCTTTTATGAATACCTCGTACGATTTTATAGTAATGACTACCACTTTTACCAAAACTCTCTACTAAAAACTCTAGAGACTTTCTTTTCAAATCTTTTCCAGTAAAAATCCCGAATTGGTACATCTTCTCTGCCGTTACCTTACCTATTCCATGAAATTTGCGGATTTCTAGCTCTTCTAGAAACTCTATAATTTCTTCAGGCACGATGGTTTTCTGACCGTTAGGTTTGTTATAATCACTAGCTGTTTTAGCAATAAATTTATTTACTGATATTCCTGCACTTGCCGTAATTCCTGTAGTCTCATATATGCGCCTTCTTATTTCATAAGCGATGATCGTTGCACTGGGAAAGTTGTATTTATTCTCAGTAACATCCAGATAAGCTTCGTCTAAGGAAAGCGGCTCTACAAGGTCTGTATAATCATGGAAAATCTCTCTTATCTGCGCAGATACCTCTCGATATCTATCAAATCTAGATTTTACAAAAATAAGATCTGGACACAAACGTTTTGCCGTAACGCTGGGCATCGCACTGCGCACGCCGTATTTGCGAGCTTCATAACTAGCTGCTGCTACAACACCACGATCACTGCCACCACCTACAGCAATAGGTTTACCACGCAAGTCTGGATTATCATGCTGCTCTACAGAAGCATAAAACGCATCCATATCAACATGTATAATTTTTCTATCTGCCAGTTCATGCATACTTCAAAATTACTACCTTTCACAAAGAAAACGATATACATTAACATACTTCTCAAATGGGTTTTAGAGCCATCATCATCGGTGCAACAGGATTAACAGGTAACATTTTACTCAATCAATTAATAGAAGATTCTAGATATGATGTGGTAGTTACGCTTTCGCGGAAGCGAATTGAAAACAATCACCCAAAACACAAAAATCACTTAGCTGATTTATTTGATTCTACAACCTATCAGGAGCAATTAAAAGGCGATCATTTATTTATTTGCACAGGAACGACGCAAGCCAAAACGCCTGATAAAGAAACCTATTATAAAATTGAACACGATTTACCGCTGCAAGTTTCTCAAGTGGCTCTAAAAAACGGAATTCAAAAAGTAATTGCCATCTCGGCTTTAGGAGCCAATCCAGATAGCAGCTTTATATACAATCGTGGCAAAGGAGAAATGGAACGAGATATAGAAGCATTAGGATTTACCGAATCCTATTTTGTACAACCGGCTTTAATAGGTGGTGATCGAGAGGAAAAACGATCCTTTGAAAGTGCTTGGAAAAAGTTTCAAAAACTCATTGACCCATTATTAATCGGCTTCCTGAAAAAATACCGCACTATAGAACCAGAAACCATTGCAAAAGCGATGATTTATGTAGCTGTAAACGGTTATGATAAGGTAAGAATTGAAAGTGATGAATTAAAAGAGATCGCTATAAGTCACCAATCCTAGAAATTCGCCTAAGCAAATTATCTAGGATCTTATTAACATGAACGCATTTGTTATTAAATACAAGATCTAGACAATGCCAATTAAAATAGTTGGCTTATAAAATCTCAAAAACTTTATCAAATGAAACACTCATAAACTCCTTTCCTTAGCAAAGGAAAGGTGGGCAAAGCGAACGGTAGAGAGCTGTGGTCGGATAGGATCGATACGATATTAAAAACAAATTTAATTGACTCAAACATACAACCAACAGATCCCAGATAAATTTGGAATAAGCCGTTCGTACTTATTAAAATTATGAAACGCTAAATTTTCTGGGATGACAATCTTTTCAAAATCCTATCTTGCATAACAATTGAACCACCCATGACAGAAATAGAACGCAAATTCCTTCTTAAAACAACCGATTTCCTTAAAGACGAAGCTGGAAAACGTATCACGCAAGGTTATGTATCCACAGATCCCGAAAGAACCGTTCGCGTGCGAGTAAAAGGCGATCAAGGTTTTTTAACCATAAAAGGAAAATCAAACGACAGCGGTCTGTCTCGTTATGAATGGGAAAAAGAAATTACTACTCAAGAAGCTGAGGAACTTTTGCAACTCTGTTTACCAGGCGTGATTGATAAAACCAGATACGAAGTCAAAATAGGACAACATATCTGGGAAATAGACATCTTTCACAGAGAAAACAACGGCCTTACTCTAGCTGAGATCGAGTTGCAGTCTGAAGAAGAAGTCTTCTCCCTACCAGATTGGATCGGTAAAGAAGTTACAGGTGACAAACGTTATTATAACTCTTATATCAGTGAGAAGCCTTTTTGTAAGTGGTAAAATATCACTCAAAAACCACATAAATCCGCACATCATTCCCATCTTCATCAACCGCGGTAATGAGTCGTTTTCCTTTTTTACCAGAAATAGCAAGTTCATGAAAGTTTTTGGTAGCTCCTAGAAACTCATCATCCATATACCAATAAACTTCCGTATCACTTTTTATATGAGCGATTTCAAAAACAGCGCTATTTTGCTCGCCTTTTACATTTTTAGTTAAAGTAATTGTAGTATTGTGTTTTGGTTTAATAAAACGCATCACATCATCTGTGGCAGGAACGCAATCTGCTCTGTAATCAGGCAAAGTCTGATAACTAGGATTAGATCGTGCATAATAATAAGACATGACTGGCGGCAGCGTGAACCATGACTCTGTAATTATTTGAGATGCCGGTTCACAGTCGGCATTCACTTGATAAGTTTTTGTGGCGTCCAGATTGATGGCTTTATGGTACGGACACGAAGCAAATTTTTCTCCTACGGCTGGAATATATTGATGAATAATTTCACACAATGGCGTTGCCAGATAGCCTGATTGTACGCAGGTTTGTACTTCTAGCATATCGTCATAAGGTGGCGCAAACCATTGTTGCGTAGGCAAGCGATTGAATAAATCAAAAAGTACCGGTGCAGCGCTGTCTATTCCGGTCATTTCAGCACGTCCTTCACCGTCGGCATTTCCTGTCCAGACGCCTATGATGTATTTTGGTGTTACGCCTATCGCCCATGCATCGCGATTTCCAAAACTCGTTCCTGTCTTCCAGGCTATTTCTCTATCAGGATTAAAAAAGTGCCAGATTTCCTCACCTTCTGGTCTGTTGACCATTTTCATCGCTTCAAATGTGTGGTAAATACTTCCTGCACCATAGATAGATGGTTCTAAAGACCAGTTTATTTGCTTATTGTTTCTGGCGGTTTCCGCTTTCGCGAAAGCGAGATCAAAACTACTATCGAGATAACTCAATCGATTCATAATCTTTGGATCATACTGACTGCTGTTCTCTGTGTAAAGTTCTAAGGTTTTGGCCATTCCTAAGTAAGCGCGGCTCATGTCCCAAAGGCTGCTCTCGCCACCGCCGATTATCAAGCTTAATCCATAAGTGCCTGCACCACGATTGAGGTCAGAAAGTTTTAAATCTTGCAATTTATTGTAAAATCGCGGTACGGTATGCTCGCGTAGCAGTCGTACCGCAGGAACATTTAAAGACCTAGATAAAGCTTGAGAAGCTGGAATCGCTCCTGTATATTTCTTATCATAATTCTCTGTAGAAAAACCGTCGATTATGGTAGGCGTGTCTTTTACAAGACTGTGCGGTAACAACTCTCCATCGTCCAGCATCGCAGCATATAAAAAAGGCTTCAAAACGCTGCCTGTAGAACGTGGTGCAGTGATAATATCTACATCTTTGCTGTGTTCTCTAGTTGTAGGCGCATTTCCCACGTAAGCAGCAACGGTTTGGGTTTTTACGTTCAGAACCAGCATGGCAAGGTTGTTCACTCCATTTTGTTGTAAAATTCTGTGATGATTTTTTACAATACGATTCACCGTTTCCTGCATTTCATAGTCTATACTGGTGCGCAGTTTTTTTGTGCCGTATTCCTTGTTAGCTCGTTGCAGTAAATGTGGCGCCAGTTGCGGCACTCTAAAATCTTGAGTTGGCACGTTTTCAGAAATGGCGAGTTCGTAATCCATTTCTGTGATGATGTTTTCCTCTTTTAATTTGAGCAAAACCTGATCCCGTTTTTCTTTAAGTAAACTTTCTCGCTTTCCAGGATATATTAATCCTGGCGCATTAGGTAATACAGCTAGCGTAGCACTTTCTGCCCAACTTAATTCATGAGGTTTTCTGCCAAAATAACGCCACGCCGCCATATCCAGACCGATCACGTTACCACCATAAGGTGCATGGCTTGCATATAGTTCAAGAATCTCTTCTTTAGAAAGCCGTATTTCCAATCGCGTCGCCCAAATCAGCTCTATAAATTTCTCATAATAGTTGCGGTCCTTTTTGCGCGCTAGTCGAATTACTTGCTGCGTTATCGTACTTCCACCACGAACTACTTTTCCAGCCGAGATATTATCTGCCAGTGCTTTTCCTATAGAAACAGGATTAAAACCGGGATGGCTGTAAAAATGGGCATCTTCATACTGCAAAAGACTTTGTTTATAACGATAGGGAACAGAGTCTACAGCAGGAAAACGCCACTGTTCATCTTTTGCAATATGTGCATCGAGTAACCTGCCATCCTTACTTTCTATAACAGTAGAATAAGGAACATCAAATAGTTTTTCTGGTAAACATACTGCATACCATACGAGCAAAATCGTTAGGACGCTGAGTTTGATTTTATGTTTAAAGAGCAATTTTTTCACTGCTTGAATCTACGGATTCTTTGAGTTTAAAGAACGTGAAAACCTCCAAATATTTTATCATAAGGGGCGGAATTAATTCCGCCCCTTATGATATTGAGATCATTGAAATAATCTTCTTCCCAAGGTTATTACCTTCTTTCTCAAAAACCGGTATTTTCAACCCAAATTCTTCAGCGGCTTTTTGATAATAAACTTTACGGATTTCATGAGGTTCACTGATCCCATGAATCACAGGAGCATCGATTTCTCCAGTGATCACTTTCGTAATCAGAGAATTCACATGATCACGAGTGACTAGATTTACTGGCGCGTCAGGATTTTTAATTCCGCTTTTACCAGCCAGCATTTTAATAGGATGGCGATCTTCTCCTATCAAACCACATGGTCTAATAATAGTTGATTTTTGTGCCATCTTTCGTATTCCTTCTTCAGCTGCGATGATTTTTTTACCGTTATTACTTATGGCATTAGGAAGAGAATTCTCGACGTATTCTGGAATATCTTTTCGATCCTCAAAAACAGAAGTGGAAGAAATAAAAATGACATGAGGTATTTCATAGACCTGTACAAATCGCATCAACATTCTTATGCGATAGGCAAAATCACTTTCTGGATTCTTGCGCAATCCTGGTGGAATATCAATAACAAGTGCGTCAAGATGTTCTAGAAAGCCCTGTAAATCACCATAGATTTTATTTTCGGTAATATCTATTTCAAAGGCTTTGATCTCATTTTCCTGAAGGTTTTGGAGCTTTTCTGAATTTCTGGAAGTTCCTCTTACTTGATAGTTTTGCTCTTTTAACTTTAAAGCAAGGTCATAACCTAACCAGCCACAACCTAAGATACCGATTGTTTCCTTACTCTGCATTTGGCTCAACTAGTTCGTAGGTTACGTCATCATTAGGTTGTCTGAAATCTTTTGATAGCTTTAGAGTGCGTTTTCTCAACACAGCATCGTTTAAGACAAAAGGCATTGACATCTGGTCCAGAGGTCTTTGTGAGACATTAAATTGTTCTTGTTCTAGTAGATCAAATGACGCTGCATATAAAATGATTTCAGGCTCTGTTGCCGCATCAAAAGTCAATTCCATTTCTAGTGGTGCGTTTTCTTTCACGTAATAACTTAAGAATCGGTTGCCCCATCGGTTTGCAAATGGCTTTTTTGATTTGCCGCTAGGCTGTATTTTTAATCCGTTTACTACCGCTTTTTCAAATTCATATTTAGAATCTGCAAAAACTTCATATCTATGTACATCGCTCTCGCTGGTGACTTTAAACTTTACTGTGCGTAAATCATTTACAGTAGAATCTGCAACTAATTCCAGAGCTACTTCTGGTAAATCTTGATAGATGGTTTTTGCTGCGTAAGTGAATCCTGTACCGTATTTTGAATCGATGGAGTTGGCATTTAACTCCTTTGCCTCTTTAGGGTTATCGCCTAGTTTTTCTTTCGTCCAATCTGACAATGCACGATCATAGGTTGCCCATTGTGCGGTTTGATCGTCTTGATTTTGAACGTAGATCAAGCTGGTAGGTTTGGGTTGGGTTGGTGAGAATTCCGCTTTCGCGAAAGCGAAACACAAACAAACTATAGTCACCACTAAAGAACCAAAGGCCAGCAATCCTTTCTTGCGATAATGTCCTAGAATAGGAATGAGCAAACCAAACAAAAGCGCACTTAAAACAGCAGCAACAAAAAGAATACTCATTCCCAAAGCCACTGGAAACGCTTTAATAAACGGTGCAAAAACAAAAATTGCAGGACCAGCGAGCAACAATAATAAGATGTAGCTAGGTCGTTTTTGATAAATATTGAGCCATAACATGATCAAACCAGCAAATAGCGGAATCAAAAAGAAACCTGCGCCGCCCAAATAAACATCAGGAATTAAACCGCCATCGCCTACTGGAAAGGCTATCGCTAAACTTATGATCCATAACAAAATTAAAGGCGCCACGCTTAAACTGGCAATGCGATCACGGTGGTAAAATTTATGGTACAAGAAAAAGGAAATGGTTACCGCTGCAAAAGCAGATGCTGCGATCATCCAGTAGCCGTTGTAAGGAAATACAGGATTCATGTCCACAAAAAACTCATGGTTTTTAACAGCTAACCAGCCGTAATTACTAAGTAAATAACCAATTACTAAACTCCCCAGAAAGGGAATGAAACCACCAAAAAGATGTTTTAAAGTAATGCGTCTTTTACGTATTCCTAAAAAGATCAAAAATAAAAGCAATACACCACTAACTATGATCATTGCAGCCAGCCAGCTGAATGGAAAACTGACCATTTTTACAATAGGTAATGGAAAGTAAACCAGATCATCTCCTTGAGCTACCATCACACGATCTGTCATATCAAGATTGCTGAAATGATGTAACAACGGCATTAAATATGAGCCTTGATGTGCAAGCGTATTGCGGTCTAATCGCTCATAGTTGTCCAGTTCTGTATGGTAATCATAATGATCGCCTATAAAAGCAAAATTCAATCCGTTGATATCACCATCTTGTCTAAAAATAGTCAAGTCAGTATCATTAGGGATCATTTTGTAAATACTATAAGCAAGCGAATTTGCCACAGGATAATCTGTTCCAGCTGCCATGAACTCTTCCATGATTTTGCGGTTACCGCCATTAGTTTCTACCAGAACATAACTAGGTCCACCACTACCACGAGCTTCAAAATTGAGTACAAAACCTATATTTTTTGCCCAAGGGTGCTTGTTTACAAAAAGGCTGGCACCATTTAACCCTAATTCCTCACCATCGGTAATGCAAATAATGATATCATTTTTGGGTTGTTTATTAGTAGCAAGAAATGCGCGTACGCTTTCTAAAATAGTTGCCACGCCGCTGCCGGCATCGCTGGCTCCTTTACTAGAATGTGGATCACTATCGTAATGTGTTAATAATACCAAAGCTTTATTTCCTTGCTCAGAACCTTTAATGCGAGCGAGAATATTTTCTGGTTGAGACATATTACCATTCCAGCTGATGTCATAGCCTTTTTGAGTAGTAACACTCATTCCCATTTTCCGAAATTCTTTTAAGATATAATCTCTCACCTCATTGTGCGCATCACTTCCTACATAATGAGGTTTCATAGAAATAGCTTTCACATGTTTTAGTGCACGAGCTGTTGACCACTCTGTTTCTGGTAGATTATCTTTCACTTCAGAAGATGGCGTCTGACCATGAAAAGCATACCAAATCATTAGTATAATCGCAAGAAATGATAGCGCTGATGTAAAGTGAGATTTTGGTCTCATATGGTGGAGATTTTTGGTAAGTCGTGAAAGTTAAGGAAAATCCTGAAACCTTTCTCTAACTCTGAATGGTAGGTTTCTTTTGAACTTGAATATAAATTTAAAATTGAAGTTGATGGTTGATAAACAACTGACGGATAATTCTAAAGGTAAAAGCCCTGAATCTATATTCCAGCACTGCAAAACCTTTCCGTCTTTGCCTATATCGAGTCAAATCCACCTTTCCTTTTTAAGGAAAGGAGTTTTAATTTTGATATTCACATAGCGCTCGTAAATTAATTTTAAAAAGATTCTAGCAGATTCCGCAACGAGTGTGGAATGCTCCATTTTCATACAAGACCATTATCATCTTCTCAATTAAAATCTTACCTTTGTAACTTACTAAAATCACAATTTGAAACTCAACCCTAAAGAAATAGAAACGGCTCAACTTCATGGCATTATGCTAGGTGCTGTGCAGCCACGCCCTATTGCTTTTGCTAGTACAATTGATGAAAATGGAAAGGTAAATTTATCGCCATATTCCTTTTTTAATGTGTTTAGTGCAAATCCACCAGTGATGATATTTTCTCCTGCACGACGTGTTAGAAATAATACGGTAAAGCATACTTTATTGAATGCGAGAGCTACTGGTGAAGTAGTGATCAATATTGTAAACTACGATATTGTTCAACAAATGTCTTTGTCCAGCACAGATTATGCAGAAGGTGTAAACGAGTTTGAAAAGGCTGGTCTTACTGCTGTAAAAAGTGATATCGTTGCGCCACCACGAGTAGGTGAAAGTCCGGTGCAATTTGAGTGTAAAGTAAAAGAAATCGTAGAACTAGGTCAAGAAGGTGGTGCTGGAAACCTCATCATTTGTGAAGTGGTAATGGTTCATGTAAATGACGCCGTTCTAGATGCTGATAACAAGATTGATCCTTTTAAGATTGATACTGTTGCGAGAATGGGTGGCAACTGGTATTGTCGTTCTAAGGAAGCAATGTTTGAAGTGGCAAAACCGCTATCTACTTTAGGAGTAGGCGTTGATGCATTGCCAGAACATGCTAGAAATAGTGATATTCTTACAGGAAATGATCTTGGTAAGTTAGGAAATATTGAAAAGATCCCAGAGAAGGAAGAAGTGTTAGCTTTCGCGAAAGCGGAACAACTATTCAACCTCTCTACAACAGATAAACACAATGGAGCAAAGGAGCTCATCGCAAGAGGAGAAATCCTGAATGCGTGGAATTATTTATTATTATAGACTATGGAAGTACAAGGAAAAATTAAAGTTATCGGTGAAACAAAGTCCTTTGGGGCGAGCGGTTTTCAAAAAAGAGAATTGGTAGTAACTACAGAAGAGCAATATCCACAGCATTTGAATCTAGAATTTGTTCAAGATAAAACAAGTTTATTAGATGCTTTTCAAGTAGGAGATGCGGTGAAAGTAGGAATCAACCTTAGAGGTAGAGAATGGACCAGTCCACAAAATGAGGTGAAATACTTCAACTCTATAGTAGGTTGGAGAATTGAAAAAGTAGGTGCACAAGCTCCAGCAGGTGCTCCAGAAGTACCACCATTTGATGAGTATGAACCAGTTTCTAACTCAAAGAATGAAGATCATGATGATTTACCTTTTTAACACAGAGATTTATTGAAATGTTTATCAAAGCAGCAGTTTTTCTTGCTGCTTTTTTGCGTTTAATTATTCCTAAGTGTAGACTTATGTCCGCACCTTTGAATGGCGATATCAAAATAATAAAATAAAAAATCCCGACTTTCTCAAGATCGGGATCTCCTAAATTAATAGGCTAGTCTTCAAACAAACTCAAAAAAAAGCAATGATGAAAATAAATTTAAATCTGAAGACCATTCAAAGATTGCTAATTTTGACGTTATTACCAAACTTAATTACCTATTTCTCTTGTATTTACTAGACGATTCTTTATTTTTTCCAAACCCTAACAATGCGCCCGATCATGGACTTGCAGCAATAGGTGGTGATTTAAGTGTAGACCGGTTACTGCTTGCTTATAATTCAGGCTATTTTCCATGGTATAATGATAGAGAACCTATTTGCTGGTGGAGTCCTGATCCACGTATGGTTTTTGATTTAAAATCTAACCAACCTATGCGTATTACTAAGTCTATGAGACAAAGCAAACGCAATCGAGGATATGAAGTCAGAGAAAACACTTGTTTTAAAGAAGTGATGAATCATTGTGGCACGGTAAAACGCAATGATCAGGACGGCACCTGGATCAATGAAGATATGCTTAATGCTTATTCAAAACTTCATGATTTAGGCCATGCAAAAAGTATAGAGGTTTTCAAAGACAATGAATTGGTCGGTGGATTATACGGAATTGATGTTCCTGAGAAAAAAATATTTTGTGGTGAAAGCATGTTTTCGTTAGCTACAGATGCTAGTAAAATCGCTTTCATGTACCTAGTACAAAAGTTGCAACAGCTGGATTACCATCTTATAGACGCACAAGTTTATAACGATCATTTAGACAGTTTAGGTGGTGTAGAAATGGATCGAGAGGCGTTTTTGAGTTATTTGAAATAAATTATAACTTATAGTATACCCCAATATTTAAAAACAGTAACCTTTCTGTATTTGCAGTAAAATCTTCAAATCGATATTCAGTGACCAGTTGTAATTTTAGTTTTTTATTTATTTGCCTTCCTATTCCTAAAGAAAATCGTTGGTCGTAACCTGGTCTTTCATTTCTTTCAGCAATGAAGACTGTTTCTAGACTTGCTGTAAGATAAAATTCTGACACATCTGCCGCAAAACCATTCAATGGCAAAGAACTAGAAAGTCGGTAGCGCCATCTGTGTGTAGTTCTATCACCTCGCAATCGTTGATCCCATCTTGCTCGATGTGCAATTTTGAGAGCATTGTATTTTCTACTGTACACATATTGCTCTGTAAAACGAACTTCTTCAGGTCTGGCATCATCAAATAATTCACGATACATGATTCCTAATCCTAATTGAGAATAGAAACCAATGTCATAACTAGCAAATTGAGCAGCTTGAATATGTAATGCTTTAAAAGAATCTTCTGTACTATTTCTTTGTTCTATAACGCTGTTAAAACTCCACCTGTTTCCTGTCTCCCAAGATATATTTATGGAAGGTTGCACAATAACGTCATCTACAACTTGAGAAAACGACCATAACGGCAAGAGCACGAACAAAAAAGCTCTAGAATAAAATGAAGTCATATTCCTGTCTTTTTATATCACGTTCTTGAATAAATGCTCCCTTATTATCAAAGAGGATTTCCTTGCGATAAATTTTACGTTTGTCTTTAAAAGCAACTATGATTTCATAGTT
This sequence comes from Nonlabens sp., assembly GCF_965657255.1. NCBI lineage: Bacteria > Pseudomonadati > Bacteroidota > Flavobacteriia > Flavobacteriales > Flavobacteriaceae > Nonlabens > Nonlabens sp. Next base: position 41,867 of record NZ_CBFHNM010000003.1, read on the forward strand.
ATCAAAGTCCTTACGATCTATTCTAGTTTGTATCTCTAGACTGGTCTGTCCCTTATTCAAATATTGCAATTGTACTTTTTCTATACGGTATTTTCTCGCAATAGTATCCAGTCGCCTGTTTAATAAAGTTCTGGTTTCTTTAGGTATTTCCCTTTTAGGCAGGTCTATTTCCACGTCTTCTAAGATTCCGTTTTGATTAAACTCTATGCTGTATTTAGAACCTTTGTATTTCAGCTTTGCTTCATAACTGGTTTTATCGCCATCGGTCTCTCTGTAAAACTTTACTTTTTTACGAGAATAACCTATTTCTTCAACGGTTTGTAGAGCATTTTTTGGAAAATCTATCGCATCGATCTTTTCTTCACGCTCTATTTTTTGAGTGGACTGTGCTTTTGATAATTCCGCTTTCGCGAAAGCGAGAACGCAACAAATCCATAAAACTTTATACCTGATCATATCTAAAACAATTTACCTCGTGATCATTTACCATTCCTGTGGCTTGCATGAATGCATACATAATTGTCGAGCCTACAAATTTAAAGCCTCGTTTCTTAAGATCTTTAGAAATTTGATCTGATAAGGCCGTATTTGCAGGAGCTTCTTTATAATTTAGGACTTTGTTTTTAATAGGCTTTCCATCCACATAAGCCCAAATAAACTTAGAAAAACTGCCGTATTCTTTTTGGATTTTTATAAAAAGCTGCGCATTAGTCACGATAGATTTCACCTTCAATTTATTGCGTATAATTCCTGCATTTTGAAGTAATTCTTCTTGTTTTGCCTGATCGTATTGTGCAATCTTTTGAACATCAAATTGATCGAGTGCATCAAAATAATTTTGGCGCTTGCGCAAGATCGTGATCCAGCTTAAGCCTGCCTGCATGGTTTCTAGAATCAAGAATTCAAATAAGACCTGATCTTCATAGACAGGTTTCCCCCATTCATGATCGTGATAATCTTCATAAAGATCATCGCCCAGGCACCAACCGCATTTGTGTTTTTCCATAATTTAAAATTACTAATCTTTATCTTTACGTACTATGAAACAACTGTTATTAATTCTATCCGTCGCGATCCTAGTGGGATGCGCCTCTCAACAACCTATAAATACAGCAAATGCGGCGCAATCCATAGATGCGTGGCATGAGGCTGCTGCTGTAGCTAATTTTGAAGATTATTTTAACCTCATGACAGAAGATGCTGTTTTTATAGGAACTGACGCTACAGAAAACTGGCAGCTAGAAGAATTTAAAAGCTTTTCAAAACCCTACTTTGATAAAGGGAAAGCCTGGTCTTTCACTTCTTTAGAACGCAATTTGTATGAAGCAAATGGATGGATTTATTTTGATGAATTACTGGATACCCAAATGGGAATATGTCGTGGTAGTGGCGTTATGAAAATAGAAGATGGAAAATGGAAAATAGCACATTACGTTCTTTCTATTGCTGTTCCTAATGATAATGTAAGTGCGCTTACAGCCATGAAAAAAGCATGGGACCAAAATTACATCAAAGAATTGCGCAATAAATAAACAGCCCATCAACTCTTATTATAAAAACACTTCTTATGAAAAATCTTCTCACTTTACTAGCCCTGACGATTTGCATAACTGCTTTAGGTCAGAAAAAAGCACTAACTCATGACGACTATGACCTTTGGAAACGTACAGCAAGTACAGAGATTTCTCCTAGTGGTAATCTAGTAGCAATAAGTGTTGTTACCTCAACCGGTGCTGGCGATGGTTATCTTGAAATTCATAATATCACAAATGATAGTAAACACACTTTTTTCAATGGCGTTCAACCACAAATAAGTGCTGATGAGAAGTACGTCTATTTTCTTCAAAAACCAGAATACCAAAAACTGCGCAAAGAGAAAAAAGACGATTTAGATAAAGCCAAGCAATCTAAAAACAAGTTCATGGTTTATGATGTGGCAACTGGAAAAATAATTGATTCTATACAGCGAGTAAAAAAATATACCGCTAGTGACAAACGCAATGATTTTCTAATTATAGAAAAATTTAAAGACCTGAAAACAGAGAAGAAAAAAGACACTACTACGGAAGTAGAAGAACCTATAAAAGAAACTAAAAGACAGAAAAAACGAAGACTCAAAAAAGAAAAAGAAGCATTAGAGAAAAAGCAAAAGGAGCTCAAAAAAATAGACGCCGATAAAGAAATAGTAGATTACACAAAAGAGGATTATCTAATCGTTTATCAAACTGCATCTAAAACTAAAGATAGTATCGATAGCTTTAAAGAATATGCCATGCCACGAGAAGGAAATGGCTTTATCTATTCTCGCATGCAAGGAAAAAAGAAGAAAGATCACGGCGTTTATTACTATGACGCTACCACAAGAACCTCAACCACTTTATTAGAAACCGCATGGCGCTATAAAAATCTTGTTATAGATAAATATGGGAAGCAACTTGCCTATAAAGTGGCCATGGACAGCACAGAAACTGATTCTTTAAAATACGAACTGTATTATCAAAAGGATAAAGATGCTTTTACAAAACAACTGGCCTACGGAGAAGGAAATATCAAAGATGGCTGGACGCTTACTGATAAAAGAAAAGCTCAATTTTCTGAAAATGGAAAACGCTTGATGTTTTACACGCAACCTAAAATTGAATATACCATAGACACAACTTTAATGGATGACGAGATTGCGCAAGTGGACGTCTGGAATTATAAAGACCGCATGACGCAACCAGAACAAAAAACTCGTTTATCAAGTCTAGAACGCCAGTCTTCTACCGTGATTTGGGATACAAAAAAAGGCTCTATCCAGTTTCTCAATGATTATGATATGAGAGATACCGATTGGGACGATGATATGGAAGGCAATTATGTGATTTATGCAAGCAATGATAAATACGATATAGCCAGATCGTGGGATTATCCATGGAGATCTGACTATCTGGTAGAAAACCTAAAGACGCGTAGTAAAAAGTTTATCATCAATAATTCAGGAAGTTCGCCTATAAGAAATCCAGAAAATACGCATGTGATTTATTTTAATTATGACACCCAAGATTGGCATATGATGAATCTAGAAACTCAAATAGGAAAAAACCTAACCAAGTTTTTAGACGTAAGTTTTGCAGACGAAGATGACGACCATCCATCGCTAGCAAATGCTCATGGTTTTGGTGGTTTTGATAAGGGTGGTTTTGCTCTTGTTTATGATAAATATGATATCTGGAAGCTAGATCCTACTGGAGAAGCTGCACCTGTTAATATGACTCAATCAGGCCGTAAAAACAAGATCACCTATCGCACAGAAACACTCGATAGAGAAAACCGTGACCTTGCTACCTATTTTAATAATAAGTTATTGCTCTCAGCCTTTGATCATCGTACAAAAGCAAACTCTTTAATGTTACTTGGTGCAAATGGAATAGAGCCGTTATATGAGGTGAGTGATCGTAATGTTAACGCTTTCGCGAAAGCAGAAAACTCAGACGCTTTACTGATCACTTCAGGAAACTTTCAAGATTATCCAGATATAGAATACTTGACTCCAAAACTTAAAAGACCACTTACAGATATCAATCCGCAGGAAAAAGATTTCAAATGGGGAACGGTAGAATTATTTAAATGGAATGCTTACGATGGTGTGCCGTTAGAAGGTCTTATTTACAAGCCGGCTAATTTTGATCCTAGCAAAAAGTATCCAATGATTGTCTATTTCTATGAAAAATATGCAGATAGATTACACAGTTACAGATCACCTTTACCTAGTGCAAGTACAGTAAACTTCTCCTACCTAACAAGTAACGATTATGTAGTTTTTGTGCCAGACATTGTATATAAAGATGGTCATCCTGGTCAAAGTGCCTATAACTGCATCGTATCTGGAACAGAAGCTGTAGAAAAACTAGGATATGTAGATTCTGATAAAATGGCTTTGCAAGGTCAAAGTTGGGGTGGTTATCAAACCGCTTATTTAGTAACACGTACCAATAAATATGCTGCAGCAATGGCAGGTGCACCAGTTTCAAATATGACTAGTGCTTATGGAGGCATACGCTGGGGCAGCGGTTTAAGCCGTGCTTTTCAATATGAAAAAACACAAACTAGAATAGGTAAAAATTTATGGGAAGGACTGGATTTATATATAGAGAACTCGCCTTTATTTCACATTCCTAAAATAGAAACACCGCTGCTCATGATGCATAACGATGCAGATGGGGCTGTACCTTATTATCAAGGAATTGAAATGTTCATGGGAATGCGCAGATTAGGAAAACCGTCTTGGTTATTGGTTTATAATGATGAGGCGCATAACTTAAGAAAAACTAAAAATCAAAGGGATCTTTCTGTAAGAATGATGCAATTTTTTGATCACTATCTTAAAGGAAAATCTGCACCAGTATGGATGACAAAAGGCTTATCTAGAGATAGAAAAGGGAAGCAAACCGGTTATTAGTTTTCTAATTTTAGTAATAGAAGAAAGTGAATCTTAAATAAAAATTATAGACAAAAGTCTTAGTTTGTTTAAGAATATGGCAAACAAGCAAGGTTTTTAATCAAAAAAGAATGTTTTTACTGTTAAGTTATTAAAACGTGATAAATGCTACTTATATTGCAATTCCCTCAATTTGAAGTGCCATGAAAATATTTTGTACATTTTTTATATTATTTGTTTGTTCCGTTTCTCTAGCGCAGCTAGGTACAGACGCTCCATGGATGCAGGAATTACTTCTTAATAAAAATGGAGAACAGCCTACTTATAAAGAGATTAAAACTGCCGGAGATCTCTACTGGGAAACACATAATAAAGATACTCGAGGTAGCGGTTACAAACCGTTTATGCGATGGGTTGATCGTGCTGAGGCATATGTAAAAGCAGATGGTACGGTTCAAAGTTCTTTTGATATCAAAAACGAATTACAAAGCGCCACATTAAAAAATAGTTTGTTAGATAACTCTAATTGGGTTCCTGTAGGGCCATTTTCTTATACAGCAACTGGGTCGTGGTCTCCAGGGCAAGGTCGTGTCAATACATTAATCGTTGACCCTAATGACCCAAACATTTACTATATGGGAACGCCCAGTGGCGGCGCATGGAAGTCTACAGACGCAGGCACAAACTGGTCTCCTCTAACAGATTTTCTTTCTCAAATAGGGACTAGTGCTATTGCAATAGATCCTAACGATTCAAATATTGTTTATTTAGGAACAGGTGATGATGATGCTGGTGATAGTGATAGTATTGGTATGCTTAAATCTACAGATGCTGGCGTTTCTTTTAATACTACTGGATTAACATTTACCAACGGTGGTTCTAACATCAGTGAGATTTACATTGATCCTAATAATAGTAATAATCTATTTATATCTTCTAATCGAGGTTTTTACAAATCTACTAATGCTGGTACAACTGTAAATAGAACATTTAATGGAAATGTAAAAGACATTAAGTTTAAACCAGGCGATTCTAATGTTATATATATGTCTACTATGTCTGGTTTTTATAAATCCATGGATCAGGGAAATACTTGGACACAAATTAATTCTGGTCTACCCTTTAATCAAGGAAGATCTGTTATAGGCGTTACACCTGCTAACCCTAATTATGTGTACTTACTTATTATCGATAGTAACAATGATCTATTAGGAGTTTATAGATCGTCTAATAGCGGTACATCCTTTACAAGAAGAGACTCAGGAGTAGATATTCTAGAAAGCAATCAAGGGTGGTTTGATCTAGCCCTTGAAGTATCACCTACAAACGCAGAGACTATTTATACGGGATGTCTTAATATTTGGAAATCCACCTCTGGAGGTTCTGCTTTTACTAAAATCAATAGTTGGAGTAACAGTTCACAACCTTCATATACCCATGCAGACATTCATCAAATCAGGCAATTTGGTAATGAGCTATTTGTTTTATCTGACGGTGGTGTTTACAGAAGTACGAATGAAGCTGGCAGCTTTACAGACTTAACAGCAAGTGCACAAATCGGACAATTTTATAGAATAGCGGTAAGTAAACAATCTAGTGTAGATATTGCTGGAGGTTTGCAAGATAACGGTGGTTTTTCAAGAAGTTCAAGCTCTTGGAAAAATTATTATGGTGCTGATGGTATGGAAGCCGGAATCGACCCTAAAAACCCTAATATAAGATACGGTTTTACCCAACGTGGTGGTGGCTTGTATTTCTCTACAGATGGAGGAAACAGCCGTGCAGGTTCTATTACTGGACCTGAAACTGGTAACTGGATAACACCCATGAAAACCGATAGTAACGGTGTTATCTATGCAGGTTATAGCAGTTTATACAAGGTTGAAAATGGTGCTTTTACACAAGTGTCTCCACCTTTTAGTTCTAATATTGATGTGATGGATATTGATCCTAACAATGATAGTATTATCTATGTCGCGGTAAATGAAGTCTTATATAAAAGTACTGATGCTGGTGCTAGTTTTAGCGTTCTTGCTAACTTTCCTCAAAATATTACAGCAATAGAAGTGAACACTAATAATGGTTCAATTATCTATGTGGCTACTAGGTTTTCTAATGGCCAAGTGTATAAAAGCACCAATCAAGGAACCTCTTTTACAAACATTACTGGTAATCTACCTAATCTAGGTAAAAACACTTTAGTGCATCAAGGTCTAAGTATTGACGAGCCTTTGTATGTAGGAACCACCGTAGGTGTTTACAGATATGATGAAGCAAATAACACTTGGGAACCTTTTGGAAACAACCTTCCTAACGTAAATATTAGAGATTTAGAAATCAATCTAAACGACAATACGTTAACTGCAGGAACTTATGGAAGAGGCATCTGGCAAACTGCTTTGCAACGTATTGCACCATCTACAGACATCCAGTTAGTAGAGATACAAAACGATGCTGGTGACATTACTTGTGGAAATGGAGGTTTAACAATTATTGTAAAGAACACAGGTATGAGTACTATCAACTCTATTGATATAAATTATATAATAGGTCGCAATACCCCTGTAACAATACAAGAGAACGTTACCATGGCTCCTGATAATGAAGTTTCTATAAATCTTAACGGGCTTAACTTAAGTGCTGGGAATCAAAGAATAAGTGTCTTCATTACTACTATTAATGATTTTTATACCAACAACAATAGCAGAATTATTGAAGTCTTAGGTAATTCTAGTGGTGTGATAAACGATTTACATCAATTTGAAAATAGAGAATTTCTCAATTCTGGTTCTGTCAATGACTCTTCATGGGAAAGAGGTATTGCAAATGGACAGGTTCTAACCAGTACAATTACAGGTGCATCAAATGTTTATGCCACTAACCTTTCTGGTGAATATGCAAACAACTCAACTACTTATTTGTATTCTGGTTGCTACGATTTAACTCTTGCATCTAATCCTGTTTTGTCTTTTGACATGGCTTTTGAAATAGAAAATAATTGGGATTTACTTTATATGGAATATTCAACTGATGGTGGTGATAATTGGAATATATTAGGAACAGCCTCTGATCCTAACTGGTACAACTCTAATCGTTTTCCTAATAATTCAAATTGTTTCAACTGTGTAGGTGGTCAATGGACTGGTAGCGCTACAACATTAACTAATTACAGCCTCTCACTTGCTTCACTAAACAATCCATCTCAAGTCATTTTTAGATATGTTTTTAGAACTGACGGCTCAGTAACAGAAGAAGGAGCAGTAATTGATAACTTTGTGATTAATGGTGTTTTAAGCAATGTATCCACTTCACTAGAAGATTCATTTACGATTTATCCTAATCCTTCTACTGGTATTTTTAATATTGCATGGAATACATCAGACTCATTTGACTATAACGTTTATGATGTAAGCGGTAAGAAAATTGCAGCAAAAAGAAACAATAATGGAAATAACCATGTAGTTGATTTATCTGGTGTTTCACAAGGAATGTATTTTATCCAAATTGAAACTGAAACATCATCTGTAACTAAGAAAATACTAGTTAAATAAACGACAGCCCATCGATTATTTATTAAAGGCCTCTTCTTATATAGAGGCTTTTTTTATTCTGTAAATTAAAGGTTTAGTAAATTATAGTTATTAAAATCTATTAAGGCTTTCTTAACAAAAGTCATTTTTTTAAGCCTAAAGATTATATTTAACGACTTATAATATAGAACCCATGAAAAACTTTATTCTTGTTATCGTTGCTGTTTTTAGTTTCGCTTTCGCGAAAGCGCAATCCACAAATAACTACGTAAAAGAAAACTACACCAAAACCGTAGAAACCATCTCTATGCGTGACGGCATAAAACTGTATACTGTCATTTATGCACCAAAAGACACTTCAAAAGAATATCCTATCATGCTACAACGCACCTGTTATAGCGTTGGACCTTATGGAGAAGATGCTTATAAAAGATCTTTAGGTCCTAACAAATACATGATGGAAGAAGGATACATATTTGTATATCAAGATGTGCGTGGTAGATGGATGAGTGAAGGAGAATTTGATAATATGCGTCCACACATTGCTGGTAATGATGTGAGCAACGAGAAAGATATTGATGAAAGTAGTGATACCTATGATACCATAGAATGGTTGATCAATAACGTACCTAACAATAATAAGAAAGTAGGACAATGGGGTATTTCTTATCCAGGCTTTTACACTGCAGCCGCACTTCCAGAAGCGCATCCAGCTTTAACAGCATCTTCACCACAGGCACCTATAGGTGATTTTTTCTTTGATGATTTTCATCATATGGGAGCAACTTTACAAAGTTATTTAATGGCCTATCCAGTTTTTGGACACCAGTCAGAACCTACTTCAGAAAGTTGGTACAATGATAAATGGGATAAAATGAGAGCTGCTGGAAATATGAAGGATAGCTATGAATTTAATATGGGAATAGGACCACTTAAAAATGTGACCGAAAATATATTTCCTGATAATTTCTTTTGGAAAGATGTGGCTACACATCCTAATTATGACGAGTTCTGGCAAAAACGCGCTATTATTAATCATTTGAAAGATGTAGACCATGCCGTAATGACTGTAGGTGGATGGTTTGATGCAGAGGATCTTTACGGACCACTTAATATTTATAAAAATGTAGAGCGCAATAATCCAAACAATAAAAACAATACGATTGTTATGGGACCATGGAGTCATGGAAACTGGGCGAGAGAACGTGGTAAGCAAATGGTAAATCACATTCACTTTGGTGATAGTCTTTCTACATTTTATCAAAAGAATATTGAAACACCATTTTTTGAGCACCATTTAAAAGGAAAGAAAAATCCACAACTACCAGAAGCATATATGTTTGATACTGGTTTAAAAGAATGGAATCAGTTTACACAGTGGCCACCACAAGATGCTGAGGTTACTTTTAGTTTTGGTAAAAACGGTAAGTTATTAGTTAACAAAGCTGGCGATAAGAATGTAAAGCACACATACATCAGTGATCCTATGAAACCTGTTCCTTTTAGAAGTGAAGTAACACCAGTTACTTTTACACCTAGAGCCTATATGACTGACGACCAGCGTCATGCTTCTCGCAGGCCAGATGTACTTACTTTTCAAACAGAAGTACTTGAAAACGACATGAGACTAGCAGGAGAAATTCAAGCTAATCTAGAAGTGATTTTAAAAGATATTACAGATGCAGATTTTATCGTAAAAGTAATAGATGTTTACCCTGGTGATATGGAAAATGGTGAACACACACCAGATCATGTGACTCTAGCAGGCTACCAGCAACTGGTACGAGCAGAAACCTTTAGAGGTCGTTTTAGAAATGATTTTTCAAAACCAGAACCTTTCAAAGAAGGAAAAAAAACAGAAGTGAACTTTCCATTACAAGATATATTACACACCTTTAAAAAAGGGCACAGAATCATGATCCAGATTCACAGCACTTGGTTTCCATACATAGATCGCAATCCGCAAAAATATGTAGACAACATATTTGAAGCAAAAGAAAGTGATTTTACTGTTGGACAAGTAACTATTTTAGGAAGCAGTAGTGTAAGTGTAGGAGAAAATAATGGTATTGAAATGCAATTGCCTAAAGTGAAGCAATAAGTTGATCAAAATAAATAAAAACCTCCTTAAATCATTTAGATTTAAGGAGGTTTTTTTGTTTTGTAGCGTTTACAAACTACCTATTAAATGTAAACATGTAGTAGGTAGTATTCTAAAATTAACAATAAATACACTTCTAACTCTAAATAATCGGTTTTTAAAATTGATCAGCCGCATGCCATTCTGCATAGCTGGTTTCTGTTTCTCGCAGCCTTAAATGATGCAAAGAGATATTTTCTGGTAAACGCTTTTTGATTTTATCTGCAAAATCAATAATCATCATCTCGCTAGTAGGTTGATAATCTACTAGAATCACATCGTGACCTCTATCAGATAGTTCTTTTGCCAGTTCTACGTGAGGAGTGTTTTTATTAAATACCGTAGCATGATCAAAAGGCTCAACAATTTCTTCTTTTATGATTTTTTTCAAATCACCAAAATCAATCACCATTCCATGTTTTACATGACCTAATTCGTCAATAGGCGTCCCGATTACCGTAACTGCTAATTTATAGCTATGACCGTGCACATTGCGACACTTACCATCATAACCATATAGTGCATGACCGGTTTCAAATGTAAATTCTTTTGTAATACGTACTTTTTTCATCCTTTGCGTTTGTATTTATTATAAATCACAACTATGATGAGTAAAATTCCCAAAACTAAAAATAGCCCAGAACCGCCTAAAAATCCCAAAATATCAAGGAATGAGCTGTCTTGTATAAGTAACGAGTTCATAATTTATATTTAAGCTGCAAAGATACTATTTAAGAAAATGATTGTGATGATTCCGCTTTCGCGAAAGCGAGACAAATAGAAATTTATCTAAGGTAGAAAATCCTTAAAAAAGAAGTCCTTGATAGAGTTTTATTTTGCGATTAATTTATTTTCCATCGCCCTTACTTTGCTCTTAAATTTGAAAAATAAAACCGCTGCACGACCTATCATCCAGGCAAAAAAGGCCCACCAGACTGCATAGAGATTACATTCTAGGTAATCTAAAGTGAGTAAAACAGGAATAAAAACAAATGCAGTGAGTAACCACAACAGATTACGTAAGTAAGACGCCTCGCCCCAACCCTTAAAAATACCATCGTATACAAATGCCACTGCATTAATGGGTTGCATGAGCAAAACAATCCAAAAGGTACTGGCTAGAATATCGAGCACATCAGGATCGTCTGTAAAACGAGTTCCTAAAAATGGATATAAAACGGTACATATTACTGCTAGAATAGATGCTATAACCACACCGTAAAGTGATGTCTTATTTGCTAGATATTTGAGAGAAGCAGTGTCTTTAGATCCAAAAAGCTTTCCTCCTATCGCGTTACCAGCATTTGCAAATCCATCAACTAAAAAGGAAAAGAACAGCCATACATTCATCAATACTGCATGGGCAGCAGCTTGTGCAATCCCGTACTGGTTTGCATAACGATAGGATAGATAAATAGCCACATTGATCGCCACCGTACGTAAAAAGAAATTTGCTGTCAATGCCACATGTTTTTTGAGTTTTTCATGTGGCCGCCAGAACGTTAACCTCATGGAAAAAACTGTGTTCTTATACAAGAAATAAATAGCAATAACGAGCATAACTAATTGTGCCATTAAACTGCCGTAGGCTGCACCCATCACACCTAAAGAAGGAATTACACCATCGATTCCATAAACTAAGGTAAGTGTGAGTAAGATATTTACAATGGCACCAGAAAGACTTGCTATCATAGCCCAAGATGTATTTTGCAAACCTCTAAAGATTCCAAAAATGGCAAACGCGCACAAGGTCATAGGAAAGCCTAATGCACGCACTTGATAATAACTAGAAGCGATGGAAAGCACATCATTCTGTGCTTTATAAAGAGTAAAAATAAAAGTCGCAATAGGAGCAGTAACTAGATATATCAATATCCCTAAAACAATATTAAGCCATACCACTTGTGGGATCAATTGGTTAATTTTATCTAGATTATTTTCTCCCAGCGTATTAGAAACTATAGAAGAAATAGATGTTTTGGTTTGCGCTAAAGTCCAGATGATAGCACTTAAAAAAGTGCCAACTAGACCTATGGCGGCAAGTGCATTTGTGGTGTCACCATCCATTTTACCAATTATAGCAAGATCTGTTATGCTTATTAAAGGTTCTGCAATACCAGCGATAATAGCTGGAATAGCCAGTTTTAGGATTTGAGAAGTGGTGATTTTTACAGCCATAATCTGTGCAAATATAATTGCTTACAATTAAGAACTTCCATGTATATTTGGCATCTCATTTTTGGGGGATTAGCTCATTTGGCTAGAGCGCTTGCCTGGCAGGCAAGAGGTGACCGGTTCGAATCCGGTATTCTCCACGGGAATTTTCAAATCATTTGAAAATCAAATTATTATAAGCACATCAAGTCCTTACTTGATCGATTTTATAGAAAAGAGTCCTTTATATTGTTATGTTGGACTACTAGAAAAAGCTGAGGAGCTCCATCCTTGGCTTTTTTGTTATTAAAAATGAAATAAAAAGGCCAACTTATAAAAGTTGACCTTTGTAATATGATAAAGCTTGTATTTTAAGCTTGTACATTCTGTGGTGCCCATTGGGAGCATAACATCCCAGGAGCAGCTTTTTGTGGGTTTGCACAAGTAGAGCCTTCATACCTAGCACAGGAAATACAATTAGGATCATTTTTTAAAGCAGACTTCATTTCAAAGCTATCGCACGTATAACTAGTACTTACTTTTACTCCATGAACTTTACATGATTCATTTTCCATTAAATTCTCACAATTCACACAACTATTTCCAATCCTTATAGACATAACATTTTCTTTTATTTATATCTCAAAAATAAAAACAGATCTTACAAGAATCAAACTAAATAACTGAAAATGTGCTTTTTATATTTAGACTGTTTAAAAACAAAGAGGCTTTTGGGTAAGAGTTATCTTTTTAAAGAATAGGTATAATGATTTAAATCAAAATACAAGATGTTATTACTCTTCACTGGTCTTATTCTTTGTAGCATAAAAATATAGAGAATGCTCATCTATGGTAACATTAAAAACCTCTTCAATAGTTTTTTTAATCTCTTGAACCATAGGATCTGTGAATTCTAAAACCTCTCCAGTATCGGTCATAATTATGTGGTCGTGTTTACCATCAAAAAATGACTTTTCATAGTACGCCACATTATCACCAAACTGGTGCCTACGCACCAAACGCGACTCTATTAAAATATCTAAAGTATTGTATAGCGTTGCTCTACTCACTCGATAATTTTTATCGATCATTTTTAAAAAGAGCGTGTCTACACTAATGTGTTCTTCAGAATTGTATATCTCCTCTAGAATAGCATATCGCTCTGGTGTTTTACGATGCTTATTTTCTTCTAGAAAAATGGTGAATCTGTCTTTTATAATTTTAAAGCTACTTATACATGCCATAATCAATAATTCAAATGAAATAATTAAAAAAACATCTTATTCATGGTTGACAAAAAATTAAAAGACTCTTTCTTTTTATTTGAAAGAGCCTCTTAAAGAACTAATCAAACTAAATTTAAAAAGTCGTGTCTCCTTCATTAGGATTGTACACATAATTGAAGGTGTAAAATCGACCGCTAGCTGTTGGATCTTGATTTTCATAATAACTTAAAATTTCCATTTTTACATAACGATTATCTCTTGTTCTTAATACAATAATTTGTCCAGGAATAGGAGTTATTAAATTAGTCATGAAATTATAGTTGTACCATCCATTATCACTTCCAGTAGGTATTGCAAAAGATGTGGTACTATCTTGATTAAAAGTTAATCCATCAACTGTTGTAATGCTATCAAAAGTTCCAGTTAACATTAAGGCTCCAGCATTTCCGTTTCTAGTAGGTTCGTCTGTGGTTCCCGTAGCTTCTCCACCGTTAATTGCGATAGTTGTACCTCTAAAAGCAATATCCCAGTCCGTCTCACTTGTAGTTTCTAATCCTGTGGTAAAGTCAAATTTTGTAAACTCTCCACCTACAGGTTGACCTTGACCACCAGTTTGTGGTGCTGCGAGGTTAGAGACAGTTTTTGACTCGATCGCTGCTGGTGCAGTAACATCATCATCACTATCACAAGAAGTAAATCCTATAAATAATACAGCGATGGCTAGTAATTGAATGGTTTTCATTGTTCTCATTTTGGTAATTTTTATTGTTTGTAGTTATATTAAAATTGGTAATTAAGTCTTATATATCCTTGTATCCCTGGAAGTGTTGGAATATTATTATCTCTATAATTCAATAGGTTGTTTGCTCCTATTTGAAGGTCAAAATCCTTATAAAAAGTTTTAGTAGCCGCAACATTAGTGGTTACAAATCCATTTATAAAACTGGAATCATAGATATCTATCAATCCGTTTCCATTAGTGTCAAATTGTGCGTACTTGCTTCTATAAAGCAATCGCAAGTTGACGTTTGCTTTATATTTTTTAATATCATAAAAGATTTTAATATTAGCGTTGTGCCGTGAGCGATTGACCAGTCCAAAATATTCTGACCGATCAATCGCCACGGACTGATTAGTTTGTGCATCGCGTATAAATACACTACCATCTTCAACCGCTTGTTCTTGTGCTTTATCAAAGGCATATAGCAATTGATATCCTGCACTTATATTAAGATCATTAGTTACTTTATAACCTGTATTTAATTCAAAACCTGTAGTGTAGATCTCATCAAAATTCACATAACTAAACACATTCTGTCCATTGGTCCTGCGAGCGATGATTCTAGTATCTATGAGATTAGTAAAATCATTACGGAATAAGTTCAACTCTGCATTCCATTTTCCTTTTTTGTAGGTCATTCCTAGATTATAACCTATACTGCTTTCTGCCTCTAGTGGATCGTTCAAATCATTTAACGGCACCACTACGTCTAGAATCTGGCCTTGGGCTTGTAATTCATTTAATTTGGCTGGAGCTACATTATATCCTAATACCGTATAACCTACGGCAGAGTTGGTAAAATCAAAATACAACTGTCTAAAATCTGGTGCTTTAAATCCATATCCTACAGACCCTTTTACAGCAATAGATTCATTAATATTATAAATAGCTGCCAGTTTAGGACTGAACTGATTACTGTATTCTGAATGGTTATCAAATCTTGCTCCTGCTATAACATTCCACTTCTCACTAAGATTTACATCATACTGTGCGTAGAGGTACTGAGAATCAAATTGAACACGCTCATCAAAAAATGTACGATCCAGCGCTTCTACTTGATAACCTACACCAGCGGTAAGTGTACCATATTCAGTGATTTTATAATTTGCTCTTATCTCTGGACGTAATAAGGTCTGGTTGAAATCACTATCGCTTAAAACTTCGCCGCCTATAGGATCTGCAAGTAATTCAGCAGCTTGATAATTAGTATAATAAAATTCATAAGAGATATTAAAATCATCGTTCCATTTATGATCTAATCTTGCGTGCGTATTCCATTCTTGCTCCTGACTATCACCTTCAAAATCAACATCTTCAAAAGTAAAACCAGCCTCTTGTACTTGATTATAATATCTAGCCGAAGTAAACAGCGTTAGATTCTCCTTAAAATCATAAAACACTCTCGTATTAAAAGTGTAATTCTCAAATGGATTAACAGTCTGACCGCTAGTCTCTGGAGTTAAATCGTAGCCATCGCTAGAAAAGCGATTGGCAAACAAGCTTAGACGTAGCTTTTCAAATCTCTTTTTAAGATTTAGGTTGATATCTTGTTGCTCAAAACTTCCTATTCTATAAGATGCATTTCCTTTAAGTGCAGGACTTGCAGGCTTTTCTGTAATAATATTGATTACACCACCTAAAGCTTCACTTCCGTATAAACTGCTCGATGGCCCTTTAACCACTTCTATTTGTTTAATATTCCCAACAGTAAGACGACTCAAATCAAAATTACCTGCGCTACGACCTACTAATGGAACTCCATCGATTAAAATCAGAATATAATCTGAAGAGATTCCTTGAATTTGCACTCCTTCAAAACCACTCTCGTCTGCAACTGTTATTATACCGGTTTGCTCATTTAGAATCTCATTCAAACGTATGGCTCCAGACTTCTCTATAGTCTTTTTAGAAATTAAGGTCACTGGTAATGGAAGTGACGATAATTGACGCTCTGTACGTGTAGCTGTTAGCACGATTTCTTCTAATTGTTCTGTCTTTGTAGTGTCCACTACTTTTTGTTGCGATTCCGCTTTCGCGAAAGCGAATAAACATAAACAAATGAAAACGTGATACTTAAACATAATACTAAATAGAATCATTCTTAATAAAGCACAAATATATGTCTTATTCTTATTTAGATTTAATAAAAACAATTATTTTTGCCAAAAATTTTAATCTTAAATTAATTTAGTATGAGAACTACCTACATCTCTTTATTATCATTTTTGACACTATTAATTGCAAGTGCGCAAGACAAAAAGAATCAAGATATAGACGCCATAAAAAGCATGTGTGGTTGCTATGAAGTCACCTTTAATTTTACAGAAACCTTTAATTATTCTAATGATTCTTTATACAAACCGTCCAAAACTAAGGTTGAAAAAGCTCTAGAATGGGCACAACTAATTACTGACGAAGAGAATAAAATCCAAATCCAACATTTATTACAAGTAGGTAACCCAGCAAAACCTATGATCGTTAAGCACTGGAGACAAGACTGGCTTTTTGAAAATCAAGATTTATACACTTATGATGCAAACAACAAATGGAAATTTGAACAAAGATCATCAAGTGAGGTAGATGGGCAATGGACTCAAAAAGTATATCAAGTAGATGACAGCCCTAGATATGAAGGGACAGCCACATGGGTTCACGTAGATGGTAAAAGTTACTGGGAAAACACTACTCCTGCACCACTAGCCCGTAGAGAATATACCACACGTAGTGATTATAATGTACTAGTAAGAGGAAACCGTCAGGAAATTACAAATTATGGCTGGTTGCATGATCAAGACAATCACAAAATCATTAAAGAAGAAGGGAAAGAAGAAATGCTTCTTGCTAAAGAAAAAGGATATAATACGTATGTAAAAGTAGATGATAGTCGCTGTAAAGCCGCCGCAGACTGGTGGACAGAAAATTCTAATAAATGGGCAACAGTACGTGCAAAATGGGATGATGTTTATGCTCGTAATAAAGACTTAGTGCTGGAAGAAAAAGTCGATAATAAGGTATTATACAAGCATCTATTTGATGAAGAGGTGACAGAAGTAAAACAAATCGACACAGTAATAGAATCTTTTGTAAAGAAGTAACCAGATGAAAATGATACTTAAGGCAGTTGCGATACTTTTTATAAGCTCTCACTGTATCGCTCAAGAAAATATTTTTTATTCTAGCGATTTTTGGAAAACTAATCCTAGCCTCAATCAAGTAAAAAACTTGATTGAGGAAGGTAATGATCCCGTGATGCTGAATGATAACGGTTTTGATGCTACTGTTTATGCCATTATACGTAAGGCAAATAATGATATTATCACCTATTTACTTGCTATGGAAGGTAATCATCCTAATAAGAAGACCCATGATAGCCGAAATTATTTGCACTGGGCAGCTTATGCTGGTAACGTAACCATTGTTAACGAGCTTTTAAAAGCTGGAGCCTCAATTACCCAATTAGATAGTAATGGAAATACACCATTAACTTTTGCGGCAAATGCTGGTGTAAAAGATTTAAAAATCTATAAGGCTTTTAAAAATCATGGTGTTGATTTAAAGAAAGAGCATAATGAAGATGGCGCTTCTGTTTTACTACTGGTTGCTGCTCATTTAGAAACTGAAAATGAGCTCAATGAATTTCTTACATTAGGTTTAGAGTTTAAAAAAGAAGATAATGATGGGAATAACATATTTCATTATGCAGCAAGAAAAGGCAATATTCCTTTTTTAAAATTACTAATTGAAAAAGGAATCGACCATAAAGCCAAAAATAAAAAAGGTGGTAATGCCATATTAATGGCAAGCCGTGGAGCAAGAGGTCATCAAAATTCTTTAGAAGTTTATAAGTTTCTAGAATCCCAAGGGATAGAAGTAAACACAATAGGTGATTATGGTCGTAATCCATTACACGCTATCGCCTTTAAAACAGATAACATTAATTTACTTGATTACTTTATCAATCGCGGCGTAGATGTAAATCTGCAAGATGATGGAGGCGACACTCCTTTTATGAACGCTGCAAACAGTAATCAACTAGAAATAGTAGCGTATTTATTTAAAAACGTGAAGAATATGAACACTCAAGATGAAACTGGTAAAACAGCTCTTACCATGGCTATCAATAGAAACACAGCTAATGTCGCAGCCTTTTTACTTAAAAATAACGCAAACAGTAAGGTGATCGATAAAAAAGGAAACAGTCTAGCATACTACCTGATAAATTCTTTTAGTGTTAAAAATATGAGCGAATTTGAAGAAAAATTGGACTTATTAAAAGCTCAAAATGTTTCTATGACTTCTATACAAGAACAAGGAAATACGCTTTACCATCTTGCTGTTCTTAAAGGGAATCTGGATCTTGTTCACTTACTAGCCGATTTTGACATCGATATCAACGTGAAAAATGATGAAGGCCTTACCGCATTACACCTTGCAGCTATGAAAGCTAAAGATGATGCCATTATTAAATACTTGATTTCAAAAGGTGCTGACCTCAATATCAAAACCGATTTTGAAGAGAGCGTTTACGACCTGGCCAGTGAAAATGAAATCCTTCAAAACAACAATACCTCATTAAACTTTTTAAAATAATGAAGACTTTATTTAAAATAGTACCAGCGCTTTTAATAAGCGCGCTTTTACTCATAAGTGCTGTAAAACCTATTGAAAAAGTTACTTATAAATGTATGATTCAACTTAAGAATTATACAGGAGAAGGCGCTTACGTCATTATTTCTCTTATTAATCCTAATGGAGGTTATGAAGAAACACTATATGTACAAGGTAAAGATGCTGAATGGTACAGCGAGATAAGTGAGTGGTGGAAGTTTTACGGTAAGCGCCGTCCAGATATTGATGCGATTTCTGGAGCAACTATTAGTGGTGGAGAACGCGCTGTTCATGTTATACAGATACCAGAGGAAAAAATGGGAAAAGGTTACAAAATCAGATTTGAAACAGCAGTTGAAGATCAAGAATATTATACCAAAGATTTAGAATTTGACCTTACTCAAGCAAATCTTAAAGGTAAAAAAGAAGGAACTGGCTTTATACGCTACGTGCGATTAATGCAACAGTAAAAACAATCCCATGATACTCTCTTTCTGGCGATACTGTCATTTGCTATTAGCATTTGTTTCGACATTATTTTTAATTGTTGCGGCAATTACTGGTGCAATTCTGGCTTGCGAGCCTATAGCAAATACTATACAAGCACATCAGGTTATAGATATAAAAGATGTAACTGCTGCAACAACTATTACACAGCTTGAAAAAAATTATGAAGAGGTATTATCGTTAAAGGTAACTGCAAATAAAGATGTTACTGCATCAGTTATATCAAAAGATGGTACTAGTGAAGATATTTATGTCCATCCACAAACAGGAGATAAGCTAGGTGTTGTTCAAGAAAGAGATCCTATTTTTATATGGACTACTAACTTACACCGATCTCTATTTTTAAAAAGTACAGGAAGGTTTTTTGTAGGTTTAGTTTCATTTTTGCTTTGTTTAATAGCTATTTCAGGTATTTTTTTGCTCGCACAGCGTCAGGGCGGTTTTTTAAAACTATACCGTAGGATTAAAGAAAAAGACTTCAACCAGCAATACCACGTTATTTTAGGAAGATGGTTATTGATTCCAATAATTGTAATCGCTGCAACTGGCGTTTATTTGTCGCTGATAACTTTTGATATATTAGCAACTAGCAAAACAGAACATGATTGGTCTAAAGATCCTATAAAACAGGTAGACAATGGAGATATTGCAGATATACCGTTTTTTCAAGAATTAAGCTTGAGTGAAATTCGCGATATTAATTTTCCATTCTCTGAGGATGAACTTGATTATTATGAAGTAAATCTAAATGATCGTGATTTATTAGTACATCAATATTCTGGCGAGATCATAAGTGACATAGAGCATCCTTTTAACTTTATACTTTCTAGATGGAGCTATGATTTGCACACTGGTACTGGAAATATCTTATGGTCTACCATATTGTTTATATCAAGTGTTAGTTTGCTCTTTTTTATATTTTCTGGTTTTGCCATGTATTTCAAAAGAAAACGTAAGACGAAGCCTCAGCTAGCTTTAGAAGATAAGGATTCAAGTGAAATTGTGATTTTAGTAGGCTCTGAAGGTGGTAGTACGTTCGCTTTCGCGAAAGCGCTGACAACACAATTATCTAAACAAGGAAAAAGTATTTTTCTAAGTTCATTAAATGAATACACCACGTACCAAAAGGCTACTCAACTAATTATTCTAACGGCAACTTATGGCGATGGTGATGCGCCTACAAATGCACGACATTTTCTGAAAAAATTAAACGCAATCCATCCACCTAATGTTCTTCAATATTCTGTAGTAGGATTTGGTTCTAGGGATTATGATCATTATTGTCGCTTTGCTGAGAAAGTTGATATAGCCCTCGTAAAAAATGATCAATTCAAACCTTTGTTAGAACTACAAAAAATTAACGATCAGTCCCAAGATGAAATTAACAACTGGTTACAAAACTACAGCCATGCAAGCGGTATTGAGCTTAAAAAAGAGCTAGCTGTAAAAAAGAGCTATGAATATATACAGTTTGAAGTGTTAGAACGATCTCCTTTAAACCTGGACGACACATTTATTTTAAGATTGAAAATTAATGATGATTTAGTTGTACAATCTGGAGATGTTTTACAAATTCTAGCTCCTACCGCACACAAACCTAGAGCTTATTCTATCGCATGTATTGATAATGAAATATTGTTAAGCATCAAGATGCATGAAAATGGTATTTGCTCTTCCTATTTGAGTCTCCTTAAAGCTGGTGATAGTGTCAAAGCATATGTAGAAGAAAATCCTAATTTTCACTTACCTAAAAGTAAAGCTCCTGTGATTTTTATTTCTAATGGAACAGGTATAGCACCGTTTTTAGGAATGGTTAATAGTAAAGACAAACATGACATTGATAGAGATCAATACCTGTTTTGGGGTGGAAAACTTAAGCAGAGTTTTGATATTTATAAACCCTATCTAGAAACAGGAAAACACCATATTAATAATTGTCAAGTTTCTACTTCTCGAGAATCAAGCAAAACATACGTACAAGATGAATTATGGGAACAAAAAGAACTGCTCTCTAGCGTTTTAAATCAAAATGGAACTATAATGATTTGTGGTTCTATAGCCATGCGCGATGACGTACTAAAAGCACTAGAACAAATTATGGAGCAAGTAAGTGAATCTGAATTAGCTTTCTATGAACAAAACGGTCAGATTCTATCTGATTGTTATTAATAAAAGCTTTTTGAAATATTACCTCAAAAAATTAACCATACACTGCACGGACTGCCTTAAATCTTCTGGCAAACGATCTTGATTCCATGGATGTGATGCACCAAAAACATGGTTTGCTGCTCTAATTAATTTAAGTTGTGAATTAGGGCTCGCTTCATGCAATTTATGAGCGTCGTTAACATGAACGGCTTCATCATTATCACCATGTAAAATCAAGTGTAGCTGCTTAATTTTTTGAGCTTGTCTTAAGATGGTTAACGCTTCTTCATTGTGTTTAAAATCTTCAAAGAACTGATACAAATGCGGCATATCCTGTTTAGTACGTCCGTTTTTAACATGCATCACACCTTTTTCTTTCCACTCTTCAAGTGCTTTCCCTGATGGAAATCGCTCGGCATAGTCAGCTACTCCAGCAAGTGTGACTAACTTAGAAACTCTGTGGTCATTTGCTGTTACAATAGTGGTAATTCCGCCGGCTCGCGAGTGACCGATAAGATTAATTTTTGTTTTATCTACTGGTAAATCAGCGCTCTCGATCCAGTCCAGTACTATTTTTGTTTCTCTTACTTCAATGCTGTAGTTATTCTTTGAGAAAGCGTCGAGATCTGGAAAATCGATAGGTTCTTCAACAGTGCCACCATTGTGTGAATAGTTGAATTTTATGAATAAGAATCCCGCTTTCGCGAAAGCGGAACCCATCAAACTCCACGCTCCCCAATCTTTAAACCCTTTGTAACCGTGGCAAAAAACTACTACTGGCAACGGATGATCGGTTTCTTGATACTGATAATCAAGTAAAATCACGCGACCATTTTCTCCTTTTAAAATATTATTATTACTCGTAATCATACTGGTTTTTCTTCTAAAGGTTTTTCTTTATTGTACAATTCTTGGATCAAAGCAAAAAGCTCTTGTTCAAACTTTTCTAACACCGCTAGGTCGATCATTTTTTCTTTATAAGATCTACCAGCTTTAAATCCGAAAGGAATATAGCCTTGATCAAAGTTCTTAAAACTAATAATTCCTGCGCTGGCCTCTGTGAAAGGATCGTTAAGACTGTATAAATAGGTGTACATGAGAACTTGAAAAGCTTTAGATTTTTTATACTCTTCTCTTAGAATACTAAAATACTCTGGATCGATTCCTACATTTCCTTTATCTGTAGCGCCAGATTTGTAATCAATAATACGCAGTTTACCATCCAGCTGATCGATGCGGTCCACCATACCATGAATTTTCACTTTACCGATTTGTGGTACATCGATCACTGCTTCTAACTTGCGCTCCACGCTTTTGATAATTAATTCTTGACCATTTTTAACAAGTTCTAAATCACTCTGCACCATTTTCTTGATGTAGTGTAAAGAAACTTCGTAAATAATCTTATTCTTACCTAAAGGAGCAGAATCTGAAGTGTAGCATTCCCGATATGCAACGTCTAATTCGGTTTTGACTTGTTTTTTAATTGTTGCAAAATCTTCTTTGATCAAAATCTTATCGACATAAGGCTGATACAATTTATCTAGTGCTTCATGAATGATGGAACCCATCGTATTTGCAGCGATATTTTCTTCTACATCTTCCATGTCTGAAATACGTAAGATTTTACTTGCATAAAAATCTATTGGATTGCGCACATAACTGGTCAATGCAGATGGACTAAAACCGTTTGCTGCTATTTGATTTAATCGATCAAAATAAGATAGCTCTTTCTTAATCACCATCAACTCTTCTTTTATCGCACTATTCTTAAAAATATAGTGTTTGTGAGTGACGATGTGATTAGAGTTTTGATCTGTTTCTAATTGAGTTAGAAATCGGCTTTTCTCGCCACCACCTAACGTATCGCCTTCAGTATTATAAATAAACGCTGCGTTTTCTACTCGATGTAATAACCTGTAAAAATGGTACGCATAAACGCTGTCTTTCTCTGAATAGGTAGGAAGATCAAATTGATATTTCATATCATTTGAAATGTATGAAGCTGTAGATTTACCAACTGGTAAAATACCTTCATTAACAGATAGCATGATTATATTCTTATAATCTAAAGCCCTTGTTTCTAGTAATCCCATGATTTGAAGACCACGTACTGGTTCTCCTATAAAATCTAGATTCTTAAGCGGTACAAGTTGCTTGTATAGGTAAGCAACGGTTTTTAAGTCTTTTATTTCTTCATTGTTATCGATAATGGTAGCAAGGTTTTGAACAACTTCAGTAATTCCAAGCAATTGTTCAATTTCTAGTCTTCTATTTTCTTCTTTAAACAATTCGGCCTTTAATTCTTGAAGTATAGATTGAACGAGGTGTATAAGCTCGCCTACATTCTCTACTGGCCTAATGATACTATGTAGTTTTGGTTCTTTAGAAACCTCATCAAAACTTGTTGGTGAGATATAAATCAAGTTATTATCTCTGATAAATTTTATCAACGACCTCGAATTATTTCCTAATAGAATATGCGCAAAAGAGGATTCTAAAATATTAATCATCCCTTTGTAATAATACCCTTCTTCTACCGCTTCCGTATGTAATTTTATGATGTCGTAGATAAAAGCAGATAATGGCAATTGATCTAACGCCAGTCCCATAGTTACATTAAAGTGCTTAATATTTTGTGGAATAACGTCTAATAGCGGCAGTAACAAACGCTCATCTGCTAGAATGATAGCAGTATGTTCTAATTCTTCTTGAGGAATTTGCTCCATTAATTGAGCTGCTACTTGAATCATACTTAAATTACCTGCAGCACCGTGAATATTTATTTTTTTAGCCGTTTGATAAGAGTTTCCTAATAAGCTTAATTCATTATTTTGATAGTATTTCCATTCCTTTTTAAATGCACGAATGAATTTTCCTGACTCATGATAAGTAAGCTGTGCCAAATAACTATCTATATCCCAGTAAACAGAAGCTTTTCCTTCTTCCAGAAGTTTTTGTATGATTTTAGATTCGGCTGTATTAAGCGCATTAAGTCCTAAAAAAATGGTTTTCTCCTTAAGATCTGAAATGAAGGATAATTGTTCCGCTTTTGCGAAAGCTAACCTATAAGCCATCCCTTGATAAACCGTTTCATTTTCTATGCATAGTTTCTGAAACGCATCGTAGTAAAGGTGTAGTTTTTTCCAAAACCTCAGATACTTTGAAACCATTAAAGTAGGGTTTTGATTCAAAGCCCAATGATCCATTTCTTTAATACTGCCTAAATAATTGAAAAAATGTTCTGGATCAACTAGATAACGATCCATCTCATTAAAATCTTTAAGAATAGTAGTTGCCCAACCTATAAATTCATCAAAACTATCTAGGTTTTCTTCATTTTCAACAGTTTTGTAAGCTTTATAAAATAAAGGTAATAAATCAAGGTCATTTACTATTTCAACCTCAGCGAGTTGTTCTATATATTCTTCTACACTATAAATTTTAGGTAAAAATATAGGTTGTTCAATGTGTTGTGATATATATCTACTTAAAAAAATACCTACACGCCGCGATGGTACCACATAACAAAGGCTAGTAATATCTTCTTGTTCTTTCTTAAGATCTATAAGAATGTTTTCTAAAAATGAATTCATCTGGTTAAGATAATTAATATGTACATTTTAAGGATGCCTTTACACCATTTTTAGGAATAAAAAAAGTCCACTTGCAATTGCAAGTGGACTTTTCAGCATTGGGTTAGTTAGTAATACTATCTATCTTTTTGTGATCGTAAATTCAGATCTACGTGATAACTCATATTCTTCTGACGTACAACTTTTTGCAGCACAGTCTACAACTGGATTTGCTTCTCCACGACCTTCTGCAGTTAATCTTGAACTATCCACTCCTTGAGACTCTACATATTTAATGATGCTATTTGCACGTCTTTCTGTAAGAGCAAGGTTATAAGAATCAGAACCTCTAATGTCTGCATATGTTTCTGCTTTAACTTCTAGAGTTGGATACTTCTTCATCAAACTAACAAGTCTGTCTAATTCTAAAGCAGCATCTGGACGTATATTAGATTTATCTAGATCAAAATAAATTTTGTTTAAAATAATTTTGTCTTCAACTATTTCTGGCTCTGGTGCCATCATTACTTCTACCATCGCTGTTTCTTCTTCTGCAACAGATAAAGTAGCCTCACCACTTTCATATTTAGTTTTTGCACCTCTAGCCGTAAGTTCTAGGTTACAGCCTGTGGTGAATACTGCCATACCATTTGCATCTGTAGTCTGACCAGGCATGGTATTACCATCTCCATCTTGAAGTGAAACAATAGCTCCTGGAAGTGGCATACCTGTTTCAGAATCTATTGCTTTTACCGTAACGGCAACTTCACAAATTTCAATTCTTTCTACACCATAAATATCATCGCCACCTTGTCCACCTTTTCGGTTTGAAGAAACATATCCTTTACCTGTAGCCTCAGAATAACTGAAAGCAAAATCATCTAAAGAACTGTTTACAGGTGATCCCATGTTAGTTACTTTACCATCTTTATACATGAAAACATCTAGACCACCTAAACCTAAATGACCATTACTTGAAAAGTAAAGAGTACCATCCTCAGCTATGTAAGGAAAAGAATCATCACCAGAAGTGTTAACAGTAGGTCCTAAATTTACAGGGTTGGATATTTTACCATCTTTAAGAGCTGCTTTATAAATATCTGTTCCACCTTGTCCACCTGGCGCCTCGCTTGCAAAAAAGATAGCTTTACCATCTTTTGTAATAGAAGGATGACCTACACCATATTCTTGAGCCTCTAAAGAAGTTGTTTTTACATCTCTCCATTCTCCACCAGCATTGATAGCTCTATAAATATTTAATTTACTTTCTCCATCACTTGCTTTTTCATAATCACCATTGATATAATCTACACGAGTAAAAAACATGTATTTCCCATCTGGAGTGATGTCTAATGTACCTTCATGGTACTTTGTGTTAACGTCACCTTTAAGAAGTTCTGGTTTTGCAACTACTCCTGCTGGGTCTACAAGCGCTTCATAAATATCTAGATACGGTTCTTTATTCCAGCCGTAATTTTTTCTAGACTCATTACGAGCACTAGAAAAATATAATTTATCACCAACTCTAACCGCAGCAAAATCACTTGATTCTGTATTAAACGGATTAGATTTAGTCGTAAAAGCTTCTTTCATATCTTGAATCGACTGAATGTAATCAGGATTAGATTTGAATTGTTTAGCACGATCATCTGCTGGATTTAAGTTAGCAAATTGTTTCATAATCGTGTTAGAAAGATCATATTTTTCTGAAGCCTTTAATGACTGCGCATAACGATACAATGTCTCTGGTTGAGGATCACGTTTGATCGCTCTTGCATAATTTCTTTCGGCATTTTTAAAATCGCTGTTATAAAAATAAGAGTCTCCTAGTTTTGTATAAACGTGCTGAGTCCTTACTCCTTTAGTAAGAAGTTTTTCATAAGCTTTTGCTGCATCTACATAACGTAGTTGTTCATATAGTTTATCTGCTTTTGCAGTTTGATCGCTTTGTGCTTGCGCGCTCATTGCAACACCAACGAATAAAATTAAAAGTATGTATAGTTTTTTCATGGTAGTATTCTTTGCTGTTTTGGAATTAGAAGAAACGTGGTGATTGCATCACTTTACGTGGGAAGGCAAGACCGAAAGTTAGAAATACCTCATGAGAGCTAGGTGCTACCACAGATATATCAGAAACTACACGATCGTAAGCATAACCTACTTTAATAGTATCAGTAATATTCATTCCTATTAAACCACTAAATGAATCTTCTAAACGATAAGAAACACCAACTTCAAACTTATTATTGAACAATACGTTTGTGTTTAAATCAAAACTAATTGGAGAATCAAAAGCTCCTTTAACAAGCACGTGTGGCTTTAATTTGATATTATCTGCAACATCAAAAACATATCCACCGGTTAAAAAGTAGTGTTGCGTTTCACTACCAAACTCTAAACCATTTTCATCTAGGTGCGTGCTGTTTAACATGTTTGGTACAGAAAAACCAGTATACCAGTTTTCTCCATATAAAAATGCTCCTGCACCTAAATTGATGTACGTTTCATTTAATTCTTCAGAAAAAAGAGGATCGCCAGGCACAGTGGTTTGAACCGTGTTTAAGTTTACATCAAAAAATGTAAGACCTGCTTTAAGACCTAAAGCTAAAGTGGTTTTCTCTCCTACTTGTAATCGATAAGAGAAATCTCCATAAGTATTCGTCTCACTTATAGGACCGATGTTATCTGAAATTACTGATAACCCAACACCTAACCTGTCACCAATAGATGTGCTACCAGATAAAGTAATAGTTTCTGGAGCACCTGTGATTCCAGACCATTGTTGCCTATAAAGGGCTGTAATGTTCATTCCATCCTGGGTTCCTGCATATGCCGGATTAATAACGTTCTGATTGTACATGTACTGTGTGTACTGAGGATCCTGTTGTGCGTGCACTACACTAGTAGCAGCGATAGAGATAAAGAGCCCCATTGCAAGTAATTTTTTCATTCTCACAAAGTTAGTTTTAAGGTTGCGTTCATAGTTTTTGATGGCTAAATATAGCACGATTCTAATTACTATCGTTCATTTCTTTGCTGTAATTCTGCTTTCGCGAAAGCGGAAACGTGAAAAACCCCTTGAATTAAGTAAGATAATGCCACATCTAAAGCGTGTAATATATAAAAAATCTTCACCTAACTTAGGTTTAACAATTCCTTAATAGATGAATAGATAGGTTTTGAGGTTGTACAACGTGTTAGTTTTTTCTAAAAACAGCAAAAACAGGAAAATGGTCGCTATAGCCACCTTTATAATTGCGCCCTGAAAAAGTCCTAGCTGGTTGCCCACGATACTTTCCTTTCCACTGTCGCAGCATGATATCATCAAATATATCTGCTTTGTGAAAATACAACGAATTAGGGACGTCATTATGTAAGCTTTTACTTATCATAATTTGATCAAATAGGTTCCATTTGAAATTATGATTTAAAGAGCCTCTATGAAAATTTTTCAATGATGCCGTAGGATTATCAAACCCATGAGGTAAAATCCCTTTTTTTATACTATCATTATCGGGATCATCATTAAAATCACCCATAATAATTATGTGATGTGCATCTTCCTTTGATAGATGATTTTCATTGCGTTTACTGTTTGGATCTTTATGACCAACATGGCTCATTAATTGATTTGCTACGCTCAGTCTTTTGTCATTTGTAGCATTTGCACCGTCACGTCGCGATGGCCAGTGATTAATATACACATGAACTGGTGTGCCTGCAAGAGTTCCCTCAATATATAAGATGTCTCTGGTAGTGTCTCGAACTCCTTTCTCATCTTCTAAATGAATATGTAACGGTTCTGAATGAGTAGGTTTAAAAACAGTAGTATCATAAAGTAAAGCTACATCTATTCCTCTTTCATCTGGACTGTTGTAATGAATAAAGTCGTATTTAGTATTGACCAGTTTAGGTTGCTGGATTAAGTCATTTAATACTTTTTTATTTTCAACCTCGGCTAGACCAATTATTGCTGGTAATTTACCTGTAGATTCAAAACCTATCTTACTTATAGCATCGCTTATTTTAGAGAGTTTTTTTAAGTACCTGTTTTCAGTCCAATTTTTACGACCGAATTCTGTGAAGTCTTCATCTAAAAAAACATGAGGATCATCAACGACGTCAAAAAGATTTTCTACGTTATAAAAAGCAACGGTATATTGTTCAAATGATTGTGACGGAATGGACAAATGGAAATGGTTTAGCTTTCAAATGTAATGTATGAAAGCGCTTATGTAAGTGATTTTGAAAATTTATTCTAAACTAGAATTCCCTTATTTACATTTCTCAAAAAATCTATACAAATAGTAAGCGCCTGATTATTACGTTCCAATTTACTCATCATCATGCTACCTTCTAATGTTGCGATAAAGACATGAACGATTTGGTCTACATCTGTATCTGCTTTAATCTGGTGTTTCTTTTTACCGGTTTCTAAAACTCTTTTTAATAAAGACTTTAAATTCACTAACATTCCGAAAGCTTGCTGACGCAGCACAGGATTTGCGTCATCATTTTCTGGTAAAATAAAAAAGCTTTTCCCAAATCCATTGGAATTTTCCTCTAATAGCTCTTCTAATCTTATATCTAATTCCGTTTTAGCTAGCTCGTAATTATCAGACTCCTCAAAAGAAATTGAAAATAAAAATATAAAGCTTAAAAAGTATAAATTTCTATTTTTATATCTCTTGTTAAATTAACATTATTTTCACAATCGTGACGCTTTTGTGATATTTTTCAAAATACAGAGTACAGTACCTTTGCTTAATGAATGTATTGCAATATAACTATGTAGATCGTCAACAACCTGTACTGCTGTTCTTACATGGATTTTTAGGCAGCATGGATCAATGGCAGTATATTGAAAAAGAGCTACCTATTAGTTTTTCTATCCTAAAAGTTGATCTTCCAGGCCATGGATTAAGTCCAGAATTCTCTGAAAATTATACGATTTTAGATATAGCTGTTTTAATCGATGAAATCCTAATCGCAGAAGATATAGATCATGTTCACATTGTAGGTCATAGTATGGGCGGCTATTTAGGTGCCGCTTTAGCAAAAGCGAGACCCAAAAAAACTTTATCATTAACAATGATTAATAGTATAGCAGGAGAAGATCCTGTAGAAAGAAAATTATTACGTGACAGATCTATACGACTTATTGAAAAGCATCAAGAAGCATACTTAAATATGGCTATAGCTAATCTATTTACTACCAAAGAAAGATTACTTTTTAAGTCCAGAATTGAAAAAATGAAGGAACAAGCACATCATATTTCTATAGTAAGTATTGTTCAATCTTTAATTGCGATGCGTGATAGAGATAGTTCTTTAAAAGCAATCAAGGAATTAGATATTCCTGTTACTTATATATACGGACAAAATGATGGAATCATACTGCCAAAATACATGAAAAATGAATGCGATATTTTATCTATCAAAGGAAAAAGCATCCAAAGTGGTCATATGTCATTGCTAACTAACGTTCCTGAAGTTCTTAAAAACCTGCTCTTCATCGATTGATTTTACCTTTTGACAAATTTTATAAACTATTAACATTCAATGTGAATCTTTTAAGATAACATAATTATCTTGATTCAAATTTTAGTTGATGTCTAAAAATTATTCTCCCTTAAAATCAGCATTGTGTTCTGTTATTGGACATAATTTTAAAGTTTATCATACCATAAATGAGCGTGTACAAGAACTGCGTTGTACCAACTGTCATAAACAAATGACACGCAATATTTATGGTAAAGTAGTACCGCTAGATGATCGCTACACACAAATCAATCGCGCTATAGATGATATGGCTCGCAAAAGAAAAAAGCAAGTCTAGCCTACTCTTGAAAACTATTCCATCCCATTGCTTTAATTGGGATCTGCTCTCCACTGCGTGTTACTAGGTTCATACCGTATGACGCATCAACAACATGACCTACTATAGATAAACTAGGATTAGCTTTTATCTTAGGAAAATCCTCTTGTTTTACTGTGAATAACAATTCATAATCTTCTCCACCACTTAGTGCTACTGTCGTGCTATCCAGATTAAATTCTTCACAAGCTGTAATTACCGTAGGATCTAATGGTATTTTTTCTTCATAAATAGTCATCCCAACATTGCTGTGTTTGCATAGATGAATGACTTCAGAACTTAGTCCGTCAGATAGATCTATCATACTTGTAGGATGTACCTCAAGATCTCCTAATAGTTTAATAATATCTTTTCTAGCTTCTGGTTTTAACTGTCTTTCTAATAAATAACTATAAGCTTCAATATCTGGTTGATTTTGAGGATTTGCTTTAAAAACAGCTTTTTCTCTTTCTAAGATTTGCAATCCCATATAAGCCGCACCTATATCTCCAGAGACAACTAGTAAATCGCCATCGCCAGCACCTTTTCTATGTACTATTTTATCGGCATCCTGTTCTCCTATGGCAGTTACTGAAATTATTAGACCACTTCTTGAAGCAGTAGTATCGCCACCTATTAAATCCACATCATACGCTTTACATGCCATGTGAATTCCTTCATAAAGTTCATTTACAGCTTCTACAGGAAATCTGTTAGATATAGCAATTGAAACGGTAACCTGAGTTGCTTTTGCATTCATGGCATACACGTCAGATAAATTCACCATAATCGCCTTGTAACCCAAATGTTTTAAAGGAACATAACTTAAATCAAAATGCACACCTTCTACTAGCATATCTGTTGTGACAACAGTAGATTGAGTGTGATTTAATACAGCCGCGTCATCTCCTATACCGGTAATGGTAGAATCATTAGAAATTTTGAAATTCTTAGTTATAAAATCTATTAGGCCAAATTCACCTAAGTTTTCTACTGGAGTACGCTGTGGACTTTTATCTTCTATCATACTGCAAAATTACAACTTAGGTAAGAATGACAGCACAAATACAACATATTCTTTATAATTATCTATCCCATAAACAGATTAAATATCACTATACGAGAATATCATGATTGCCCCATGTTTACTGCTCTGAGTGTTGTATATTTGTAAGCATTTTAAATAAGCTATTAATATGATAAGTGTATCGGAAACTGCAAAGATTAAACTCGCCCAGCTAATGAGCGAAGACGGCTTTGCTATTGAAAAAGATTACGTGCGCGTAGGTGTAAAAAGCGGTGGATGTAGTGGCCTTTCTTATGATCTTAATTTTGATAAAGAAACGGTAGAGACTGATAAAGTTTTTGAGGCAAATGAAGTTAAAATAGCCGTAGATAAAAAAAGCTTTTTGTACCTAGTAGGAACAGTGCTAGAATTTAGCGGTGGATTGAATGGTAAAGGCTTTGTCTTTAACAACCCTAACGCACAAAGAACTTGTGGTTGTGGAGAGTCTTTTAGTTTATAGAAAGGCATTAGAAGTGACGCTTTCGCGAAAGCGGAATTAAAAAAAAATTATGTCAAAGTACACAGAAGAACAATTAGAAAAAGAACTTAAGAATAAAGAATACGAATATGGCTTTTATACTCAAATGGAGTCAGATACTATTCCTATAGGATTGAGTGAAGAAGTGATACGTATTATTTCTGCAAAGAAAAACGAACCACAGTGGATGCTGGACTGGAGACTAGAGGCTTACCGCGTTTTTAAAGAAATGGAAGAACCAGAATGGGCAAATGTAACCTATGAAAAGCCCGATTTACAAGCCATTTCTTATTATTCTGCTCCTAATAAAAAACCTAAATACGACAGTCTGGATGAAGTGGATCCAGAATTATTAGAGACGTTCAAGAAATTAGGCATTTCTCTAGATGAGCAGAAGAAACTTGCTGGTGTTGCTATGGACATTGTAGTAGACTCTGTTTCAGTAGCTACTACATTTAAGGAAACTCTAGCAGAAAAAGGAATCATATTCTGTCCTATATCTGAAGCCATACAAGAGCATCCAGAATTAGTTAAAAAATATTTAGGAACGGTAATACCGCAAAATGACAATTATTATGCGGCTTTAAACAGTGCGGTATTTTCTGATGGGTCTTTCTGTTATATTCCTAAAGGTGTGAAATGCCCTATGGAACTTTCTACCTATTTCCGTATAAATGAAGGTGGTACCGGACAATTTGAAAGAACACTAGTTATTGCAGACGAAGGCAGTTATGTTTCTTATCTAGAAGGTTGTACAGCACCTAGTCGTGATGAGAATCAGTTGCACGCAGCATGTGTAGAATTAATTGCACTAGATGATGCAGAGATTAAGTATTCTACCGTTCAAAATTGGTATCCTGGAAATGACGAAGGTAAAGGTGGTGTTTTCAATTTTGTTACTAAGCGTGGTATCTGTGAAAGAAACGCAAAGATATCATGGACGCAAGTAGAAACTGGTAGTGCAGTCACTTGGAAATATCCTAGTTGTATTCTCAAAGGAGATAATTCTGTAGGAGAATTTTATTCCATTGCTGTGACTAATAATTACCAGCAGGCTGATACAGGAACAAAGATGTTGCATCTAGGTAAAAACACAAAATCAACCATTATTTCTAAAGGAATAAGCGCTGGTAAATCCCAAAATTCTTATCGCGGGCTTGTAAAAATAGGTTCTAG
Source organism: Nonlabens sp. (assembly GCF_965657255.1). Classification (NCBI taxonomy): domain Bacteria; kingdom Pseudomonadati; phylum Bacteroidota; class Flavobacteriia; order Flavobacteriales; family Flavobacteriaceae; genus Nonlabens; species Nonlabens sp. Next base: position 75,533 of record NZ_CBFHNM010000003.1, read on the forward strand.
AGCTACAAATGCTCGTAACTTCTCACAGTGTGATAGTTTATTAATGGGTAATGAATGTGGCGCACACACATTTCCGTATATAGAAAACAGTAATAGTTCTTCAAAAATTGAACACGAAGCGACCACTAGTAAAATAGGTGAAGACCAGATTTTCTATTGTAACCAACGTGGTATAGATACAGAAAAAGCGATTGCTCTTATTGTGAATGGTTTTTCTAAAGAAGTACTCAATAAGCTACCTATGGAATTTGCCGTAGAGGCCCAAAAATTACTAGAAATAAGCCTAGAAGGATCTGTAGGATAAAGCAAATCACCAACCATTTAATATATTCAATATGAAACGATTAATCGTTTTAACTTTATTAGTTATAAGTTTTATTTCTTGTAAAGATGATAATAAATCTTCAGAGGAAGAAGCAGTGGTAATTCAGGAAAAAAAAGAGGAAGTTCTTGCAGAAGGACAGCAACTTTTTAAAGGCGAATTTATTTATCTGACTGATGCCGCGGTACTTACTACTAAAAGCGAAATATATGCCGTTAACATTGATGAAAAAATGCATGAGCTTAATGAAGTAGCAAAAGCATTGAAACAAACTGATTATGACATGGTAAATGTTGTTATCCACGGCAATTTAAAACCTAATCCTATTAAGGAAGAGTTAGGTGAAGGATGGGACCAGATGGTTACCATTACAAAGATTATAGAAGTTACTCCAGCAACAAGCGCAAACGTGATAAAGACTGGAAAATCATTAGATATTAAAGAAGTTAAATAACAGCTATGTTAAAGATTAAAGACCTAAAAGCAACCATAGAAGGAAAAGAAATCCTTAATGGAATCAATCTTGAGGTAAAAGCAGGAGAAGTACACGCGATAATGGGACCTAACGGTGCTGGTAAATCAACACTTGCAAATATTATTGCAGGACGTGAAGAATATGAAGTAACTGGCGGAGATATGTCTCTTGAAGGAGAAGATATTTCAGACTTAGATCCAGAAGAAAGAGCACACCGTGGTATCTTTCTTTCTTTTCAATATCCAGTAGAGATACCAGGAGTGTCGGTGACCAACTTTATGAAAACCGCTATCAATGAGACTCGCAAAGCTCAAGGTAAGGATGACATGACTGCAAAAGACATGCTTAAAATGATCCGTGAAAAGTCAGAGATGTTAGAAATAGATCGCAAATTTCTTTCTCGTTCCTTAAATGAAGGTTTTTCTGGAGGAGAAAAAAAGCGTAATGAGATCTTTCAAATGGCCATGCTAGAGCCTAAACTTTCTATTCTTGATGAAACTGATTCTGGACTAGATATCGACGCATTGCGTATTGTTGCCAGTGGTGTAAATAAATTAAAGAGTAAGGATAACGCAACTATTGTTATTACTCACTATCAGCGTCTTCTAGACTACATCGTACCAGATTATGTACATGTATTGTACCAAGGCCGTATTGTAAAGTCTGGTGATGCCTCACTGGCAAAAGAGCTTGAAAAACGAGGTTACGACTGGATTAAAGAAGAAATAGGAGCGTAACAATCAAGTTTGGGAAATCCCACAACTATTTGAATTGCTTTTATTTTTCAATAATGAACTTTTATGAGTTCGCTTTCGCGAAAGCGAGAAAACTATAAATTATGAGTTTTAAAGACCATATACTATCTTCTTTTATTGCCCTAGAAAACGAGGCAGATACCAACAGCTACATACATAATTTACGTAGTGAAGCACTGAATGATTTTGAGAAAATGGGTATCCCTCAATTGAAGGAAGAAGCCTATAAATACACTTCATTAAAGAAGTTTTTCAATAAGGATTATAATTTTTTTCCAAAAAATGAAACCTCTATTTCTTATGCAGATATAAAGAAATATTTAGTGCATCAAATCGACGCTTATCGTGTCATTTTTATAGACGGTATTTACAGTTCACATCTTTCTCAAACTACTCATGATAAATTTGACGTTTGTTTAATGTCTAGTGCATTAAATAATGTCAAGTACACCTCTGTTATTGAAGAATACTATAATCAACTAGCGACTAAGGATGGCTTAACTTCTTTAAATACCGCGTTTGCTAAGGAAGGAGCATATATTCATATAGGCAAAAACATAGCTGTAGAAAAGCCTATCGAAATTGTATATTTCTCTACAGGTACTGAGGCAGAATTAATGATACAACCGCGCAACCTAGTTGTAGTTGGAGAAAACTCTCAAGTGCAAATCATTGAAAGGCATCAAAGTTTAAGTGATAATGCAGTGCTGACTAACAGTGTTACAGAAATTTTTGCTGCAAAACGCGCTCTAGTAGATTGGTATAAAATCCAAAATGATAACTTAAACGCATCTTTATTAGACCACACCTTTGTAGAGCAAACAGATAATTCAGAGGTTCGCGTACATACCTTTTCATTTGGAGGGAAAATGACGCGTAATAACCTTAATTTCTATCAGCGTGGTGAGCATTGTGAATCTGTCCTTAATGGCGTTACTATTATAGAAGGAAAACAACATGTAGATCATTCTACTTTAGTGCATCATACTGCACCTAATTGTGAAAGTTTCCAAGAATACAAACAAATATTTGATGAACGTGCTGTTGGTGTTTTTAACGGTAAGGTACTTGTAGATAAGATCGCACAAAAGATCAACGCATATCAACAAAATAACAATATTCTAGTAAGTGATACATCTACTATAAATGCAAAACCTCAACTAGAGATATTTGCAGATGACGTAAGATGCTCTCACGGTTGTACTATAGGTCAATTAGACGAGGAAGCGTTATTTTATATGCAAGCGCGTGGAATTCCTAAAAAAGAAGCTCGCGCATTATTAATGTTTGCATTTGCAAATAGTGTATTAGAATCGGTGAAAATTCCAGAAATTAAATCACGTATAACTAAGTTAATTGCAATGAAGTTAGGTGTAGAAATTGGTTTTGATCTGTAGAAAAAATATTATTTCAAAAAAAGAGCTGCAATTATGCAGCTCTTCTTTTATATAGTTTACTCATATTTAGAAACTGGAAGGGACATTTCTTGAGAAGAATTCTTAGCTTGACTTTTCCTATAATCCTTTTTTGCTTTTTCTAATTCGCCCAGTTGTTCATAACAATAACCGCGACTGTATTCTGATTTACCATCAGTAAAGAGGTTTACTTTAATAACAACGGTAAGGCTTTTAATTGCTTCTTCATAATTCCTTTGGACTAGATCAATAATTCCTATGTTTTGAACCGATAGATAATCTTTAGGATTTGTTTTAAGAATTTCTTTAAAGATAGCTTTTGGTTTATCATATTCCTGTGTAGCAAAGTAATCAAATGCTTCTTGATGTTTTGCTTTCACTAACATTTATATCTGTAATCATCGAAAGACAGCTTACCAAAAAGAAGCTCAAATACAGATAGAAATATATTTTGGCATGTTTAGGAACTGTGAATACTTCAAATTCAATTCTATTTTTGAATATAAAAATAGCAGACACCATATTTATTAGAGAAACGTACAACCATTCTGGCGCGTCGTAATCCATTGCTCCAAAAAGTGGTGTAAAACCAACTAACAAATACAATACAACAAGGATTTACGAAATCGTATATGCAGAAGTTGTGGTAGCTTTTGATTCAATTGTCTTATGATTCTTTTGCATATTAGATAGCTTCAAATTGTATTGTAAAGCAAATTACGTGAAAATCTTGAAATGAGTAATTTAAGTGTTCATTTAATCACATTAGTTCTATTCTAAATGAGTGTATATTTTATGATCATCTGTTAATTTTAAAGAATTTCAATTCTGTTAGAATATCTGTCAGCACTTTAACAATGTCTTCACGCCTAGATCGTACCTTTGCAAGTATGCTAGACATCAAGAAAATAAGAGCTGATTTCCCAATTCTCAATAGAGAGGTAAATGGTCGTCCATTAATTTATTTTGATAATGCTGCGACTTCTCAAAAGCCAGTGCAGGTCATCAATAAAATTGTTGAATATTATACTTTGTATAATGCAAACATTCATCGTGGCGTGCATGCTTTAAGTCAGGAAGCAACAGATCTATTTGAAGACTCTCGTGAAAAAATAAGGGCTTTTTTCAATATTCCTCATGTAAAACAAGTATTGTTCACTTCTGGAAACACACATTCTATCAATGCTGTCGCAAGTGGTGCTCATGTATTTGTTAAAAAAGGTGATGAAGTTATTGTAAGTGCTGTTGAGCATCATTCTAATATTGTTCCATGGCAAATGCTTTGTGAACGTGTAGGTGCAACTTTGAAAGTTATTCCAGTTCTTGATAATGGAACCCTAGATATGAATGCTTATCATGAGCTATTGAATCCCAAAACTGCATTTGTGGTAGTCAACCATATTTCTAATGCTTTAGGAGTTACTAATCCTGTAAAGGAGATTATTGACGCAGCTCATAAATGTGGTGCCATGACACTTATTGATGGGGCACAATCTTGTGGCCATATGAGGCTAGACATGCAAGAACTAGATGCAGATTTCTACACGATGTCAGGACACAAAATGTGTGGACCAACAGGAATAGGTATTCTTTACGGTAAAGAAAAAGCCTTGAACGCATTGCCTCCTTATCAAGGTGGTGGTGAGATGATCGATCAAGTAACTTTTGAGAAAACAACTTATGCTGGTCTGCCGCATAAATTTGAGGCTGGAACACCTAATATCGCAGGTGGAATAGCTTTGGGCGCAGCTGTAGATTACTTGAAGGATATAGGAATGGAAAATATTGCTGACTATGAAAATGAGCTCCTTCTTTATGCAACAAAACAAATTAAGAATATTCCAGGCGCAACTATTTATGGTGATGTAATTGACAAAGCTGCCGTAATCAGTTTTAATGTTGCAAGTTTACATCCTTATGATATAGGAACTATTATAGATAAATTAGGCGTTGCAGTAAGAACCGGACATCATTGTGCACAACCAGTAATGGAAAGATTTGAAATCCCTGGAACTATAAGAGCTAGTTTTGCATTTTATAATACAAAGGAAGAAATAGATGTTATGGTACAGGCTTTGCAGCGTGCTGTTAATATGTTATCTTAACAAAATAAGATCATTTAAACAACTACCATGAGAATTAAAACCATATTATTTGCTCTTATAGCCATCAGTATTACTAGCTGTAAAGAAATGAAAAAAATCAGTGGAGACTATGAAGTGACCATTGTAGGTAACAAGGACTATTCACAACATGACATCACCTTGAAAATAGAAATGGGTGAAGAGAATAGAATCTCTGGTAAATCTGCTTGTAATCAATATTCTGGTAACTTTACAAATCCTAAGGATAACCAGGTGGATATTGGAATGTTAATGGGAACAAAAATGTATTGTAAAGATACCTCACAAATAGAAAGAGATTACCTAGATCATTTATCGCAAGTAACCTATGTAAATAAAACAAAAACAGGACTTGATCTTCTGGATAAGGAAGGGAAAGTAATTATAGTAGCTATAAAAAAAGAAGATAAGTAATGCCTAGTATTCAAGAAATACAAGAAGAAATAGTAGAAGAATTCTCCATATTTGATGACTGGATGGATCGTTATGAATACATGATCGATCTAGGTAAAAACCTTCCTTTAATAGAGGAAAGTTTAAAAACAGACGACCGTATTATAAAAGGTTGTCAGTCAAAAGTATGGGTAAATGCCGAGTTAGAAAGCGATAAAATTGCTTTTACTGCAGATAGTGATGCCATTATTACAAAAGGAATCATCGCTATTCTGATTAGAGCATGGTCTGGACAAAAACCAGCAGATATTATCGCTGCAAATACAGACTTTATAGATGAGATAGGACTCAAAGAACACCTTTCTCCTACTAGAGCAAATGGACTCGTATCCATGATCAAACAACTAAAAATGTATGCTGTTGCATACCAAACTCAAGCCAACTAAGATGGAAGAAATAAACGGACAAGAAATAGGAGAAAAAGTAGTGAAAGTTCTTAAAACTATTTACGATCCAGAGATACCAGTGGATATATACGAACTAGGCTTGATCTATGACGTAATGGTAAGCAGTGATGCAGATGTTAAAATACTTATGACACTAACCTCACCTAACTGTCCTGTGGCAGAGACACTTCCTGTAGAAGTAGAAGAAAAGGTAAAGACTCTCAAAGAAGTAAATGATGCAGAAGTTGAAATCACATTTGATCCACCATGGAACAAAGATTTGATGAGTGAAGAGGCAAAATTAGAACTAGGAATGCTTTAATATGGCAGAAGAAATTATCAATCGTGTCGCAAATTCTAAGTTAAAAACTTTTGACTTAGAAGATTTCTATGCGCCAGGTCCACGCACGATCATTGATATTTCTCAATGGTTGTTAGAAGGAATTGTGTTGGTAGAATCTCGCTTTCGCGAAAGCTTAAAAACAACAGATTTCACTGCATATAATAATCATTATATAGCAGTTCAATGCAGTACAGATGCAATCGTACCGCAATGGGCATGGATGTTAGTGCAAAGTCAACTTCATGGAGTTGCTAAAAAAGTAGTCTTTGGAACTTTAGAACAACTAGAATCTGAAATTTATAGAGAAGTCCTTGAAAATATAGACGTAAGTGAGTTTCAGGATGTTCCTATGATTGTAAAAGGATGTTCTAACAAGCCAGTACCTGTAGCTGCCTATGGAATGATCACAGATAAGCTTCAAGGAGTAGCAAGGTCTATTATGTACGGTGAGGCATGCTCTGCAGTGCCAGTTTTTAAACGTAAAAAGTAATTCTACTGGTCATGTTGTCATCTTTAGATCTACAAAAAGCTATGGCACATTCCTTGAATTCAAAAATTTATATTCGAGAATGATCTCGTAATTACAAGCAACTTACCTATGTCATTTTTCGGTTATATCGCTATATTTTTTGTTCTTAGATGGATTTATAATACTTTTTTGAGTGATGGAAGTTCACAACAAGGAAGACCTATTTCAGGAAATCCTTATGCGAGACAGACTACAGTAAGTCCACAAGACTTTGAATTACACTTACTTTCACTTACCTCATTAGTCATTAAGGCAGATGGTAAAGTGACACAAAAGGAGCTGGATTATGTAAGACAATACTTTGTAAGTTCTTATGGTAAAGATAGAGCTAACGCTATTTTTAAAGTATTCAATGAGGTCGTTAAAAAACGAGAAGTAAGCGCTTCAAGAATATGCAGTTACCTTAACGCTAGAACTCGTTATGAATCTAGGTTACAAATTCTTCATTTCTTATTCGGTATTGCACAGGCTGACGGTCACGTAGGAGAACCAGAAATTAGAGTAATTCAACAAATAGCAAGTCATCTAAGGCTTACAGAACGTGATTTTATCTCTATAAAAGCCATGTTTGTTAAGGATCAAGATAATGCTTACAAAATTCTTGAAATTGACAAATCTGTTCCAGATCATGAAGTAAAAAAAGCTTACAGAACTATGGCCAAAAAATACCATCCAGATAAATTAATGGATATGGATGAAGCTTATAGAAAAGGTGCTGAAGAAAAATTCCGTAAAGTCCAGGAAGCTTATGAGATTGTGCGTAAAGAACGTGGAATGAGTTAATAACAATGCCTACTTCTTTTTTAAAGCTTTACTAATTTTTACTTTTCAATTATGTCAGATCAAGAAAACCCCTATTTAACCGGTCAAGTACTCCTTATAGACAAACCGCTAGAATGGTCTTCATTTCAAGTGGTAAATAAACTGCGCTGGTTAATTAGAAAAGAATACAAAATTAAAAAGATCAAAGTGGGCCATGCTGGAACCTTAGATCCGCTAGCATCAGGACTCTTGATTATTTGTACAGGAAAAGAGACTAAAAACATAAGTACTTATCAAGCACAAGAAAAAGAATACACTGGTACTATCACTCTAGGAGCAACAACACCTAGTTATGACCTAGAAACAGAAGTAGATCAAAAATATTCTTTGGATGGTGTTACAGAAGAAATAATCAAAGAAACAATCGCGCAATTTACTGGAGAAATACAGCAAAAACCACCCATTTTTTCTGCAATTAAAAAAGATGGAAAACGTTTGTATGAAATTGCTCGCGCTGGAGAAACTACCGAAATTGCATCTAGAACAGTAACTATTCACGAATTTGAAATTACAAGAATTGAACTTCCTGAAGTAGATTTTAGAATCTCTTGTAGCAAAGGAACTTATATCAGATCCATTGCAAACGATTTTGGTGCTGCATTAAATAATGGTGGTCATTTAACCGCGTTGCGTCGTACTGCGATAGGAAATTATCGTGTAGAAAATGCGATGAGTATTGAAAGTTTTGAAGAATTAGTTACTTCTGACTCTAAAGGTTAAAACTTTAATTTTACAGGAACACTTAAACTATCGATTACTGGAACGTTAAAATTAATAGCTCCTTTACCTACTTTAATCGTTCCTTCATACTTGACATCAATTTTTTGATTTCCCAGAATCTGGAGCGCTGCACCCAGTAAACCTTTTCCTTTATCTCCATAAAGGTCTTTGGGGTTAACGGTTGCTTTTATTGGAAATTCAAAATCAGAATTTGCCGGCATCACGACATCTTCATTCTGATCAATTGTAGCTGCTTTTTTACCATTTACATAAACGTCAAAATCCGCATTTTTGAGATTTAGCCCTACACTATTAGGATTAAAAAGTACGCAAGTAGCGGTAATCTCTAAATTTGAAACATCTGCTTTTATGATTTCTGCATTTTTAATTTCTACAAATAAAATGTCTTCGTAAGGATTATCACACGAACAGAAGAATATAATTGTGACAAGAATCAATAGCTTTCTCATAGGGTATAAGTTTAATCAAATATAGAATTCATTATAATTGATTGAGAAAATAAAATACAAGTTCTTTTACCAAATAATTTAAAACACATTTTTAACGATCAATGGCAAGAAATATAAATAACATTCTAAAATAAACACTATGTGCCTTAGGCTTTACTGTACGTTTAAAACGACTAACTCACCTTTAGGAATTAGTTTTTTTGATTTAAAGAATACCTCTTTTTGATTTTTAGAGGCTAGAATCAAATAATCGGTCCCTTGAAAAAAGGATTGCTTTACCTGTACTTCAAAACCATTTCTAGCAATAACTAATTGATGCGGATATAAAACAAGATCTTCTGAAACATCAAGCCATTCTAACGGTATTAGATTTACCTCATCAAACAAAGAAGCGGTGTATGCATTTAATGGTTTGCCGTAAACGTCTTTTGTCATTCTAAAATCTATGATCTCACCTTGTTGTAGTATCAATGTTTTATGACAAAAAGAAAGTACATCATCCCGATCATGAGTAGCCACCAGGCAACTGATGTTATTATCGGTTAGGTAAGCAAAAAGCTTCCTGCGTAATGCATTTTTTCTAAAATTATCAATATGAGAGAAGGGCTCATCTAACAATAGGATTTTTGGCTCTTGTGCAAGCGCTTTTGCAATAGCCACACGCTGTTTCTGACCTCCAGAAAGCGTTTTTACCTTGCGGTCTTTAAAGCCGCTCATATCGACTACATCGAGCAATCTTGAAATACGTTCTGATCGATCATCTATTTGAATAGATAAATGTTCTCCTACATTTTCAAATACAGTAGTAAACGGCATCAAATCAAATTCTTGCGGTACGTATTTCATCATAGCGTGTCCTGGTACTAAATGATGATCTGCCCCTAAAAGCTCTTCATTATCCCATAAAACCTGGCCGCTCTTTGCTTGTAACAAGCCATAAGTAATATCTAGCAATGTACTTTTCCCACATCCACTTTCTCCTATAACAGCAACATGAGTACCTTGTTCTATTTCTAGAGAAATGTTTTTTAGGGTTACCGCTTTCGCGAAAGCGAAATTAATTTCAATCAATTGCAACATAAAACAAAGGTATCAACAAAAAACCCATGTCGTGTAACATGGGTTCTTGAAAATTTGAAATTATTCAACTACATTTTTACTTGTTCCTTCAATTTAGGAAGCTCTGAATAACCCATGTTATAAAGGCCAAACCCATAAATATCTGCAGTTTCTTGGATGGTTTCTTCTGTAGATTTACCAGCACCATGTCCAGCGTCTACGGCAATTCTAATTAAAGTAGGTGCATCGCCTGTTTGTTTAGATTGCAACTCTGCAGCAAATTTAAATGAATGTGCTGGTACTACACGATCATCATGATCTCCAGTAGTTACCATAGTTGCTGGGTAAGAAACACCTTCTTTTATATTATGTAATGGAGAGTATCCTTTAAGGTATTCAAACATTTCTGGGTTATCCTCTGCAGTTCCATAATCATAAGCCCATCCTGCTCCTGCTGTAAATTTATTGTAACGCAACATATCCAATACGCCAACTGCTGGAAAAGCTACTCCTGCAAGATCAGGTCGTTGTGTCATCGTTGCTCCTACTAGAAGTCCACCATTTGATCCACCTTGAATTGCAAGGTGTTTTGTATCTGTATATTTATTTTCTTTTAACCATTCTCCTGCGGCAATGAAATCATCAAATACATTTTGTTTATTCATTTTAGTACCTGCATCGTGCCATTTTTTACCGTACTCGCCACCACCACGTAAATTTGCTACAGCATAAACGCCGCCCATTTCCATCCATGCGGCTCTCGTTACAGAGAAACCAGGATTAAGAGAAATATTAAAACCTCCATAACCATATAGTATCGTTGGGTTCTTACCATCTAAAACCAATCCTTTTCTGTAAGAAATGATCATAGGTATTTGTGTACCATCTTTTGAAGTGTAAAACACCTGCTTACTCTCAAAATCTTCACTGTTAAATTTAATATTTGGCTTACGGTATAATTCTGAAGTTCCTTCTTTAATATTATATAAATAGGTGCTTCCTGGTGTTGTATAATTAGTAAAACTATAATACAAAGTTTTGTCTTCTTCTTTTGCTCCAAATCCACCTACGTTCCCTATACCAGGCAACTTTACTTCTCTTACTAATTTACCGCTGTAATCATACTGTTTTACTTGAGAAACAGCATCTACCATGTATTCTGTAAAGATATAACCACCACCAGTTGATGGAGACAGTACATGTTCTGTTTCTGGAACAACATCTTTCCACGTTTCCTGAGTAGGATTTGAAAAGTCTGTTGTTACAATTCTTTTATTAGGTGCGTTATAGTCCGTAACTAGCCATAACTTTGAACCTTCATTATGTAATAAGTAGGTATTAGTATCAAAATTATCTACTACAGCAACTAGTGGCGCGTTAGGCTTATTTAATTCTTTCAACCACATTTTGCCACCATTTGTAGAGGTACTACCTGAAATGACTAAAAACTTCTGATCATCAGTAACGCCGCCACCTACATATCTATATTTTTGATCTGGAGTACCACCAAAGATCACTTGATCCTCGCTTTGTGGTGTTCCTAATTTATGGTAATACAATTTATGCTGATCTGTCATGGCGCTTAACTCGCTTCCTTCTGGTTTATCATAGCTAGAATAGTAAAAACCATCATTGCCTTTCCATGACATCCCTGAAAACTTAACGTCAACAATAGTATCTCCTATTTGCTCCATAGACTTTGTATCTAGGACAATTACTTTTCTCCAGTCGCTACCACCTTCACTTATAGAATAAGCAAATAAAGAACCGTCTTTAGTAAAACTAGTACCACCCAAAGAAGTTGTTCCTTTTTCACTAAAGGTATTAGGGTCTAGAAAAACTTCAGCAGTTTGTGGATCGCCACCTTTAGGATATCTATAAATCACATATTGATTTTGTAATCCGTCATTTTTATAGAAGTATTCAAAATCTCCTTCAATGAAAGGTGCTCCTACTTTTTCATAATTCCAAAGTTCTGTAAGTCGCTCTTTAATTTCGTCTCGATATGTAATTTTTGATAAGAAATCTTGAGTAGTTTTGTTTTGCTCTTTTACCCAATTACCTGTTTCTTCACTACGATCATCTTCTAACCAGCGATAAGGATCTGCTACCTCTACACCGTGATACACATCTACGGTATCCACTTTTTTTGTTTGCGGATATGTCGTTGCCATACTTACTTCATTTTTCTCTTCTTCCTTACAGGAAATTAATACTGCTAGAGCTGCCGCTCCTACTAGCCATTTTTTCATATTTATAGTTTTAGGAATCGTATGATTCTATTAATCAATCCTGTTATAAATTAAAGCAAAATAAGCCTAGGTTTGATTTGTTTTTGTCTCTAAAGCATGAAGCTTACTCCATCCCGTTAGACTACTCGTAAATGCTGATGAGGTTTCTGTCGAGAATTACGCTTTCGCGAAAGCGAAACAACAAATTAAAAAACCAGTGCGTATTTTTCTAATCATAACTTAAAACGTTAGAACGTAAAGTTAGAGAAAAAAAAACACTGGTTCGTTAAGGAAATCTTTTTATACCAATTCGTTTTCAATCAAATATTCTGCTATTTGAACAGCGTTTGTAGCCGCTCCTTTTCTGAGGTTATCTGATACTATCCACATGTTCAATGTATTTTCTTGAGAAAAATCTCTTCTAATGCGACCTACAAAAACATCGTCTTTACCATGAGCCATCAATGGCATAGGATAAACATTTACATCAATATTATCTTGAACAGTAATTCCAGCTGTTTCTGATAATAATTTTCTAATATCAGACACTTCAAATTCATTTCTGAATTCTACGTTCACACTTTCTGAATGTCCACCTACTACGGGAATACGAACGGCAGTTGCTGTAACTGCAATAGTTCTATCATCAAGAATTTTTTGAGTTTCTCTTACCAGTTTCATCTCCTCTTTGGTGTATCCATTTTCTTCAAATACGTCACAATGCGGGATGGCATTTTTATGGATTTGATAAGGATATGCCATAGGTCCTTTCTTACCCTGGTATTCATTCTCTAATTGCTCTACGGCTTTAACACCAGTTCCTGTAATAGACTGATAAGTAGAGATAACCAATCTTTTTACACCGTATTTTTTATGAAGCGGCGCCATAGTAGCCACCATCTGAATGGTGGAGCAATTAGGGTTTGCTATTATTTTATCTTCTTTTGTTAAGGTACTTGCATTTATTTCTGGAACGATCAATTTTTTATCGGCGTCCATTCTGAAGGCGCTCGAATTATCGATAACGGTAGTTCCTACAGCTGCAAATTGTGGTGCAAACTCTAGACTTACAGAACCGCCTGCAGAAAAAAGAGCAATCGCTGGTTTCATTTCGATAGCTTGTTTCATACTAACTACCTTAATTTGTTTACCCTTAAAGGTAATTTCTGTACCAACAGATTTCTCTGAAGCTACAGGTATAAGAGATGTAACATTAAGGTTGCGTTCTTCAAGTATACGCAACATTACCTGGCCTACCATACCGGTAACACCTACAACAGCTATTTTCATTTTCAAAAATTTAAGCCGTAAAAGTATATGGTAAGATCTATTCTACCATAAGATTGCACTATAATTTCAAAATTTTACAAATTGTTTAATAGTTAACAAAACGGATCATTTATCGTTACTCATAAGCATAAAAAAACCGCCTTGCTTTTCAACAAGGCGGCTATAATCAGTTCGTTAAAACTTTTAGATAATTACTTAGTTCTTAAAGCATCACGTATTTCTGTAAGAAGTACTTCTTCCTTAGAAGGTCCTGCTGGTGCTGGTGCTTCTTTAGGTTTTCTAACCTTATTGTATGCTTTTACAATCATGAATAAAACAAATCCTATGATAATTAATGAAATGATCGTGTTGATCCACTCACCATATAAAATAGCATTTTCTGGTTTAGTTACTACTCCATCTGCTCCTACCACAGCATCGGTAAGTATGATTTTCATGTCTTTAAAATCTACTCCACCAGAGAAGTGACCTATAATAGGCATCATAATAAGGTTCACAAATCCTTTAACTACTGCACTTACCGCACCTGCAAGTATTACTGCGACAGCTAAATCAATGACGTTACCAGTCATTATAAAATTCTTGAATTCTTTAAGCATAATTGTATTTGTTTAGTTAATTGTAGGGCAAATTTAAGAGAAATCAATAAGCGAACTTACAGTTAAAATTAAATTATGACTCATTACTGGTGAAACACGATGAATGGACAATATCTAGGTTCAGTCACTCTTGTAAACACGTTTTACCCTTTTTTGAATGCCTGTGAGTAGTTCATAAGATATCGTTTTGGCATCTTCTGCCATTTCTCTTGCACTATGTGTTACTGGATCAAAAATGATGACCTCGTCTCCTACTTTTGCATCGATGTTTGTGACATCTACCATAAACATGTCCATACATATGATTCCTAATGTAGGCGCAGGCTGTCCATTAATCCTAACTTTTAAGTTACCATAACCATAAATACGATTGATACCATCGCCATGTCCTAGCGCAATTACAGCATAAGTCGTTTTATGATTTGCAATAAATTTTCTATTATAACTTACTGATTCTCCTTTCTCGATAGTCCTTATTTGAGAAATATTTGAAATAAGAGTTGCAATAGGTTTTAAATTCACATCGTGCTGTAGATCGTTTCCATATCCATACAAGCCTATTCCAGAACGTACCATACTGAAATGAGCATTGTTATAATTTAAGATACCACTAGTATTAGATTCATGAATTAAAAATTCATAATCCAATGCTTTTTGAACGATAGGAATCAATTGTTCAAAACGAGAAATTTGTTCTTGAGTAAAATCGTCTTCATTAAGGTCTTCACTTGCTGCAAAATGAGATTGAAGACCACGTACTTTTACCGCAGGACTGGACGTTACTTTTTCTAAAGCTTTATGGACATCTTTAAGGTCCATGCCTAAACGATTCATTCCTGTATTGAATTCTAAATGTATAGGATAAGACTGTTGTTGTTTTGCATTCGCAAAAGCGATAAAAGCTTCCAGCATCTCCACACTATAAATCACTGGTTCTAAGCAGCGATCTATACACATCTCTAAATGATGCTGTTGAGGATGTAATATAAGTATAGGTTTAATAATACCATTATCTCTAAGTTCTACACCTTCTTCTGTGTAAGCTGTTGCAAAATAATCGGTGTTTAGATCTTGAAGTTTTTGAGCAATCTTTACAATTCCATGGCCATAAGCATTTGCCTTAACAACAGACATAAACTTTGTGCCTTCTTTAATTTTACTGCGTAAATAATTGTAATTGTGTTCTAAGGCATCGAGATTTACTTCTAGTCTTGTACCATTAAATTGCATTTATATGTTTTTTTTATCGTTGACCTCTTCTGCATCTACGTCCATATCTTTCATTTTATTAGAAAGCATGGCTTTGTAATAAGCGGCACGACTTAATGGTTCATATTCCTGTTGTTCACCTAGCATGACTACATCGTCATTTGCAGTTTTACGATAAGAATATTGAGCTAAATTTCCAGTTCTTGTGCATACTGCATGTACTTTTGTAACATACTCTGCCGTAGCCATGAGTGCTGGCATCGGACCGAATGGATTTCCTTTAAAATCCATATCTAACCCTGCTACAATAACTCTAATACCGCGATTTGCTAGCGCATTACAAACAGCAACTATCTCGTTATCAAAAAATTGTGCTTCATCAATTCCTACTACCTGACAATCACTCGCTAATAATGGAATATTTGCGGCAGCAGGAACTGGAGTGCTAGGTATCTCATTAGAATCATGCGAGACTACCATCTCTTCATCATAGCGTGTATCTATGGATGGTTTGAAGATTTCTACCCTTTGCTGTGCAAATTGTGCACGTTTTAAACGTCGTATCAACTCTTCTGTTTTACCAGAAAACATGGAACCACAAATTACCTCGATCCAGCCGAATTGCTCTTCATGATTAACCGTATTTTCTAGAAACATTTTGTAATTTACAGGCGTTAAATAAAGAGGCTCTTTTACCTCGTTACAGAATTCAAAAATACAAATAAACCAGCGGCAATAATCCCAATATGAAAAAGAAAATAGCAGCAGACCTAACTAGCCTAGCGCACCGCATTCTTCAAATGAAAAATAAAGAAGATGTGAATGAACTACAGGCCATTGCCAAGGAATTATATGAAAAATTAACCGTTCTTGCTTTCACAGAAAAACATTTTGCTGACATTCAACCTACTGCTGGTGATGCCGAAGTAGAAAGACGTCTGGAAAATGCCTTTACTGAGGCTCAAGAAGATGTAAGCAGCATCTCTAAAGAAGTAGAGCAAGTTATGGAGGACACGCAAGATGAAGTCGAAGAAGCTTTCTCAAATCATGATCTTAGTGATCTTTTTATGCCTATAGAAGATGACACTAGAGAAGAAATAGAATTACCAGGAATAGCTACTATTAATAAAATGGTGATAGAAATGCCAGATGAAGTGCCTGAAACAAGTGCACACATTGAAGTTCCTGCAGCTAAGGAAAAACTTGAACAGGAGCCTTCTAAAAATGAGACCGTAGACATAGATAAAGCTACCACTTCTAAAGAATCATTGCCTCCTATTGATATTCCAGATCCTAAAAAGTTCATTAAAAATGATCTAGAAGACATCACAGCAGATTTTCAAACGATGCCTGTTTTTGAAAGAAAAGTTAATGATGCCAATGCTAACGATAAACCAGTTTCTTTAAACGAACGATTGAATAAAGGATTAAAATTTGGTATGAATGACAGGCTAGGTTTTATAAAACATCTATTTAACGGCAGCGATCAGGATTTTAATCGTGTCATCTCACAATTGAACACACGAACTACCTATGCCGATGCACAAAATTTTATAAACGCAATGGTAAAGCCTGATTATAACAATTGGGAAGGAAAGGAAGCATATGCAAATCGTTTTATGGAACTGGTAGAAAGGAATTACTAGAAGGTTCTTCTTGAATCTAGGTTGAATCAGACTATACATTCTATTACAATTTTGAACATACTTCCTAAGAATATTTGTAGAACAATTTTTAAACAAGATGTTGATCTCGCTTTCGCGAAAGCGAGATCAACATCTTTGTGGTAAGAATAGAAAAGCTACGGCCTAGATAATTCCTTCTCTAATTGCTCTAGTGTTTTACGTTCTTTTTTAATATGGTAGCGTATAAAAACAACCATTGCGATGGCTATTGGAATACTAGAAATCCATACATATGTAAACCAAAATGAAGTTAAGTTTTCTTTTAATGTAGGTAATAATAATACAAATCCTATCCAATAAATTAAAAGTAGAAAAGGTGTTATCACTTGATGAATTCTCAATCTAGAATTGTAATATACTTTCATACTTTGATGATGATCATGATACGAGTGATCTAACGGTATGCGATTGAGTAAATTCATAGATCTCCATTCTAATACAATACGAATTGTCAAGACTGACATCATTAAAATCAGACCTACCGTAAATAAAGGCGGTGCATAAATTCCAACCCATAAAAAATAACCAAATAATATAGCCATAGTAATCGCTAGTACTATCATTGTAATCTTCTTTTTGGCTTTTACATTTTGAATCCTTCTAGTTATTCCTTTAAGAAAAGATTCGTTTATCTTTTGCTCTTTTTGTTGCCAAGAGTTTTGTAATTCTTCAAATGTTTTCATTGTTGACACATTTAGTGAGTTGGCTCTTGATACGGTTTAAACGCGTTCTGAGAGCATTATGTTTAATTCCTATAATTGCTGCTATTTCTGACTGTGGAAGACCTTCTAACTCAAGTAAAAGAATGGTTTGATTTTCTTTGTTCAGCCTATTTATACAAGCATAAAGCTGTTGGTACATTTCTTCTTTTTGAACCGATTGTTCTACAACTACCTCTTTTTTAATAGTTTCTAAGGAAGTAGCTTTATATTTATTGTCACTGCGCAGTTGTTGTAAACAGGTATTTACCGCAATACGATACAGCCAGGTAGATCGTTGAGCCTTGCCTTCAAAACTATCCCAATGCTGCCAAACCTTAATAAAAACCTCTTGCAATAAGTCTTGGGCTAGAGCAGCGTTGCCATTTACATAACCTAAACACAATCGGTTCACTTTATTATAGTGATCCCGATATAATTTTTCAAAAGCCTGTTTCTGAATACTCATTATTTAGCTAAAATAAGACTCAATTGTTCATGGAACCATTCTGAAACATCCATCATCATAAAGTGTTTGGAATTCTCATTTATGATAAGATCGTAAGCTTTTAAATTAGCATATTGATTATTATACGTTTGCGTGGCCATATCCTTACCGTATGGTTGTCCAGCACCCATAATAGTAACTGGTATTTTAATATTAGATAATAAAGGTCTTACATCCATTTTTAAATAGTCCGTATACCCATAAACATACGTTTTACGATCCGAATTCAAGATGGCCCTTTTAATTAGTTGTTGATGTTCAGGACTAGTTGCCATACCACTAGCCATGCCTTCTGCCATTTGTTCAAAGCCTGCATTATCCATTACTAATAATTGATTGTTATATGGACTTTCATAAGCCAGATTATCTGGAGAAAAATTAGGCATCATCAAAGCTCCTGTGCAAGGCAACGCATCTACTGCAACTATCTGTTTGATTTTAAGGTCTGGTTGTGCTGCGAGCCAGGTAGCAATAGTTCCACCCATGCTATGTCCTACAATAATGAGGTTAGAATTATCTAAGTTCTTTATATACGTTTTGAGGTCCTCTAAAATGGTTGGTAACCAAGGGAATTCTATAGGCGCTACCTTTCCAAATCCAGCATAATCCACAGTATGACATTGATTTGTAACAGAGAATTTTTCAATGGTCGAATCCCAAACGGTTGCATCGCTTGCAAAACCTGGAAGAAACAATACAGGATCGCCGTTTCCTATAACTGAGGTGCTTATACTTTTATCTTGCGCATGCACTTGTAACTGAACCAATAAGAAAAGAAATAATGTAAATTGGAGTGTAGTTTTCATGTTTTTAGTTTTAATGATTTATCCTTTAGATACAAAAGCATGAAAATGTTACATGAAAATGTTATAAAATTTAAAACTTGGGTTATTGGGCATCAAAAAACCCTTTCAGTATTTCTGAAAGGGTTTTATGTGTAATGCGATAACTTCAAGAAGATTTCCGCCTGTGCGGAAATGATCGGTTAGTTATTCAAAGCCTCTGCTCCACCTACGATCTCAAGAATCTCGTTTGTAATTGCAGCCTGACGTGCTTTGTTATAAGTTAATTTAAGCTGATCTCTAAGCTCTGTAGCGTTGTCCGTTGCTTTGTGCATTGCAGTCATACGTGCACCGTGCTCACTAGCCCAAGAATCACGCACTCCTTTATACAATTGCATCTTTAAGGACTTAGGAATTAACTCTTCTATAATTTTTTCCTTAGAAGGCTCAAAAATATAATCCAATTCTTTTTCTGCTTGAATGGCATCTTCATCTTTAGCCACAGGCTTTAGAGGTAAGAAGTCTTCTGTCATTACTACTTGAGTAGCAGCATTTTTAAAACTATTATAAACAATAACAATTTTATCAAATTCACCACTAACATAAAGTTCCATCAACTCTTCAGCAATAACAGCTACATTATCGTAAGAAATATCATCAAAAAGATCACTTTTATTGGATAGTACAGGAGATTGTTTGCTTACAAAATCATTTGCCTTTTTCCCAATCGCCATATAAGAAACAGCTACACCTTTCAATTCGTTTTGATTGAGACGTGTTAATTCTTTAATGATATTAGAATTAAAAGCTCCTGCTAATCCACGATTAGAAGTAATCGCTACTACAAGCGCTCTTTCTACCTCACGTTGTTCAGCAAATTTGCTTCCTGCTTCACCTTCCATTGTAGCACTAAGACTTTGTAAAAGCTCAGTTAGCTTATCAGAATAGGGACGCATAGCTGTAATAGCATCTTGTGCCTTTTTCAACTTTGCTGCACTTACCATCTTCATAGCAGATGTTATCTGCATAGTAGATGATACGGACGATATTCTGTTTCTTATTTCTTTTAAGTTAGCCATAAATCAAGTTATGAGTTCAGAGTTATGAGTTCAGAGTTAAAAGTTATGAATTTTTAAGTATCGCTACTAAAATTCTTATTAACTCTTCACTTTTCTCTCATTCCCTGAGGTACTGCTCTTCCTGTCGCTTGAAGAATATCTAACCAGTAAATAGTCTCATCTGCTTCTTTTAGAGCAATGCCAAATTTATTTCTAAAGTCTTTTGTACTAACACCTCTTTGCGCTTCTCTGGTATTGGCTCCAATACTCGTTCCACTTCTAAGAAGTTGAGATGCCAGCTCAAAATCCTTATTGATTTTTAATTCATCACAATACCTCACTATTTCACAAGCAAAATCAAAACTCTTAGTTCGTATAGGACTGTTTTGATAACCCATTAATTGCAAAGCTTGTTAATCTAATTTAAAGCTGGAATAAAAAGTCACTCTGAACTCTGAACTCCAAACTAATTAGTATCTACTAGAAAGATCTTTAGCAACTACTGTGAGTGTATCAATAACCTCGTCAGTAAGCTTTCCAGCTTTAAGAGTACTCATCACATCACTATGCTTTGCATTAAGAAGTTCTAAGTAATCTCTTTCAAATTCTTTTACTTTTTCGATAGGTACATTTCTTAACAAGTTCTTAGAACCTGCATAAATAATTGCTATCTGATTCTCTACCGGATAAGGATTGTTTTGAGATTGTTTAAGAATCTCAACGTTTCTCTTACCTTTTTCGATAATACTTAAAGTAGCCGCATCAAGATCAGAACCAAATTTTGCAAATGCTTCTAATTCACGATATGCCGCTTGATCTAGTTTTAATGTACCAGATACTTTTTTCATTGATTTTATCTGCGCGTTACCACCTACACGAGATACTGAAATACCTACGTTTATCGCTGGACGTACACCAGAGTTGAATAAATCTCCATCTAGGAAGATCTGTCCATCTGTAATAGATATCACGTTAGTTGGGATATATGCAGATACATCACCAGCCTGTGTTTCAATAATAGGAAGTGCTGTAAGGGATCCACCACCTTTTACGATAGGCTTCAAACTGTCTGGCAAATCATTCATTGTTGCCGCGATCTCGTCATTGTTGATCACTTTTGCAGCACGCTCTAATAATCTTGAGTGAAGGAAGAATACATCTCCTGGATACGCCTCGCGTCCTGGTGGACGACGTAATAAAAGAGATACCTCACGATAAGCAACTGCTTGCTTTGATAAATCATCAAATACAATAAGTGCAGGACGACCAGTATCACGGAAGTACTCACCTATCGCTGCACCAGCAAATGGTGCATAAACTTGCATAGGAGCAGGATCTGATGCGTTTGCTGCAACGATAGTCGTGTAAGCAAGTGCTCCAGCTTCTTCAAGTACATTAGCAATTAAAGCAACGTTAGAGGCTTTTTGTCCTATAGCAACATATATACAATATACTGGCTCACCAGCATCATAAAATTCTTTTTGATTGATAATAGTATCGATACAAACAGTGGACTTACCTGTCTGACGGTCACCGATTACAAGCTCACGCTGTCCACGACCTACTGGAATCATCGCATCAATAGATTTGATACCAGTTTGCATAGGTTCTGTTACAGGCTCACGGTAAACAACTCCAGGAGCTTTACGTTCTAATGGCATCTCATAAAGATCACCTTCTATAGGACCTTTACCATCGATAGGCTCTCCAAGTGTATTAACTACACGACCTACAATTCCTTCACCTACTTTAAGAGAGGCGATACGTTCCGTACGTTTCACAGTATCTCCTTCTTTAATCTCAGTAGATTTACCTAAAAGTACAACACCTACGTTATCTTCTTCTAAGTTAAGAACGATTCCTTCTAGTCCACTTTCAAAAGAAACTAGTTCTCCATATTGTGCGTTAGAAAGACCGTAAACACGTGCGATACCATCACCTACGGTAAGTACGGTTCCCACTTCATCAAGAGATGCAGTAGCATCAAAACCTGATAGTTGTTGCTTAAGTATTGCAGATACTTCTGCTGGATTTACTTCTGCCATGTTCTTATTTTTATACTTGTTTCAATAATCCTTTTACGGATCGTTTTGTTTGTTTTGTTCTCGCTTTCGCGAAAGCGGAATACTTAAAAATCAATTACTAATTACTCGCAAAAGTTCTTTTAAGTTCTCCAAATTTATTTTGTACACTCGCATTAATCTCTCTATCTCCTACTCTTAGGATAAAACCTCCCAGTATAGTTGGATCGATTACTTTTTCAAGAGTTACTTCTTTTCCAGCTAGTTCTTTTGCTTTAGCAAGAACTTTCTTCTCAAGATCTGCATTGATTTCTACAGCAGTTGTTACTGTAGCAATTTCACGCTTATTCATCTCTTCAAAACTGATGATATAGCTGGTTGCGACATCCTGAAGTATATCCGTGCGTTTATTAGTTACTAAAAGGTCAAAAGTGTTTTTAGTAATTGCGCCTGCACTCGCAAAAACCTGATGTAAACCATCACGTTTTTTAGCGTCTTTTACAATCGGACTTGATAAGAAGTTGCGCAGTTCCTTGTTCTTTGAAACAGTAACAAGGATGCTTTTCATATCTTCATTTACAGCAGCAGCTTCATTCTTATCCACAGCTAGAGAAAGAATGGCTTTTGAGTAACGTGATGCAGCTCTTGATAATTTCATAGTTTCTAGATATTAGCTTCTGCAAGCATTTTATCGATAAGTGCTAATTGTGCGTCTTTTTCAGAAAGCTCTTTACGAGTTACTTTCTCTGCGATATCTACTGAAAGGTCAGCAACTTGAGATTTAATATCTGCAAGAGCAGCTTTTTTCTCAGATTCTATAGCTTCTTGTGCGCTAGCGATAATTTTATCTGCTTTTTCTTGAGCCTGTCCAGCAGCATCTGCTATCATTTGCTCCTTGATCTCGCGTGCTTCTTTGATCATTTCATCTCTTTGAGCACGTGCTTCTTGTGCTGCAGCTTGATTAGATGCTTCTAAGTTTGCCATTTCCACTTTTGCTTGTTCTGCACTTGCAAGAGCGTTAGCGATTCCCTCTTCACGAGTATTAAGTGCGTCAAGAATAGGCTTCCATGCAAATTTTCTCATCAATACAATTAAGATAATAAGAATAAGCGCTTGCATGAAAAACAAGCCTGGCGAAAAGTCATTTATTAAATCTAACATATCTAAATGTTGTTTTGTTTAAATTTTACTAATTAAACAATTCTTGCAACCAACCGTTACAAGAATTGTTTTAGTTTAAGCTATTATTAGTTTTTACCTAATAAAAGAGCTCCAAATGCAAGTCCTTCAAGAAGTGCACCGATAATAATCATCGCTGTTTGGATTTTTCCAGCAGCTTCAGGTTGACGAGCGATAGCTTCCATCGCTTTTCCACCTATTTGACCAAGACCGATACCACCACCGATAACGATAAGACCAGCACCTATTAAATTGTAAGCAGTTTCCATAATAATGGGTATTAAAAATAATTAAACAAAAAAATTAAACAAAACGTTCTCTTACCTCATCGATATCATCTTCGGCTGCGCCAGCATGCTCAGGATGATCATGCTCTGCAACTGCCATTCCTATAAATAGGGCTGACAACATCGTAAAGATAAATGCCTGTAAAAAGGCAACTAATAATTCTATAACTGAAAGGAATAAAGTTAGAAACAGAGATAAACCTGTAGACCCTACTACTCCAAATTGTTCTTTTAATGTGATCATCAAAGCAATCAGTCCCATAACTACAACGTGACCAGCTGTGATGTTTGCAAATAGACGCACTAATAATGAGAATGGCTTTGTAAGCAAACCTATCAATTCTATAGGTATTAAAGCTATTTTCATTAATACTGGTACACCTGGCATCCAGAAAATGTGCAACCAGTAATCTTTATTTGCACTAAATTGTACAATAAAAAAGGTAAATAACGCTAGACAAACTGTTACTGCAATCTGTCCTGTAATGTTAAAACCAAAAGGAGTTAACCCTAAAAGGTTACCAATCCAGATTAAGAAAAATACGGTTAACAAATAACCCATGAATTTTCTATACTTATGTTCACCTATATTAGGTCTTGCAATCTCATCTCTTACATAAATTACTAGAGGCTCTAAAACACGTCCAAAACCTGTAGCAATATTTTTATTCTTATACTGCTTTGCCAAACCTCCAAAAATTAGAAGCATAAAAACACCTATTAAAATCAATCCAAAAACAGATTTTGTAATAGACATATCAAAAACTCGATGAGCATTGGTAGGATGATGCGATTCGTCAAAATTAATTTGAGTAGCACCATTTTCTAGCTCATAAATCTTACTGTGCAATTTTGTAAAAGTAGCGTCTCCTTTGTTTACTAGCACTTTTGCATCGTCATCATGATGAAATTCTGAAGACATGAAAAACTTAAGACCATCAGTAGACCATACTATAACAGGAAGTGGGAAACCTACATGCTTTCTTTCACCAGCATCGTTAGAATAAGAAAATAAATGAAAGTCGTGTGAATCTTTTAAGTGATGGTCGATATAGGAATCGATCTCTGCTTTAGTATTGATTTTACCACCAGCAGATTCAATTTCTTTATCATAAGCATAATCACCCATTTGATCTTGAGCTTTTGCTGTTGCAGAAGCAATGAAAATCAAAGCAAAAAAAGCTGTTTTTAAATACGCTCTAAACATGTAAATCACCTTAAAAAGTTAGGTCTTTTAATTCGGCTGCAAATGTATGACAAAAAAAGATGTAAAATGAAAGCTTTTAAAAGTTAATTTACAAGCTTTTTATCCTAGGCTTTTCAACGGTCAATTAATTCTTATTAAGCCACTTAATTACAATTGTAGCTTCTATAAATAAAAAGATAAAGTAAGGTCCTAAGAAGCCTAATATCTCAACTTTAGATAACTTAGGTTCATCATTCAATAATTCTGGAAATAAAAGGAACACTGCACCAAACTTTACAAAAACTAGAGCTAAGAATGCAAATCCCAATTTATCAGGTACTAAACCAAAGACATATTTGAGCGCGCTAACAGTTATAAAAGTAGCTGCTCCTAGGAATGAATAGGTTTTTATCAAAGAAATGGCGGAATTCTCTACAAGTAAAAAGTGTGCACCATAGACTATAAGTGTTAGAAAAAAGACTAGGATAAAAGTTTTAAGATAAAAATTCACGTATGGTTTTTGATTTGAGATATTAAAAGTCAACAAGAGAACCTATGTTTTTCAAATATCTATATGATGAGGTAAATTACTTTTACAAAAGGCTATGCCGTTCTATCTTTCTTACTATTATTACTTAGAGATTTAACGCCAGATTCCATCTTGCAACTGGCATTGAAAGTAGCACCAGGCTCTACAGCTAACTTTTGCGTAACAACCTCGCCTTCTATAGTAGCTGTTGATTTAAGAGTAAGTAAACCTTCAATAAATAATTTTCCAGAAAAGATACCTTCGATATCAGCATTGTTACATTCTAATGTTCCATCAAGTTTACCATCTTTACCTATAACTACTTTACCAGGTGTTTTAAGCGTACCATTAATTACCCCATCTATCCTAAAACCTCCATCACTTACAATATCACCTACAATACTTGTTCCATGACTGATTCTGTTTTGAGATTTACCAGATTCCATAAATGACTTACTATTTTTTTTCTCGTTAAACATATAATAGTTTTAAAGCATTTCTTTCTCATACTTATCAAGGTTTTTATAAACCTGAATAATCTTATAGTTCTCTGAAGCTATTGCAAAGAAAGGTCTTATAATTTTGTAATTGTTGTCTGGTTTTGCCATGAAATCACCTAAACCAATAGCACCTAATTTTGAACCTAAACCATGTACAACAACTAGCTTATCGTCTTTGTCATAAACGTCTATAGATACTCTAAAGGTATAGTTTTCTTTAACAAATGCTTCTTTTAATTTTTCCTTTAATTCTTCCATAGCAGAAACTTCTGCACTTTTAAAACGATAAACCAGTTTAAAATTATTTAAACCTTTCTCAGGTAAAAATACTTCTGGAATTTTCACCGCCTCGGCATCTGTAACAAGTTTTTGAGCGCTCTTACCTACTTCGGTATTAGGAAAGTTCAATGCGACATAATCAATTCCTTTTTTATACTCTTGAAAACCATAAAGCCTACCAGCTGCAAATGCTTTTAATAATTCTAATCTTGGGACAATATCGTCTCCATTAAATAAGTTAGCATATTCTGCTGCACTTGTAACCACCAGATCATAGTTCTCTTTTTCATATTCCTTATACAAGCGATTGTAAACAGCAATGGGACTAGCACTGTCATCTAGTTTTGCATCAGGGTTTCTTAAAATTTGTGCATATCTAGTTTCTGGATAACCAGAAATGATTCGGTTTTTTAAATCTTCCGCTTTCGCGAAAGCGTCACTACTTCCATCTTCTTTATATATTAGATACAAATTATAAAGAGCTGGTAATAATAATTTTTCTAAAGGATCATAGGTCAACAAAGATTCAAAACGATTGATTGCTAAGTCATTACGTTTGAACTTCTCCTTATAGATAACGCCTAACTGATAATATGCAAAATTTCTAGCTTTTGCTATACTATCTAAAACGGTTTTATCTTCAGGAAGTGTACTGGTATAGAACTGCGTTGTAAACTCGGGACGTACTTCTACCTCTTCTATTTCTTCAATAATTTCGATGTTTGTTTCCAGCTCTACTTTTTTATTTTTACGTCTCCAGTTATCTTTTAGTTCACGTTTTCCCCATTTTTTTCTAAAATCTATCTTACCACGAGCAACAGTTTGCTGATTGAAAAAGTAGAAAGTACTGTTATTGTTTGCTCCTACACCAGCACCTGGCAAACCAAAAGTAGGTCCTGTATTTGCTCTTTTACTAACTTTATTATTATTTATTTTTGAGAAGGCTGTTTGTTCTTGGGCTGCTTTTGCCGCTTCAATTTCTGCTTCTTCTGCAATTCGAGCCTCTTCTTCTTTTAATAAATCAATGTATTCTTGATAAAATTGATCTCTCTGCTCAGGCGACATAGCGATAACTCTAAAAATACTATCTGCACGACGACGACGACCTTCATAAAGAATAACATCATCTAGATTATTTCTTTTTTTAGTAACTAATCGGTGTTCTTTTGTTCTAGGTATATAATTAGCAATAGCACTATCATAATATTTACCTGCGTTTACAAACATAGATTGGTCAAAACTTATTTTTCCCAAAGAAGAATAATTATTACCTCTTAAATATAAGTCTTTACCACCTTTTGCTCGCAAAGACTTGTTGTAGTATTTTTTTGCTATTTCAACACTATCTTCTTGCTCAAAGAAAATAGCCTTACGAGAATAAATCGCGTCTAACCACGGTCTATTTTCTCTATTTTCTTCCAGCTCATTAATTGTTTCAAGTAATTCTGATTTACTATCCGTTGTGGCATCAAAATTCTTAATCTTCTCTATAAAAGCATTTAAATAATAACGACGCGGGATTTTCCGGTGCATCTCAATAATCTGGTCATAATGAACAAAAGCACTATCACGCTGGCCTGTTTTTGCAAAAAGCTGTGCGGTTATAAATTTATACCTTGCTTTTGTTTCTTTATTTTTAGTTTGGTTTTCTGCACGATTCATGTAAATCAGTGCACTATCTACTTCTTCAAGGTTTAAAAAAGCCTGAGATAAAGTAGCGTTTGCGATGGAAAGGTCTTCCATTTCTATAGAACCTGCTTCTTCTTTAAGTAATTTTTTCAAATTCTTGATAGCAGTCTCATTATTATCTAAACGCATATTAGTGCGTTCTCGCCATACTTTTGCTTGATTGATCTGATCAGCATCTGGCATAAATTGTAAAATATAATTGAAGGCTTCTAGAGCAGGAATAAATCGCTGATCATAATACCTAGCTTTACCTAAAAGCATGTAAGCTTCATCCACTTGAGGATTGTACTCGGTCTCATTAATAAGCATCGAGTGTTTTTGTACTGCTTTTACCGCTTTTTCCTCGGCGCGTTCAAAATTAGGATCTGCAGGTTTATCTCCTGGTAAGAAAACTTGATCCTTAACAGTCATGCGTTCTACTGGTAAAATGTCCCAATAGTTATCATTATATGTTTGTTCTAGTCCATCAAGACCGGCTTGCAAAGCAAGATTACCGTTATAGAGAACGTTGTATTCTGTACCAACCGCATGGAGGTTGCGACTTATAAAAGAGTTCTTTTTTCTACTACAGCCTGTTATAACAGCTATAAGCAAAAGTGTAATTGAAATATTGAAGAAAAGCTGTTTCAAAAAGTAGGTTTTAAACTAACGTACATAACTCTAAATACCGCATCGATATTGTGAAAGGTCGTAAAAATAAGGATTTTTATATTCAATGAAGTTATAAAGCTACAGGATCACATATTTGAAGCATCATATGAAATGAAAACAGATCGTTAAAGTTTTGATTTCAGAACGTGTTTGTTCTATTTTAGAGACCTCAGAGGTTATTTCATTCCTACCTCAAACAACTTATTTTATTATATGAAGTATTTCTTTACGCTTTTTGCACTAGCTATATTCACACAACATATTCATTCACAAACTGATAACAGCCTTCTTTGGGAAATCACTGGTAATGGTTTAGAAAAACCATCCTATTTATATGGTACCATGCACGTAAGCAGCAAAGTGGCTTTTAGACTAGATGATGTGTTTTTTGAATCTCTTAAAAAAGCAGATGCCATAGCCTTAGAATCTGATCCATCACAATGGATGGATCAATATTACAATGAACAAATACTTTCTGTTCAAAATGGGTCCAGCAGTTATCGATCGCAATTTTATGAAGATATTTTTAAAATGGAACATCCTGATCCACGTAGAGTGCGTTCTAGTATACGGATGAATGATATGGCATTAAACGGTTATTTGTATCGTAAAAATGGAGCATCAGATAATTTTGAAGAAGAAACCTATCTAGACATGTTTATTTTTCAGGCTGGTAAAAAAGCAGGGAAATCTATAATAAGTCTTGAAGATTTTAAAGAATCTCAATATTTAACTTCAAAAGCTGCAACAAATCCCACCAAAAAAGAGATTGCCAAATGGCTAGAAGAACGTCTTGAAAAAGAAAATAGATATACGCTTCAAGAAAACGTTTATAGAGATCGCAACATATCGTTATTAGATTCTATAGGTAAAGCCGTTAATACAGAATATTTTAGAAAGAACATGCTGTACGATCGCAATGAAAACATGGTCATTGTAATGGATTCTGTGATGAAAAAGCAAACGATTTTTGCAGGAGTAGGCGCAGCACATTTACCGGGAGAAAATGGTATGATTAAAATGCTTCAAAATCGAGGTTATACTGTAAAAGCTCTTACCTCTGCCCAAACAGAACTGGCTAAAAATGAAAAGAAATATTTAGACGAGCATTTTGTAGCACCTACGCTTTCGCGAAAGCGGACACCTGATCAATTTCTTTCCTTAAAAACTTTTGATGATCTACGAGAGTTTAGTAGTGGAAATCAGTCTTTTTATATGATGCCTGAGATGACTAATGGTGCATACCTGACCATTTCTAGAATAAATACTTTTGATTATTTACCTACTGCAAAGAAAAAGATAGATCTGGATTTTATAGATAATGTACTCTTTGAAGATATTCCTGGAGAAATTCTTAAAAAGGAAAAAATTATATCACCTTATCCTGGTTATGCGATTCTTAATAAGACTAAAAAAGGTGATTACCAGAAATACCATATTTATCAAACACCTTTAGAAATAGTAGTAATCAAATTTGGTGGTAAGCTGGATTTTGTAAAATTATATGAAAAAGAGATTTTTGATTCTGTTGAGTTTTTACCTTTAAGTGAAAAACTTGAACCATTTACTGCACCTTTTAATAAATATGAAGTGCTATTTCCAGAACACGTAAGTGCAAATAATTTAGAAAATCCTGGCAAGACATTACTTCAGGGAACTGACGGTGAATCATTTTATTTTCTTCAAGAATCTCCGGTTTTTGATACAGAATATGTTGAAGAAGACAAGTTTGAGGCTCAATACATTGTAGACCAATTCATTAAAGATTTAGAATATAAAAAAGAAAAAGGTGCAATAGAAAAAACACCTTATTACAGTTACAAGGCAACTGCTATCCTAGACAGTGTCACAAATACTCAATTACAACTTAAGTCTATCGTTAAAGACGGTAGTTACTATTTAATGGGTTACACAGGTACCAATCAAAAAAATGCCGATGCTTTTTTAAATTCTATGAAGTTTAAAACCATAGATTATGGTGATTTTAAAACCGTAAAAGACACTGCCATGCACTTTAGTGTCAAAAGTCCTGTGAAAGCACCAATAACAAGAAGTAGGTACTCTTATGAAGAAAACAAAGATTATGAAGCAAATGAGAAATCTTCCTACTACACCACACCTGCAAATGAACAAATAGAGGTGAAAATGAAGAAATTTCATGACCTTCAAATGTTTATAACTGCAGATGAATTATGGAAAGAAGTAGATAAAACAGATTGGGCTGATATGAAGTTGTATCGTGGTAATTTACGAGCAAAAAAGAAAGAAAAGACAAAGCGTGACAGCTTATTTACCTACAAAAGAGTTTTTAAAGATAGTCTGAGTATTAAACACATTCTTGCAAAAAGTGTTTATTATAAAGGCCGCATTTACCATCTTAAAACAGTCATAGACAGCACGCAGCAACCATCTAAATTTATAAGACAATTTTATAATAGCTTTCAACCTAATGATACTCTTCTAGGTAAAGATGTATTTAGTGATAAAACAGCTTTGTTTTTTAAAGGCGTAAAAGCGAAAGATACATTAGTGTTTGATGCAGATGAAAAAATAAAATTTAAGACAAAAGACATTCCTCAAATGATCGATTTAATCGATTCTGTAAGTGAAGATGACAGCAGCCTTAAGAGTATAAAAGAATACACACTAGGAGAATTGATGGATTTAAAAGATGCAAGAGTATTGCCTTATATTACAAATCTATACGAGACATCTTATAGCAATCCTGATGTACAACTAATTATATTGAACAAACTATTGCGTAAGAAAACAGCCAGCAATCATGAAAAAGCACTGGACTTACTGGAAAAAGATTTGCCTTTAAAAAAATCTGGTATTTCTAATGCTCTTAATCATTATGGCGATTCTTTAAAATTATCTTCAAAATTATTTCCAGACCTTTTAACTTATGCCTCTATAAGTGAGTATAAAGAACCAGTTTATGAATTGTTAGCACGTGCCAAAGATTCTGGATTTGTAAAAAAGAAAACTTACAAAAAGTACCGCAAGCAAATCATAACCGATGGAAAAATAGAGATCAAAAGGACATTAAGTGCTAGAAGGACTTCTTATAATTTTAGATCTAATGATTTACTAACCAGTTATGTAAAGCTTATCTTCCCATATAGAAAAGATAAGAATGCACAAGACTTCTTTATGAAGTTATTAGATAGCGGTCAGAAAGAAGCTCTAGCCCAGTATTTTACATTACTCATAATTAATAATGAGTCTGTTCCACAAAAACTATTCGATGAAATAGAGAACGATATCTCTTTAAAAGCTCAAGTAGTGATTACCGCTTCAGAAATGGACATAGAATTATCTCCTCAAGTAACCCAACAAGAACTTGCAAAAAGTATTGTTCTTAACTCAAAAGAGTTTGATAAGAATGAAAATAAGCTGAATTTTTTAAAGGAACAGGTTATTACCACTGATAAAGATGTTAAAGTGACTTTATACTTATTTGACTTCATTAATAAAGGAAGCTATGAAGAAGAAAAGTATATAAGATACGTAGCTTTTGAACTGGATAACGATAAGCAGCAACTCATTACAGACGTCTACTCAAAGTCTTATGGCAATGGAAAAGGTTATGATACAGATAAAGAAAAAGAAGATGTACTAGAAGAGGTCTTTAAAGAAATCAAACACAAAGGACGTTGGAGAGTGAATTGATAAGAAGTAAAAAAAGCCATTATAATTTTACAATTATAATGGCTTTTTACTTGGATTTAGAATCTAAATGGTTCTTTAGAAAAAATGGACTTTAATCCGTATTCTTTACCATTTTTAGTTTCTTCTATATGAGGTTTAGGAGAAAATACCATAGCGATTCCTATGGGCACAAAAGTGGTCCAAACGCCTTGTTCAATAAACTGAAGTAAAATAAATCTTGTTATTAAAAATAGTGCCGTAAAGCAAACTCCGTAAATAAGGAAAACTCTAATTTTAGGACTCATATTGTTTTTTTTCAAATATAGTTACATCTTATAAATCTTCTTTGCAAAAAGAAATTTCAATCCGTACTGCTTACCAGATTGCATTTGTACCACATGAGGCCTAGGTGATAAAATCCAGGCACATACTGCAGGGATAATAGTAATCCAAGTATTAGTGGGCTCTGACATGAACTGCATCATTACATATCTAATCAATAAGAAAACTCCTAAAAAGATAATCGTATGAACGCCTAACATTTTATATCTAGGATGCATATTATTCCTCTTCTAAAACAGCAACTGGTGCATAACTCTCAGAAATTCCTTTGAAGTAATTCTCTAATTCTGCAAAAGTTCCTGCTGTCTTCTCTTTATCCATAACCACGTTTCCTTTTTCTAAAAGAACGACACGCTGCGCTACCTCTGTAACATGTTGCAAATCGTGTGAAGAAACAAGAACCGTTGTATTCGTATCTTCTGCAAGTGCTTTGATAATTTTCTTTAATCTTATTTGGGTAGATGGATCTAGATTTGCAAACGGCTCGTCTAGGATAACTACTTCTGGATTACCTATTAAAGCAGCAATAATTCCTACTTTCTTCTGGTTTCCTTTAGATAAATCTCGCAAGTATTTATTCTGCCCAACGGCTTCTCCATTAAAGAAATCAGAGTAAGAAGCGATTAGTTTATCGATATCTGCTTTGTTCTGGCCCCTTAATTCTCCTATAAAGTAAAAATACTCTTCTGGTGTTAGGTAACCGATTAAGAAACTTTCATCTACAAAGGCGCTGGTAAAAGGCTTCCAGTCTTCGCTCTCGCTTACTTTCACCTCATTACTTAAAATGTAACCGGTTGTAGGCTGGATCAAATCAAGTAATAAAGAAAATAAAGTGGTTTTTCCAGCACCATTATTTCCTACCAGTCCTACGGCTTGTCCTTTTGGAATTTTTAATTCTTCTATATTTAATACAGAGACGCCGTTATATACTTTTGAAAGGTTGGTTATTGAAATCATAATATTATTTTTTTGTTTGGTTATTCTCTTCGACACTTCTGCTAGCTAGGCACAGGCAATCTCAGACTGACAATTAGTTTATTTTTGTTGTTCTCGCTTTCGCGAAAGCGGAATTAGAAAAAAGTCTATACTGACTCATTAATCTTTTTGTGCATAAGCAGCAATCGTGTCGTACTTCTCGTTTTTATAAATGTTCTCAATCCATTTAAAGATCAAGTTTCTAAACAATAAGCCTAAAACACCAGTCAATGCAAGTGCAATAAAACCAGCTGCGTCACTAATAGTCCACGCAAAAGCATAATAAATAATTACAGGCAGTATCAATTTTGGGATAGTAAGCAACAAGGTTTTTGCATTGAATGCTTTACTGTCTCCAAAGGCTTTTTTATTACTCATTAAATCAATAGGTGTTTTTACAAAGGCACCACCTAATAAAACCACAGAAGAATTTAAACCTATATTATAGACTGCACCAGCTAGAATCGCATACAACCATTCTACACCAAAGTAAACGTACCATAAACTTAAGATGGTACTGGCTGCCGTTACCATAACCATTAACCACCATTTACTCAATAAAAATTCACGATAGGGAATGTTTTGCGCCATCATTAATTTATAATAGCTGCTGTCCCA
This sequence comes from Nonlabens sp., assembly GCF_965657255.1. Taxonomy (NCBI): domain Bacteria; kingdom Pseudomonadati; phylum Bacteroidota; class Flavobacteriia; order Flavobacteriales; family Flavobacteriaceae; genus Nonlabens; species Nonlabens sp. The sequence goes on from NZ_CBFHNM010000003.1 coordinate 109,375, forward strand.
ACTAGGAACTAATCCACCAAAACTAAATAAGAATCCACCAGTACAAAATAGGGCTGCAAAAATCATCATACCTTCTTGATCCAGCATCACAAAATAAAGACCATAAAACATGAATAAGAATCCAATAATAAAAGTAGTTCTTGCTCTTTTATTGCGCTTTATGAGTTTAATGTCATTCTTTAAATAGGTAGATATTTTACCGAATCTGTCTAAGAAACTCAAATCTTCTACTTTGGCTTCTTCTACTTTTTTACTCAATCCTACATCTAGATATAACTGCTTAATAAAATACTTAAATGCCACCTGATATAAGAATATAGCCAGTCCTATAGGAATGATAAAACTCCAAATATTCTCATAGAAGAACTCAAAAACTGGTGCAGTATAGATGGTAATATCAAAGTATTCATGATATTGAGCAAATCCTAATACCACTACCACGACTACCACCGGATAGAATACTTTATCTAAATTATTTAAAAATATATTGAGGAAGTTTAAAGAAAGTGTAATTCCTAACATAGCAACATGCCAGCTTATGACACCTGCTGCGTCATAACCATTGAACAATAAAACAATACTAAAAGGAACAAAGAAAAAAGCTGGTAAAATATTAAAGAAAGAAACGATAGTTTTTCCTATGGAATATTTTACAATTTCACTTTTTGTAAAAGGTAAATACAGCAATGGTTTAATGTTAGCTACAGGCATCTTTTGAATCAAGTATCTAAAGAACAAATCTGCAACAAACCAGTAAATCAAAAAACGATTCACAATTTGAAAAGGATTATCAGCAACTATTTTACCTTCTTCTATAAATTCTTCTAATATGAGATAACTAAAACCTCCTAAAGCAGCAAACTCTATTAAAAACAGTATGGCAAAAAATCCAATAAAGATTTTAAAGGCGAGATTTTGCTTAAATGCGGCGCTTCTAAAAAAGCTTTTCCACTCAAGATTGATAAATTGTTTGATCATTTTGGTTGTGATTTAAACTATAAGTTACAAATATTATAAAAGTGTTACAGCTCCATTTTCCTTTATTACTTTTGCAACTTTAAATTTAAGCAAAATGACCTTTCATCATCTCACTATAAAACAAGTTACTAAAGTTACTTCTCAAGCGGTAGAAATACTTTTTGAAATACCTGAAAAACTAGCCTCAGACTTTGTTTATAAAGCTGGTCAGTACTTAACGCTTAAAGCCATGATTGATGGCAATGAAGTACGACGTGCTTATTCTCTTTCTAGCGCACCTCATGAAACAGACCTAAAAGTAGTCATTAAAGCGGTAGAAAAAGGAGTTTTCTCAAATTATGCGATGACTTTACGCGCTGGTGATAAGATAGAAGTTGCTGCTCCAGACGGGCTTTTTATACATGAAAAAAGTCATACTGCTCAAAATTATTTAATGATTGCAGCAGGAAGTGGTATCACTCCTATTACGTCCATCATAAAAGATGTGCTGACTAACGAGCCAGACAGTAAAGTAGCTTTGATCTATGGTAATCAGTCTGTTGCTCAAACTATTTATTATGAGCAATTTAATGATATGAAGGATCAATATGGTGATCGCTTTAAACTTCAGTACTGTTTTTCTCGAGAAGAGCGTGACGAGGCACTTTTTGGTCGTGTGAGTAAATCTAACCTCAACTATTTCTTAAAACAGACTGTTAGTGATCTCACTTTCGCGAAAGCGTACTTATGTGGACCTGAACAAATGATCACGATGGCGACCGAAAATCTGGTTGAAAAAGAAGTTCTTACAAAGGAAAACGTGAAATTTGAGCTTTTTACAGCCAAAGAAAATGAGATCGAGATCACTGAAGATAGTCATCTAACTGAACTAACGGTTATTCTCGATGACGAAAAGCACACACTTACAGTAAAACGTAGCGATAATTTACTAGATGTGATGCTTAAAAATGACATTGATGCACCATATAGTTGTCAAGGTGGAATTTGTAGTTCTTGTATTTGTCAGATAGAAGAAGGAACGGCACAAATGGCAAAAAATGCCATCTTAACCGATAGTGAAGTCGCTGAGGGACTTTCTCTTGCCTGCCAAGCTTATGCCACCAGCGCAAAAGTGGTGGTGAATTTTGATGTGGTTTAGAAAAAGGAAATTCTAAAAAAACAAACTCCAAATTCCAAATCTCAAAAAGTCACATCATAAAGCGTAGAATTAATTCCACCCAATATGACATCTTAATATTAAAGAATTTTAAAATTTGACATGCCAACTATTCTTGTTGGCATAGTCTAAATTTATTCTCGCTGTTAGAATTAACGTATCGATCACAACCAAACATGCCAAGACGAATACTTGGCATGTTGGTCTAGCAATTAAATAAGGTATTAAAAACTACTATTATTCAAAATCATGATAATGGTTTTATTACGATTTGCGATAAGATCAAATTTCTCTTTGAGTATTTCATAAACTTCCTTGCCACTATTAAAGAACATAGTGACTAATAAAAAGATGCCTTTTTTATTAGTGCTCATTCCGCGATCATGCTCTATAAACTCTTTAATTTCTGATGATCTTACTTCTGGAATTGTTAGAAGCAATTCTTTTATAAAATTGTCATTATGGTGCAATACATAGTCATGTAACATTTTCATATTTCTTTCATGAATAAGAGAAAACTCAGAAACTGTATTTATACTATGCGTGTTTTGAGCAAAGTCTGCCACCATTTGAAGTGACTTTTTTAGAATATTGAAATACATAAATCAAAATATTGTTCTTCCCAAAGAGTAAAATTAATGCTGCCCTTTAAGAAATAACAATTCTTAAATCTCCATCTCAGGAATTTCTCCATCGATTATTAAAGTTCCTTCTGTAGCGTTTTGAATTTCTTCTACACTTACTCCAGGAGCACGTTCTAGCAGTTGAAAACCTTTATCGGTTACTTCAAGAACGGCTAGGTTAGTCACAACCTTATTGATACAATTCACTCCGGTAAGTGGTAAAGAGCATTTTTTGAGCAGTTTTGAAGCTCCAGCTCTATTAGTGTGCATCATGGCAACAATGATATTCTCTGCACTAGCAACAAGATCCATGGCGCCGCCCATTCCTTTGACCATTTTACCTGGTATTTTCCAGTTGGCTATATCGCCATTCTCGGCAACTTCCATAGCACCTAAAATGGTTAGATCTACATGCTGCCCACGGATCATTCCAAAACTTGTAGAACTATCAAAAAAGCTAGCGCCAGGCATAGTGGTTATAGTTTGTTTACCAGCGTTAATAACATCGGCATCTTCTTCTCCTTCAAAAGGAAAAGGTCCCATTCCTAAAACTCCATTCTCTGACTGGAATTCTACATCTATTCCATCTGGAACATAGTTGGCCACCAAAGTTGGTATTCCTATTCCTAGATTTACGTAGTAACCGTTTTTTACTTCCTTTGCAATACGCTTTGCGATTTGTTCTTTAGTCAACATTTTTTATGCTTTTTGTCTTACGGTTCGTTGTTCTATCCTCTTCTCATACTTCTCTCCTTGAAAAATGCGTTTTACAAATATTCCAGGGATATGAATTTCATTAGGATCTAGTTCTCCTGCAGGTACAAGTTCTTCTACTTCTGCCACAGTAATAGTTGCTGCACCAGCCATAACTGGATTAAAGTTTCTAGCGGTTCCTTTAAATATTAAATTCCCTGCTTCATCACCTTTCCATGCTTTTACAAAAGCAAAATCTGCTTTAAAGGCATGTTCTAGAATATGAGGTTTTCCATTAAAATCGCGTACTTCTTTACCTTCGGCTACTTCAGTACCGTAACCTGCTGGTGTAAAAAATGCTGGTATTCCTGCCTGAGCGGCACGACATCTTTCAGCAAGAGTTCCTTGTGGTATCAGATCCACTTCTAGTTCTCCACTCAACATTTGTCTTTCAAACTCATCATTTTCACCTACATAAGAAGAAATCATTTTCTTGATTTGCTTGCCTTGTAATAATAAACCCAATCCAAAATCATCCACACCTGCATTATTAGAAATACAAGTCAAATTTTTAACTCCTGTTTTTACAAGTTGCGCAATACTGTTTTCAGGGATTCCAGAAAGGCCAAAACCACCTACCATAAAAGTCATATCGCTTTTAACGCCTTCCAGCGCTTCTTCCACGCCTTTTACCGTTCTATTGATCATAATTACATTTATTTGGTTTAAAAATACGGAATTTATCGAGCATTATAAATGCTTATCGACAACAAAAAGCCTGACAATATATTAAATTGCTATTCTAATTAGAGTCAACAATTAAGAACTAAATCTAAATGTCTTTTAAACACCTTATTGATCCCAAATACAGTAAAAACGATTATTTCCCAATCGACCTTTCGGTTAACAATCCGTTTTGGGATAATAATGATGTTAGTGATATCCCAGTTTTTGAAGAATACTTAAAAAACCAGCGTGACAAAACAGGTAAATACGTCGCTCATGGTGGTTATTTAGAACAGCGTGCCTTGTATAGAAAATCGATTAGATTTCAAGCTGGAATAGTTAGAGATGTACATATGGGCATTGATCTTTGGGCGCCAGCTGGCACAAGCGTTCATGCATTTATGGATGGAACAGTTCATAGTTTTGCAAATAATGATGACCAGGGAAATTATGGTCCTACCTTGATCTTGGAACATGATTATAACGGTAAAAAGCTCTACACACTTTATGGACATCTCGCTATAGGTGATATGAATAAATGGTCTGTTGGTTCTCGCTTTCGCGAAAGCGAGAAAATAGCAACCTTAGGAAAACCAGAAGAAAATGGAGGTTACAGCCCGCATCTTCATTTTCAAATCATGACTGATATGGGCAAATATAAAGGAGATTTTCCAGGTGTTGCTGCACAAGTAGAATTACAATATTATGAATCCATTATTTTAGATCCCAATACTTTGATTTTTTAAGATACACTGTTTTTAGCAATCCATTTTAGGGTTTCACAAGAAGTCCTATAGTGTACACTCTCAATTTTCCTATATTTACAGCCCGATTCAACCTAAAATTTTTATGAAAAAAAGAGTTCTTATTACCGGTGCCGCTGGCTTTTTAGGATCACACCTTTGTGATCGTTTTATCAAAGAAGGTTACCGTGTGGTTGCCATGGATAATTTAATTACTGGCGATCTTAAAAATATTGAACACCTTTTTCCTAATGAAAATTTTGAATTTTATCATCAAGATGTATCTAATTACGTGCATGTTGCAGGCGAGCTAGATTACATTTTGCATTTTGCCAGCCCTGCCAGTCCTATAGATTATTTAAAAATCCCTATCCAGACTTTAAAAGTGGGCTCGCTAGGAACGCATAATTTGTTAGGTCTAGCAATGGCAAAAAAAGCGAGACTTCTCATAGCTTCTACTAGTGAGATTTATGGAGATCCATTAGTACATCCTCAAGATGAATCTTATTATGGAAATGTAAATACCATAGGACCTAGAGGTGTGTATGACGAGGCAAAACGTTTTCAAGAATCCATGACCATGGCATATCATAGGTTTCATGGTCTAGAGACTAGAATTGTACGTATTTTTAATACCTATGGTCCTAGAATGAGACTCAATGACGGTCGTGTTATTCCTGCATTTATGGGGCAAGCATTACGTGGTGAAGATATTACCGTCTTCGGCGATGGATCACAAACACGATCATTTTGTTATGTAGATGATCAAGTAGAAGGAATTTATAGATTATTATTAAGTGATTATTCAGATCCTGTTAACATAGGTAATCCTAATGAGATTACGATAGGTGATTTTGCTGAAGAAATTATTGCTCTTACAGGAACAGATCAAAAGGTAGTTTATCAAGATTTACCACAAGATGACCCTTTGAAAAGACGTCCAGATATTTCTTTGGCAAAGAAAGTCCTAGATTGGGAACCGAAGGTAGGCCGTGAAGAAGGAATGAGAATAACTTTTGAATATTTCAAATCGTTATCACAAGAAGAATTAAACAAGCGTGACCACAAAGACTTTACCAAACATATCCGCAGATAGTATTGCCTATCGCAATGGCCGTTTTTCTGGTTTCATAAAACCTATTTCCTACATCGTGGATTTAGGTTTGATCATGCTTGCTGCGTCTTATTTTTTTGTAGAAAGCTTTGATCTACTGACCTATAGTATTTTTATAGGTATTTGCTGGGTGATTGTTTCTATGCAATTAGATTTTTATAAAATACGTAGAAATACCAGATTTACCACTTTACTCATGCGACTCGCAAAGCAATCTGTATTTTTTGCTTTTGTGGTATTTGCCTTTTTTGGATATTACTATGAACTCAATAGAGAGTCAACCTATATCTTTAATTATATCGCGGCAACAGTTGGAAGTATTGGTATTGTTAAGATAGGTTTATTCTTCATTCTTAAAAACTATCGCAGCTCGTTAGGAGGTAACTTTAGAAACGTCGCTATTTTAGGGAAAAATGACGAGACCGAACAATTACATCAGTTTTTTGAAACACATACCGACTATGGCTATCGTTCTAAAAAACTAGTAGATGTTCACTCTGTAGGTTTTACCGTATCTGATTTTCAACAATGGGTTATAGAAAATAAAATAGACGAGATTTTTTGTTCGGTAAAAGAGTTGAACAACGAGCAACTGATAGAATTGACAGATTTTGCAGATAATAACTTAAGAACACTCAAGTTTATTCCAGATACTGATGCTGTATTATCACATCAACTGCATTATGATTATTATGGACTTACTCCTGTTCTTGCATTAAGAGAAATACCTCTAGATGATATTGCTAATAAAGTAACTAAAAGAGGTTTTGACATTGTCTTTTCTTTATTTGTAATTATAGGTGTTATGTCGTGGCTTACACCATTAGTGGCCGTAATAATTAAACTAGAATCTAAAGGACCTGTTTTCTTTAAACAAGCTCGTAATGGACTAGATTACAAAGAATTTATTTGTTTTAAATTTAGGTCGATGGTGCCTAATAAAACCGCTCATTTACATCAAGTAAGACGTGGTGATCATAGAATTACTAAAATAGGTAAGTTTTTACGCAAGACCAGTGTTGATGAATTACCACAGTTCTTTAACGTGCTTCTAGGAGATATGAGCGTGGTAGGACCACGACCACATATGGTAAGCCACACACATATGTATGCAGAGCGTATTGATAAATTTATGGTACGTCATTTTGTAAAACCAGGAATAACTGGACTGGCTCAAGTAAGCGGCTATCGTGGAGAAGTAGAGACAGAAGAAGATATCAAAGGCCGTGTGCGCAATGATATTTATTATATAGAAAACTGGAATATCGCTCAAGATGTGGTTATTATATTTAAAACGATTGCAAACGTTTTCAAAGGTGAAGAAAAAGCTTACTAGATGAGTCTTGTTTCTGTCATTATGCCTACTTATAACAGTGTAAAAACGGTAAAGGAATCCATAGACAGTATAGTATCTCAAACATATCGACCTTTAGAAATTATTACAATAGATGATGGTAGTGATGATGAGAGTTACGCTTTCGCGAAAGCCTATGCACTTAAAAATTCCTCTTCAGAAATATCTTTTATCACCTTAAAAAACACCTCAAATAGTGGTGCAGGAATTACTCGCAACAAAGGCATAGAAGCCGCAACAGGAACTTACATAGCCTTCCTAGATGCAGATGATTTATGGAAACCTAAAAAACTAGAAATACAAATTGAGGCAATGAAATCTCAAAATGCGCTGGCTTGCTATGGCGCTTATGAGATTTTTAAATCGGCTCCAGATCAACCAGATCAATTCCATCAGGTTGTAAGGAAACTAACATTTGAAAAACTTCTAAAAGCTAATTACTTAGGCAACCTAACAGGAATTTATAATGCTGAAAAGCTAGGTAAATTTTACATGCCTGCGTTGCGCAAAAGACAAGACTGGGCGATGTGGCTGGATGTTTTAAAAAAGGCTGGTTTTGCCATAGGAATTCAAGAACCTATTGCTAGTTATCGATTGAGCAATGGACTTTCTGCTAATAAATTGGATTTGATCAAATACAATTATGCTGTTTATAGATCGCATTTAGGGTATTCGGTTATAAAAAGTACGATTTTGATGGTACGGTTTTTTTATGAACAGTTTTTTGTAAAGAATAGAATGAAAATTACTTTTTAATTAATGAGATTAATAGCAAGTTTATTTCACCTCGCTTATAAACTGCCTTAACTTCCCGCGTTTGCTTCTATCCAGAACTGCTAATCTTGTAAATTTTACTTTAAGTACAGGTTCTAGATATTCGTCCATTACCTTTTGTATGCTTGTCTTTAAAGTATCACTCATTTCACTGCCACTCACGTACTGAATCTCAAAAAAAGAAGGTTTTTTCTGTTTCACTACAAATTCTAAAATCTCTATATCTTCCTTTATCACTGTTTTGGTTACGTAGTAAAAAGTCAATCCAGGAACTACTTTGCCACTAGGTAAACGAGCAATATCACTGGTACGGCCTTGAAGTTCTTTTAGAATTCTGGTGCCATTTTCCAAGGTTTCTAGACTTCCTAAATCACCTATTTCATAACGTATCATAGGATGTGCTTTATTATATAAATCAGTTACTAGAATGCGTCCTACTACTCCATCTTGCAGCGGTTGATTATTCTCATCAACCACCTCAATAAAAAGATTTTGCTGATTTACTTCAAAATCATCTTTACTATTTTGCATGGCAATCAGTCCTACCTCACTAGCGCCATATTCATTAACAACAGGTATTCCTAACCACTCTTCAAGAAGTAATCTATCGTCTGGAAAAAGCATCTCGCTAGTCACAATACAAATTTTAAGTGATGGACAAATACTCTTTAAAGTCAATTTTTGGCGTTTACAATAGTTAGCCAGCAATACAATGCTGCTGGTGTAACCATTGATATAATCAAACTTGTGTTTTTTAAATCGGTTGACAAAACTCTCAAGAACCTCATCATTCATATTGAAAATAGGAAAACGCTTGCGGTTACTAACAAAATCCTTTGCTAGCTCGATATACTTTCCTTTTCCACTAAGCGGCATTCCATAAAAGCGCGCTTGCAATGAAATGTTTAAATTGATCCCATGTTGATCATATGCCTCATGAAAAGCTGCCCAAGTCATTGCATGAGCATATTTATTCTTTGCAAACGTAAATGGATGGCCACTAGAACCACTGGTTTTACCTTTAAAAACTTTTCTTAAAGTAAAGCCTTTACCTAATCTCCTATACAAAGGTTGTTGTAAGTTTCTTTTAGATAGAACAGGTAATTCTGACCAACTAGAACTTTTGTTAGCAACTAAAGAGTTGTAAAAATGATTATGTGTAAGATGATATTTCACGATTGCTTGTTTGCGATCTTCTATGTCATCTGTGTTACATAATTTCAGATCTTCAAATTCTTTTCTAGCCTTGGTGATCTTAAAACCTTGTAGTCTTAATATGTTGTCAAAAAGTTTTAGAGGCATTTTAATAATTAAAGCAATCTTGAGCAAGGTAAAACTTATTTTTGCATTCCATAAACACAACCTATGAATGTCCTTATTTTAGGAAGCGGTGGCCGCGAGCACGCTTTTGCACACTCTTTTATCAAAAGTCCATTACTATCAAAATTATTTGTAGCCCCAGGAAATGCTGGAACAGATCAAATAGCAACTAACGTAAATTTAGGAGTAACCGATTTTGCTGCAATAAAGACCTTTGTATTAGATAATAATATAGAAATGGTTGTTGTAGGTCCAGAAGCTCCACTTGTAGACGGAATTTATGACTTTTTTCAAAGCGAGGACTTAAAACATGTCAACGTCATAGGTCCATCAAAACAAGGTGCTGTTCTTGAAGGTTCTAAAGAATTTGCTAAAGAGTTTATGCAACGCAATAACGTGCCTACTGCGGCTTATCAAAGCTTTACAAAAGAATCCCTTAAAGAAGGAATGGCCTTCATTGATACGTTAAAACCACCATACGTTCTTAAAGCAGATGGACTCGCTGGTGGAAAAGGAGTACTTATAATTCCTCATGCAAGTGAGGCAAAAGAGTCTCTTGAAGAAATGCTGGTAGGAGGAAAATTTGGCGCGGCGTCTAATAAAGTCGTGATAGAAGAATTTCTAGACGGTATCGAGATGAGCGTATTTGTAATGACAGACGGCGATTCTTACAAGGTGATGCCTACAGCAAAAGACTACAAACGTATAGGTGAAGGCGATACTGGTCTAAATACTGGCGGTATGGGCGCTGTTTCTCCAGTTCCATTTGCAGATGCTGTTCTAATGGAAAAAATTGAAAGTCGAATTATAAAACCAACCATTGAAGGTTTTAAAAAAGAAAATATTACTTACAAGGGTTTTGTGTTCATAGGTTTAATGATTGTAGATGGAGAACCAGAAGTTATCGAGTATAATGTAAGAATGGGCGATCCAGAGACTGAAGTAGTATTGCCTCGTATTTCTAGCGATTTATTGAGTCATTTACACGCTTTCGCGAAAGCGGAACTAAGCCAAGAAAACCTAACCATAGATCCTAGAAGTGCCACAACGGTTATGTGTGTTGCAGGCGGATATCCAGAAGCCTATAACAAAGGAATGGAAATAACAGGTTTAGAAAACATAGAAAACAGTATCGTTTTTCATGCAGGAACTACTGTTAAAGAAGGGAAAATAGTAACTAGTGGTGGTCGTGTAATGGCGATTACCAGCTATGGAAATGATTTCAAACAAGCACTAAAAAAATCTTATCAAAATGTAGAAAAACTACAATTTGATAAGATGTATTATAGAACTGATATAGGTTTTGACCTATAAAAGTTTAATTATTTAACCTAGAAAAGAATGACCTGTTTGAGTCTTATCCTCATCCTTATCAAATTCTTTTAATTTTCTCATCCAGTAAACAACAGCAACACATAGAATAAGTATGCAAAGCCAGCTAACTGCATTTGCAGCAAACCAACTTGTGTCTTCTAATTCTCTAAGAGCCTCAAAAGGGATTAAAATAAGTTCAAATAAGGCTACTATTCCATCTATTAAAGTTTCCATTTCTGTAAATTGCTATTTATTGAGGCAAAAATAGTTAAAAATCTCTATGCTTACCAGCTTTTTTAAAACAAGTAAACCCATTCATTACATCATCACTTTATTGATGGTAGGAATAATCACGGGATATTTTGTTGTTAGCCATCCACATTTAGGTTGGCGCTTTATCTGGATTCCATTGGCTACCATAGTATCTGTAGCTGTTTTCCAGTTCATTACATTAAAAAATGATTTAACCCAAAGCAGTTCTTATTCTTTATGGGTATATAGTTGTTTGATTATTATAGGCATTATTTACACTACTGATAATTTTAGTTTTGTGGCTTTTTTACTAAGTCTTTTAGCTTTGAGAAGGTTAATAAGTATGCGCTCAGGAAGTGGATTAGTAAAAAAGATATTTGATGCCTCGTTTTGGATAGCTGTGGCAACTCTATTTTACTCTTGGTCATCCCTTTTTTTTATTGTCATATTTTTAAGTATCGTTATTTATTCCTTTAAGAACTTAAAGTACTGGACTATTCCATTTATAGCAGTATGTTGTGTAGCTATATTAACCTTTACTTTAGACCAGCTTTCAGGAACCAACCATCTTTTTAATGCCTTAACGGGATACGATCATAGGGTCGATTTAGAAACCTTTAAAATAAGTCTATCCTTTATCGTTTCTTCCATTATAGCAGTATTAGGATTTCTTTTCGCTCTTATTACATTATTTGGATTTCCTAATATTTCTTTAAGTGCTCGATCACGTTTTTCTATATTAGGATTTACTGGTATATGCAGTTCTATATTTATGATTATTAGTGGTATAGCAATATTCACTATTCCAATAGTTGCCATTTTTTTATCGAGACTCATACAAGAAACAGCTAACAAAGCGCTTAAAGAAACACTTTTATGGCTACCATTTATAAGCATGCTTATACTATTATTTCTATGATTCTAGAGCGATCTTAAATCTTTATATTTGCAGTTCAAAATAATCATTATGTTCTCAGATAAAGCCAATAAAATCTTCCAAACTGTAATCGATCAATACCACGTAATCAACACGGTAGATCAAAGTTTTGAAAATCCATATGATCGTAATTCACATCTAATAGAACATTTATTATATCGTAAGTGCTGGATTGATACGGTACAATGGCATTATGAAGACATCATTAGAGATCCACAAATAGATCCAGTGGCAGCACTTACTCTAAAACGTAAAATCGACGCCAGTAATCAAGATCGTACCGATATGGTTGAATTTGTAGACAGCTACTTTTTAGATAAGTACAGTGATGTATCTATTAAAAATGGTGCTAGAATCAATACAGAAAGTCCGGCTTGGGCAGTAGATCGTATGTCTATTCTTGCCTTAAAAATATATCACATGAATGAGGAAGCTACTCGTACTGACGCTTCTCAAGATCATATCAACGCTTGTAAAAAGAAACTTGATATTCTTTTAGAACAACGCGTGGATTTATCGACAGCTTTAGATCAATTATTAGAAGATATTTCTAATGGCGATAAGTATATGAAAGTGTACAAACAAATGAAGATGTATAATGATGACGAACTGAATCCGGTTCTAAGAGCATTAAAATAACACATGCCATTACCTCAACGCATACTCGTCATTAGACTTAGCGCTATGGGCGATGTTGCCATGTGTGTTCCTGTGTTATTAGCATTGAAAAGAGACTATCCGACTGTTGAGATAGTTGCGCTTTCTCGAAAGCGATTCAAATCCATTCTAAAGAACATTCCTGACATTACTTTTATAGAAGTAGATGTTGATAATAAACACAAAGGAGTATCTGGTCTTTACCGACTTTCAAAAGAAATTAAGGCTCTAGAGATTGATGCAGTAGCCGACTTTCATAACGTACTGCGCAGTAAGATTCTGAGAACATTTTTGACAGGAATTCCTAAAGCTAACATAGATAAAGGAAGATCAGACAAAAAGCGCCTTGTAAACGATCCAAACTTTTTTGAACCATTAAAGCACAGTACAGAACGCTATGCAGATGTTTTGCGAGAATTAGGTTTTAAAATCGAATTACAAGGAAATGAATTTTTATCAAAAGAGGCTGTTTTACCTCAAATTCATGATAAAATAGGCCGAAAAACATCAAAATGGGTAGGTTTTGCTCCATTTGCTGCTCATAAGACAAAAGCGCTCACAGTTAAAAAAGCTAAGAAAATAGTGCAAGTCATTGCAAAAAATGAGCAGGTAACTATTATCCTTTTTGGTGGTGGGAAAAAAGAAGAAAAACAACTGCAAATTATTGCTGGGACGACAACTAATGTGATCAATCTAGCTGGACTAACCAGTTTTGAAAATGAGCTGACGATTATGTCTCAGTTAGATGCAATGATAGCAATGGATAGTGGTAACGGCCATCTTGCGGCATTGTATGGTGTTCCGGTAATTACGTTATGGGGAAATACGCATCCTTACGCTGGTTTTGCTCCGTATGGTCAACCTGAGGAAAATCAATTGACCGTAGATAGAGAAAAATTTCCTTTAGTTCCTACTTCCATTTTTGGAAATAAAGTAATGAAAGGTTACAAAAAAGCGACGAGTTCTCTCAAAGTAAAAGCTGTTGTAAGTAGATTGAATGAGATTTTAAATACATAATATTCATATCTCAAAAAAAGAATAGCATTTCCCTTCAGACGAAGGGAAAGAGTTTTGGAAACGTCGGCGACAAACGAAAAGGGTTTGACGTGATGATCCTTTTATCTAAATACTCATATTTAACTTTTTCAACTCTGTAATAAACTCATCTCTACCTTGAATTATAAACCGGTAATCTTTCTCGGTAGTTTTTAAGGTTACATCATTTTTAAGAAGATTAAAAAGACCGTTTTTAACCTCATAACTTATAATATCCTCAATCTTAATTACTGTTTCTCCAGTCTGAATATTGATTTTATGAGATTTGAAAAGCACGCTTTTATCAGTTAAGGCTATTTTTCCACCTACGCCCTCTTTACCTCTAAAAAGATTTGCGCCAAATTCTTTAATTAAGGTTTCATTTTCTGGGATTGTGATGGTGATTTTCTTAAAAGAATAACGAGCAAACAATATCATTAAAGTAGCAAATAGTGGTCCTGCTATGATTACAAAAGCTATGAAGTTTATAAGCAGTGCCGTTAAGGAGAATTCATCAGTAACTCCATAAAATAGTGTCATTATAATCCACATCGGGATTCCAAATCCCATGGCGGTAATCCAAAACTCTTTATTGAACATTTTTATCATAGAACTAAGATAACTTGAGGTTTACATTTTTCCAAAACTATATTCTCTTTCCACTTTACAAATTCTCACATGATACCATTTGTACCAATTGTCCCGACCTAATTTTTGAGCAACTTGATGATCGATTTGTTCTTTCCATTTAGAAATCGCTTCTAAATTTTTCCAATAAGAAACAGTAATGCCTACTTCGCTTCTAGCACTATCATGGTGCATATAACCTTCTTGTTGCACAGCGAGTTCTTCCATAAGATTTGCCATTTCATTATAAGCTGGATCATTATTCTTTTTAATAGATGTGAAAATTACGGCGTAGTATGGTATCATTTTATCAAAGAGTTCTGTGTCAAAATAAAATTCGAATGTAGCTTATAGAAAATAGTTCTCATTGTCTAACTGAGCCTGTCAAAGTTGGGTTGAAATCGAGATTTAAACTCGTCTTCGACAAGCTCAGACTGAAATCTTGTACGTTATTATTAATCAAACCCCAAAGGTTTTAGAAACCTTTGGGGTTGGCTTTATCATCGAATACTCACTTTTACCTCACCACCTCAATCCATTGTCCTTTATTACGCACAATATAATCTGCGTCATACATGGCTTCACATTGTATTCCTGGTAGGTAATACCTTCCTAAATAACTAGCGTTAATCGTGGTTTTAAAAGTAAGTGTTTCTCTTGCTTTTAAATCAAAATAGTAGTTGACACGATCATCTTTAATGTCCGTGTATTCGATGCTGGTGTTAGCTTCTTCAGCTCCATAATCTGTGAATCTGGTATTGATTATTTCCCAACCAGAAGGCAAGATTTGAGTCAGTGCCACATCTTCTATTCTAGAACCAGTGGTATTTGTTATCGTAGTGATCGCAGTAAGTTCTGTTCCTTGATTCACTTTACTCACGTTGACTGGTTTTCCTTCTTTGTCTACATAAGTAATCGTGGCATTCAATTTACTCTGAGCTGTTTTTTCATTTCCTACAGGCAATTTACCAGTCATTGCATTAGTGATAAAAATCATGTTATCACCAGTATTAGTCACCGTAAAAGAAGTAGCTTGTTCATCAATATCGAGATCGCGATTTGCCAAACTTTTGGCACTTGAAACAGTAGATGTTTTACCATTAAAAGTATAGCTCACGTTGACTCCTTTTCCTCCTACATGATTTGCATATTTACTAATGGCAATAAAACTATAAGCCAGTGCTTGCGTGTTGTAATAACGATCAGAATCTAGGTTTTTTGCTAATTCTTCCATGATTTGTCTTGCACGCTCATCCTTTTTCATGATCGTGTAGGTTTCTAATGCCATCGCACGATTACGTTGTGGAGAACCATAAGTTCTATAGTCATAACGATTAGGCTGGAAATCTATATTACTCTTTGATAGAAGTTCTTCTGCCGCCTTGTTCTGTCCTACTAATGCATAGGCCGCAGCTAGTCTTAACTTACTATCGTTAGAAAGGTTTGCGTTTTCGCGTAAGCGGTTCATAGAAGATAAATCTGGCGCTCCTGCCACTGCTAGCGAGTACAATCTGTAGGCTTGATATAAGTCGTTACGATCATTATAACGCCACTGTTTTGCCACTCGTTTTTGATAAGCGATCCAATTAGACTTGAACGAAATAGGCACCGTATAACCTGCAGTTTCTGCTTCAATCATAAAATGTCCTGCATAAGTTGTTCCCCAATCGTTCACACTACCGCTGCCAGGCCAGTAAGAGAAACCACCATTTGCCTTCTGATAATAACCCAATTTATTGATCGCAGCTTTAATATTGTGACTAATCTGCTTTTGCTGATTGCTATTCAAATCTACCACACTAGCAAGATGTAATTGTGGGAAAGCAGCACTGGTCGTTTGCTCTACACATCCATGCGGATAACGGATCAAGTAGTTCAATCTACGACCGAGATCCATAGGTGGTAAACTAGAAAAAGTTACTGTAGATGCATTACTTCCTTTAGTTCCAAAAGGACTAATCGCTATAGTGGCCGTCTCGCCAGGTTTTACAATTGCTTTTTCAGAAATCGTGCTGTACGGATTAGGATTTACCACATCTATTTCTGTCTCATAAGCAGCGGTTTCTCCGTTTCCTTTTGCAGAAAGTTTCAGTTTTGCAATTCCCATAGCTTCCTTCACTTTTACGTCAAAATATGCTATTTGATCACTAGTTTCTGTGAATTTTAAATCTTGGGTATTGCCATTTAATAATTCAAAAAACGGTGAGTTTTCTAGCGTCACTTTTACGTCCTTTACCTTATCATCCATCGCAAAAACAGTTACCGGTAATTTTACTGTTTCTCCTGGAGACAGCTTTCGCGGAAGCGAGGCAAGCATCATTAATGGTTTCTTTACTGGTGTCGCAATTTCGGCACTACCGTAAGCTTCAGTGCGGTCGTTACCAGCAACCAACATCGTGCGAACAGAACCAACATACTGTGGAATGTCTATCTTGTGTGTTTTGCTCTCACCTGATTTTAAAGTAAATGGACCTAAATGAATGACCATAGGTTTAAAACGGTTGGCTTTTTTTGCTTTAGAAGCTGCTGCGCTTCCATCTCCACCTATCGCAAATGCGGCGTCAATACGACCGCCATAAGCACCGATCACATCATCAAAAATATCCCAAGTTTTTACTCCTAAAGCTTCTCGTGCAAAGAACGTATCCCAAGCATCAGGTGTTTTGAAATTAGTGAGGTCCAGCAAGCCTTCATCTACAACAGCTAGTGTGTAGGTCATGGCTTTGTTGTTTTTCTCACTTACAGTAATCTTTGCACTGGTTTTAGGTGCGAGTTCTTTAGGCATCTTAATTTCTGGCTCTAAATGCGTCGCCTCGTTTTCTACTAACAATGGTATCACACCATACATCCTCAACGGTAAGTCGTTTGCCGTTTGTGAGTGTTTTTGTAGATAGGTAATATGTACGTAAACATTAGGAACGTAGAGATTATTAAGTGGTATAGAAATTTCTGTTTGTTTATCTGTAGTTTCTGCCCATTGAGCATCAAGAACTTCTGTTCCATTTTCTACGGTAATTAAAGCACGTCCACCAGCACTAGATGGGAACGTGATTTTTGCATTTTCTCCTACTTTATAGGTTTTTTTATCGGCATTAAAAACAAGCATGGATGCCATTTCTGGATCTACTTTTCGGCTTTTTCCGGCCCATCCTGGCCAGTCTACATAAATAATTTTACCAGTAGAATGACCTGATGCTGGATCGTAAACACGTACCAAATATCTTCCCCATTCTGGATATTTAAGAGAGAATTTAAAATTCCCTTTTCCGCTGGAATTGGTGTTTATGGTATTGCTATACACTTGCTGACGGTATTCTCTGGCTTCATATCTGGAAAGGCTTCCAGACTGTGATTGCCACCACCATCTCCAGTTCACTTTATAGACTTTTACCTCTAACTCTTTAGTTGCTTTAGGATTACCGGATTGATCCAAAGTTACTACGTCAAAATTATGGTCGGTATCTGTAAGTAGCATACCTCTTTGTTTGTCGCCTGGTGGCACGTCAATTCCTACATAAGTATCATATGGAGAATAGGTCTTTGTGGTGACGTTTGTACTGAAATCACCACCGTTTTCATACACCTTAGTTAGGAAACTAGCTTTTAACATTCCTGGCGCTTCAGCATCCATGTTCGGTGCAAAGTTAAAAGTAGCATCGCCACTTTGATCTAGGTTTCCATCAAAAACTTCAGATTCTTGTAAATCAAAAAATCTAGAAGGATCGTCAAAAACATAACTATCATATTTTTTAAACTTTGTAGTTGTCGCATAATACTTTGCCGTAACGTTTGCTTTAAGACCTTTAGCAGTTGCGCCGTGCAACCATATCGCATTTAAAGAACCTCTTACGTTCTGTCCAGATTTGATAATCTCTTCATCAAAGTCAAGTGTCACTTTTAAACGATTAGGTTTAATAGTTTCAATCTTCAACGTCTTATTAAAAGTTACGCCTCCTACTTCTACTTTTGCATTCCAGTTTCCTGTAGGTGCATTATCATCGGTTTCAAGATCAAACTGATAGAAGTTATTCAATCCATTTTTTTGAACTTCCTTATGAGTGATTTTTCCATTAGGATTTCTTAATTCTAATTTGATAGGGTGACCGTTAGGTAATTTATTATCGGCATCGTTGAGGATAAAAGTGAGGTAGATATGATCTCCTGGACGCCACACACCACGCTCACCATAGATATAACCTTTGATTCCTTTTTTCAATCGTTTTCCAGAAGTATCAAACTTACTTACTGAAAGTGCATTACCATCATCTAATCGTACATATCCATGCTGATTGTTATAGGTAACCTTTGCAAAAAATGCAGGATTATCTAATTTGATATCTAAAAGACCTCTTGCGTCAGTGCGCGAACTAACAATTTCTTGTTGTTGAAAATTGAATAGTGTTACTTGAGCACCGCCTAAAGGTTTTGTGGTAATAATATTATTTACCGCAATTAAATAACCATTTCCTTCACCTCTTTTTACAGTAATTCCTAAATCGCTGGCTAGCACATTTGTACTAACTGACTTATTTCTATAAAAAGAATGAGTACAAGGGTCTTCACGATCTCTCCAGTTGTAATCATAATAACCGTACTCATCATCATAATAGTAATTTTGAGCACCATCCCAATTACTTACTTCAAAGGAGTCGTCATAATCTACTTCTTCTATTTCTGGTTGATTATCTGCTGTGTACTCACATTTGTAAGCACTGTAAGCTAATTTGTACTTGAATTCTACTCTATAAATAGCGCCAGGATCTGTGGCGATAATTTCGTTTAAATCTACTGAATAGGTATTCCATCTGTTGACATCATTTCCAGTTCCTTTTAAATCAATCACTTTACGAGCGACTGGTCTTCCTACATCTCTCATACGACCTGTAGAACCTATATTATTATTCTGTAAAAATTGAAGTACATTATTATTATAGATTTTATAAACCCAAACGTCCACAGCATTAAGATTTACAGCTTTAAAATTGATTTTAGAATTTTGAGAAGATGGTAAAATCGTACCAGATCTTACCAATTTCACTTCTGGATTAACTTGTTCAAAAGCTATATAACTAGAGAATCCGTTTTTTAATTTATAACCATCTATGCTGGTAATACCGGTGAAAACCTCCACTTTTTTAGATCCAGTGACTGTTTTTGAAGGATAGACTTTTAACTCATTTCCTTTACTTTCAAATTTCATTTTGTCCACGCCTTCTATCTGGATCATTCCATCCAGATTTTGAGACGTTTCTAATGGATCTGAAAAATTGATTAAAATATATTGAACATCTCCATTTACTAACTCCATATCAGTAACTGAAAAACTGTTTTTCCCTGGAAGAGTGATCGTATTATTTCCTTTGCTGTTTACTCCTATGCTTTTCCCCTTCCATGAAATTTCTACTTTTTCATCTTCTACAGGACGCTTGATACTATCAATTTTAAATTCAAAATACTTACCTAAAGTAATTGAGTTTTCAAATTTTAGCAGTAGGTCTTTACCGTTTAATTTTGCTGTTACAATTTGCTTTGCATTTTCCAGCTCCATAATATCACTGGATTTGATAGCTCCAGTAACGTATTGATAATCTGATGTATATGAACCTACTGGATCTGTACTTATAATAAAATCTTGAGCTAGTGTCTTAAAATTAAAGGTAAACTCATTAAGATCCTTTGCCACCTCTTTTACTTTACCTAGTTTAAATATAACTTCATATTCTTCATCTTGTTTCAGTGGTTTTTCTGGTAGAAATGAAATAGTTTGAGCATCTAAAGCCGTTAATTTTCCTGAAGCACTTGGTTTTAAATTTATCAAATTAGCATCCAGCTCTTTTCCAGTTGCCCATCCTTCTACAGGTGTTGTTAGTTGGATCACGATTGATTCTCTAGTTGAAATAACTTGATCAGAAACTTGAGATACGTGTTCCCTAAACTTGAATAATTCGTTTTGCTGCTCTTGTAGTTTTTCTTCGGCTGTTTTTGTATTACAGGAGACAATAAATAATAGCGAAAACAGAAATAATAAGACCTTTTTCATCAAAACAGAGCAAAAATTAGTGGTTAGTATATATTTTCCTTAAAATTATAGAAACTTATTGAGGAACATTGAAATAACGTTAAAGAATTTAAAAATATTTTAGGCTTTAAAATATCAGTAATTTTTGTGTGATTCTCGCTTTCGCGAAAGCAAAATTGAAAGCAAAACTGCTTTATACTAAAATGATATTTTTCAAAAGCTTATGATTTTAAAATAATCAAACTACTACCTTTGAAAATAAGAAAGAGAAACAACATGTATCAAGACAAAAGTGATCACCAATTATTAGAATTAGTATCTATTCATAAAAAATTGACTTTTCAAGCACAATTATACTTGAAACGCGAGATTGATAAGCGTCAACTGGATGTAGATTTTACGAACTTTCATCAAACTATTGAAGATAAACGATCTAAAATCAATAATCTAGACTATCTTGAAAACTTGGGGTTTCAATCTCTTAACTCTAATGATTCTATAGAAATTACCAGAACAAAAAGCGCGGTAATTATGGATGTGGTTGCTATTGTCGTTGGTTTATTATTTGTTCTTATTGGGGTTTATGCCATAGTAACTTTAGTAGATTCTTTTAACAGCGATGAAGCGTTTAATATTTTTGAATTGTTATTAAATGTAGGACTGGCCTATTTAGGGATTCTAGGTTTTCAGTTCTTAAGTGGTATCAATCGTTTAATTGATCATTCTGGTTTTAAATTATTAGGGTTAGGTCAAATGATTACTTTGAGAAAACGCTTTGATATGACATTGAGCGAGGTTCAAAAAGAGCCTTCTTCTATACATCTTCATAATTCTGAAGAAGAAATCACATTACAAATGGATGATGTAAATATTATAAGCACTTACAGTGACAATAACATTCACAAAATAACCTTGAAAAAGCTGAAGGAAAAGTTGCAAAAGGTTTCTTAAAAGCTAATAATGAATCTTCAAGAAATATATGATAAAGCTAATCAAGTCAAATTGGAAAACAATGCTTTGACCGTAAATGAGCGTCTTTATCAATCTGGATTAATGGAACCTTTTGACAATGCTCTAATTAATAACAAAACACTTGCTGTGGAAATTTTAAAAGCTCTGAAAGTAGGTTCAAAATCCATAGAACAAATAGTTTATACTAAATAAATGTTTTGTTTTTTGCTTTTAAATAAATATTGATTTTACGATATTATTAAGACGATGCCAAGACAAATACTTAGCATACCACATCTTAAAAAGACAAAGACACAAGAGTAAAGGTGTTTCCCTTCAGCCGCTTGCATCCGACGAGTGAAGTTTACGAAACGAGAGCAATGCATAAAAAAAATGAAGTAGTGCCAGCGATGAAAGCAAAGGGTTTGGTGCGATGCTAATTCATAAAAATAACCTTGATTTTAATTTCATTTCTAACTCCGCAAACCCCTTATTTAATTCGTTTACGAATTAAATTTTCCCCTTTAAAAAAGGGGAAATCTTTTAATAATAATTCTACTCACATTCCTTTTTGGCATCAAGAGCTCCTTTTTTGCCCCAGCGAGGTTCAAAACCTTTTACGGTTTCTTTTTCAAATAATTCGATAGCTTTATCAATCTCACCGCAATATGGAGCAATATCTTTACCAAAGAATTTTGCACTTCCCATCATCCATCTTGCTCTGTTTGCTATGACTCTTGGGTTTTCTGGTGCGATTTGTATCGCTTTTTCATATAATGCGGTTGTCGGGCCAGATAATTTCATTCCGTAAACGCGGCTGTCGTAAGTGATCCAGCACGTATTTAACATGCCTTGTAATACCATTATTTCTGGATTGTTTTCTGATATCAACTCAGCATCATTGATAAATTCTTGAGCTTTGTTCATGTGTTGCAAAGTTTTTTCTTTAGGTAATTGTCCCCAAGAATTATTCACGTTGCACAAGGCTGCATAATACGCTGGTAGCCAATTTTCTTTTTCGGCTTTTGCAACACGTTCAAATTGTTGTGATGCTGCCTGCAAGTCAGTTTGCATTAATTCCAGTCCTTTTTTCATGGCTTTTTCATAGCCCGATTGTGCTGTAAGACTTAGTGATAAAAAGAGTACAAAAGTTGTGATTATAGTTTTCATGAGTAAGCGTTTAATTGATTTATGATACAATGATAGTGGCGATCTCGCTTTCGCGAAAGCGGAACTAACCCAACTGTAATAACTAGTGACTGAGTTGTAGATTTATAAATTATCCAACTGGTTATCGCTGCCGCCAATGGTCCAAAAGAAGCCCACGAAAAAGAAACGATCTGCCGCCTGACCTATCTCACGACGGTTGAATTGCCCTTGAACATCTGGTGTGTTGCTGTACTGATATCCGAAAACATTATCTCTACCCAATACATTAGAAACCGAGAAGTATAAGATCTTTTGCTGATCAATCAAGTAAGCCCAATTGAAATCTAGGCTTTGGAAAGAGCTGGTTCTATCGTTTAAAAAACCAGTTTCATTTGCATTTGTAAAAGGACGACCGCTGGAGTAATTGAAAGTAGCGCCTATTTGTGACTGCCAGTCTTCTATCCAGTATTTTGTGACAAGACTGAAATTGTGGTCGGTAGCAAAATTAGGAGTCGCCTCCACAGGAAAATTACGAAACTGTCTTTTAGTATCTAGATAAGAATAACTTACCCAATAATCAAGGTTCTTAATCGAGGTCTCATCTCTCCAGAACAAATCTAGTCCAGCTGCATAACCACTACCGTCGTTGCCTAAATCACTATCAAATTGAACACGTTGCGTGTCATAAGTAAGTAACTGATCGTACTTTTTATAATACGCCTCTGCTCGCAACATGCGGTTGTTCTTTTTAAACAGAAAGTTTGCGATGTAATGTTGGGCATTTTCAGGTTTTAGGTTTTCGTCATATTGCTGTACGTTGTTTTGCGCACTTTGATAAAAATTACCATAAGCCAGAGAAAATTGAGATGCTGGGTTGATACTTATAGCAGCACTTAATCGTGGCGATACTCTAAATTGATCGCTGGCTCCATAATAATCACCACGTATTCCAGCTTTAAATGCGAGATCTTTAGATGCAAAAACCTCAGCCTCTGTAAATGTACCGGTTATTCCATGGTTGATTCCCGTTTCAAAAGTCTCTGTTTCTAGCTGGATGTCTTCATCATAATTGATCACAAATTGCTCCACACCCATGTTTAACTTAAAGTAATTGTTATATCGTTTTTGAAGTTTAAGTTTGGCATGTAATGCGTTTTCCACAGCTTTAATTTTTGTGGTTGCCACGTTTACATCATTATTATCGTGAGCGAGACTTACACCAGTTTCTATCTTCCAACTGTCAGATAAATAGCCGTTGTAATTTAAATTACCGTAATAATTTCTATTTCTTAAACCAAAATAGAATCCTTCTTCTACATCAATATCTTCTTGAATGATCGCAAAGTCACTATAAGAATAGGCGCTGTAAGCTTTAAAAAGTCCTTTATCAAACTCGCGTCTATAAACCGCTTCTCCATTAATGCTTTGGAAAGGCTTTTCAAATCGGTTGTTTTGTGGGATCAATTCATTGTATGGCGCCAGATTGATGTATTGTGCATTTACACTCAAGCTATTTTTACCCCAAATTTGTGTATTACCGATGTTGCCGCCTACGCTCATGATTCCTATATCAGTTTTTTCTTCTTTGGGAAAATCGGTTGTATTAAGAAGTAACACACTTGAAAGAGCATCTCCATACTCAGCACTATAACCACCGGTAGAAAAGGTAATGCCATCAAAAAGAAATGGAGAAAATCTACCTCTCGTTGGTATATTTCCTGTGGTAGGAGAAAATGGTCTGAAAACTCGGCTTCCATCTATAAAGATCTGCGTTTCATCTGCACTTCCACCGCGTACAAAAAGACGACCATCATCTGCATTATTAGAAGTTCCAGGAAGTGTTTGCAGCGCACCTACAAAATCGCCAACTGCTCCTGCGGTAGTGACAATATCAAGCGGTTTCAAAACGCTTGCCTTAGAACTATCTCCTGCACTAAAACTTCCTGCGCTCAAGACTACGGTGTTTAATGCGTTCATGCTTTCGCGAAAGCGTAACTTCAATCCTACCATTTCATTAATAGGAGCTTCTAGCTTATAATCTTCATAACCTATATAGCTGGCGATCAATTTACCGTAACCTGTTTCTTCTGTGGTAAAGGAAAATTTTCCATCGATATCAGTTGTGGTACCGTCATATGTTCCTTCTAGATAAACATTAACGCCCATAACTGGCTCGTTTTGTTCATCGAGAATTATTCCTGAAATAGTAGTTTGTGCAAAAGTGATGTAACTAAAGAATAATGTAAAAAATGTAAAAAGCGTTTTCATGTTGGTTGTTTTGATGGTACAAACATGCCACCATTGCAGGCTTTTAAAAATTAAGAACTACTGAGTTGTAGGATTTTTAGGATGGGTTGTAAAAATGAAATTTTTGAAAACGAATTTGAACTCGAACCTGAATTTAAAAAAGTTTCTTGTAAGAATTTCTATTTGAAAGTTTACAATGAATTTGCCTATCTGTAAAATCGATTTGATCTATTGCACATCAAATATTCCGTCACATTTAAAAACCAACACTGGATCATATTTAAATGAATCCATAAATCAACTTTTAACCTCTTCAAATTCGAGTTCGATTTCAGGTTCAGTTTGGTAATCCTTATCTTAGCAGCAATAAATAGATCTCATGAAAAAAATTGCTCTAATTCTTACAGCAGCTGTTTTATTAGCTAGCTGTAATTCTTCAAAAAATGTAGTCTCAGATCAGTCGTCTAGTAGTGGCACTTACTGGCAACAACATGTTAATTATGATATGGATGTGAACATGGATGTAGACCGTTATCAGTATACTGGTAAACAAACACTGGTGTATACTAACAATTCTCCAGAAACATTAGACCGCGTTTATTATCATTTATTTTTTAATGCCTTCCAGCCAGAAAGTCAAATGGATGTGCGTTCTCGTACCATAGCAGATCCTGATCCTAGAGTAGGTTCTCGTATCGCGTCATTAGAGCCTAATGAAATAGGTTATCTGTTTGTTAGTAATATGAAACAAGATGGAGTTGCTTTAAATCCAGAGCGAGAAGGAACTATTCTAGTAGTAAAATTAAACAAAGCTCTAGCGCCAGGTCAGTCTACTACTTTAGAACTAGATTTTAATGGACAGGTTCCTAAACAAATAAGAAGAAGTGGACGTAATAATAGTGAAGGCGTTGCTCTTTCCATGACCCAATGGTTTCCTAAAATGGCCGAATTTGATAAATACGGATGGAATACAGCTCCTTATGTAGGAAGAGAATTTCATGGTGTTTGGGGTGATTTTGACGTAAAACTTACCATTGATAAAGAATATACTGTAGGTGGAACAGGTTATCTTCAAAACCCTAATGAAATAGGTCATGGCTATGACAAAGCAAATTCTGGTCCTGCAGAAGGAAAGAATGGTAAATTAACATGGCATTTTAAAGCTCCACAAGTGCATGATTTTGCATGGGGCGCAGATAAAGATTTTATTCACGATATCTATAAAGGTGCAAATGGTGTTGATCTTCATTTTTTCTATAAAGACAATGATGCTATCAAAGAGAACTGGAAAAAATTACAACCAGTTACTAATGACTTTTTGAAATATTTTAATGAAAATATAGGAGAATATCCTTACAAGCAGTACTCTGTTATTCAAGGTGGTGATGGTGGTATGGAGTACGCGATGTGTACTTTGATCACTGGTGAGCGTTCTTTTGGAAGTCTTGCAGGAGTTACGGCACATGAATTTGCGCATTCCTGGTTCAACCATGTTCTTGCAACAAACGAGTCTAAAGATGAATGGATGGATGAAGGTTTTACTACCTATATTTCTAACTATGCTATGAACGAAGTTTTTAATGGTGGAAAAGAAAATCCTAACGATGGCTCTTACAGAGGTTATATAGGTCTGGCAAAATCTGGTAAAGAACAACCACAAACTACTCATGCAGACCGCTACGAGTACAATGGCGCTTATGGAACTAGTGCTTATTCAAAAGGTGCTGTTTTTATGGCACAACTAGGTTATATAGTAGGTGAAGAAGTACGCAATGACATCATTAAAGAATATTACAATACTTGGAAATTTAAACATCCAGATCCTAATGATTTTAAAAGAGTTGCAGAGCGCGTAAGTGGTTTTGATCTAGAATGGTATTTGAGAGACTGGACAATGACTACTAACACTATCGATTATTCTGTTGAAGATATGAGTAATCTGGACGGTAAAAACATCATTTCACTTAAAAGAAATGGATTAATGCCTATGCCACTTGATATAGAAGTTACTATGAATGATGGTAGCACAAAAATGTATTACATTCCTTTAGAAGAAATGAGAGGAGAAAAAGCAGTTGGAAATAATGTAACCACTCTTGCAGACTGGGCTTGGTCATACCCTACTTATGAGTTAGTACTTGACGGTATCAATATGAGTAACGTAAAAAGTGTTACTATAGATCCTAAAGGCATGATGGCAGATGTAAATAAAGAAAACAATACCTGGCAACTAGAAGAGTAATTTTCAGTCTAAGTCACAGTTTTCAGTAGGCAGTAATTCTAATACTAGAGTTGCTGCCTATTTTTTTTAGTTATTTTTTCGCTTTCGCGAAAGCGGATAAATCAAAAATACCTTTTCATTGTTGGGCAACCTCATTGAATTTACCTGCTCATTCCAAGACTCACTGACTAACCAACTCAAAGACTATCTTTGCAACCTAATGAAACTCACTCTAGGAAGAAATAAAAAGCTGAAAAGTAAAAAAGCTACTGATCTTCTTTTCTCTGATGGTAAATCCATAAGAAAAGGACCTTTGCGCGTGGTTTATTTTTTAGAAACTACTGGTGGCGACCATCAAATAGGCGTGAGCGTAGGAAAACGTTTTTTCAAAAGTGCTGTAGATCGCAATCGTGTAAAACGATTGATGAGAGAATCCTATCGTTTGCATCAAGAATTACTTCCTATTTCTAAGGACAAGCATCTTAAAACCATGTTCATTTACCAATCTGTAAAAATGCCAGACTACAACTACATCGAGCAGCTTACTAAGAAGCTGTTGAAGGAATTGAGTAAGAAATTGGATACTCTGGTTTAGCTCAGTTTAGAAAACAATCAGTCTAATAAAATAATGTATGAGTTCAGAAGTCCCAATCATACTTTTAATAATTTCAATACCTGTATTTTTTATAATTAGAAGAATTATGAAAAAGCGTGTAAACAATAATTGACGAAGAAATTTAATTTCTGTAATTATAACTGCAATTACTACTCCATTTCTTTATGGTATTACTGTAATAACTTTCTTTAGTATTTTATTTTACGAGCCACAATATGATTTTAATAAAGAAAGGTGGATGAAAATTGAACAAGGAAGATATAAAATGCGAGATTACCTAGTAGATAGTAAAATTTTGAATGGGAAGACAAAAAAAGAAGTGATTGATTTAATTGGTAGATCTAGGAGTGCAGATTCTACCAATGTGTGGACTTATGATTTAGGAAATTCAGGAGCTGGTCTAGGATGGCAGTTTAATGATCTAGAAATAAAATTCGTAAATGATAAAGTAAATACGGTGAAAAAAATAGAAATCGTTGACTAGTAAATTGTAAATAAATTCGTTTTTAGATTAAAAGACTAACAACATACCTCATACCCAAAACCTCATACCTAATATTCTGGCATTAATCTTGAAAGCAATGGAAAATAAATTCCAGCGTTATGCTTTACATGGTGCTTACTAGTATTTATGCTATATTTAAAGAATTCTATACTTAAGTTGTACAAAAGAAAATGAGCAAAAAGATCAATATAAAAAGACAAATCCTACTGCCTATCGCAGCAGCTGGATTACTCTTCACTACCGCTAGTTTCCAAAACGATTTCTTTGAGATCGCAAAACAGATTGAGATCTTTACAGAAATGTATAAACAACTCAATATGAACTATGTGGATGATACTAATCCAGCAGACCTTATGGACAATGCCATAGAAGGAATGATGGAAGGTCTCGATCCATATACCGTTTATTGGACAGAGCAAGAAGTAGAAAAATCAAAGATTAATCGTCGTGGATCTTATACTGGTATAGGTGCAAACGTGCGCACTTTTAACGATAAAATCATGATTATTGAACCGTGGAAAGATTATCCGGCAGATAAAGCTGGACTAAAAGCAGGTGACGAAATCATAGAAATAGACGGTGTTAAAATTGCCGACTACAAAGAAAATGCTGGTGATTTACTACAGGGATCTCAAGGAACTGAACTTTCCTTGAAATACACACGTCAGGGAAAAACAAGGACGACAACTCTTAAAAGGGAAGGCGTAGAAGTAAAAGCGGTACCTTTTTATGAAATGGCAACTCCAGATATAGGTTATGTCGTGCTTTCTAAGTTTAATGAAAAAGCCTCTAGAGAAACTAAAGCGGCCATCAAAGAGCTTCAAGAAAAAGGCGCCAAAAAAGTGATTCTTGATCTAAGAGGTAATCCTGGTGGACTATTGAGTGAGGCTGTAAACGTATCTAATTTATTTATTCCTAAAGGGAAACTCATTACCAGCACACAATCGGTCGTGGATAAATACAATAA
Organism: Nonlabens sp.; assembly: GCF_965657255.1. Lineage (NCBI taxonomy): Bacteria > Pseudomonadati > Bacteroidota > Flavobacteriia > Flavobacteriales > Flavobacteriaceae > Nonlabens > Nonlabens sp. Next base: position 138,353 of record NZ_CBFHNM010000003.1, read on the forward strand.
AACCTACCTCACAAAACGCAGTGAAGAATTTGAAGGAATGCCAGTAGCAGTTTTAATTAACGGTCGTAGCGCAAGTGCGAGCGAGATAGTAAGCGGTAGTATTCAAGATTACGATCGTGGTGTAATTATAGGCGCTAGAAGTTTTGGAAAAGGACTTGTACAACGTCCTAAACCACTTTCTTATGGGACACAAGTAAAGATTACCATTTCTAGATATTACACGCCTAGTGGTCGCTGTATTCAGGCCTTAGATTACTGGAATCGTGATGAAAATGGCGATGCTGTACGTACTAAAAAAGAAGATTACAAAGCTTTTAAAACTGTAAATAGCGGTCGTACCGTTTATGACGGTGGTGGCGTAGAGCCAGACATTACACTGGAATCTGCAGCCTACTCTCCTATCACTACGGCGCTTTTAAAGGAAAATTCCATCTTTGATTATGCGACAGATTACTATTATAAGCATCAATACAATTCTATAGATGAGATCCAATTTACCGATGCAGACTTTCAAGATTTTGTTTCATGGATAGAAAAACGTGGTTTTGAATTTGAAACGGTTACAGAATCCGCTTTCGCGAAAGCGTACCAATCAGCTACTAATGAAGAACTAGATGATGATATTAAAACTTCATATGATTCTATGCTAGATGCCATCAAGAAAGCAAAAAAGAAAGAAGTTATTGATAAAAAAGCAGAGTTAAAAAGCCTGCTTACTGACGAGATTGTGAAAAGATACTTTTATAAAGAAGGACTTTACAACTACCAGATCAAATATAATCCAGAAATAAGAGCAGCCATAGAAGTCCTTAATGATGAGGTAAAGTACCTTCGCATTCTTAAATAATGAATTTTAAAAATTACATAGCATCCATTTTTCTTTTACTCGGTTTTGCTGGTCATGCACAACTTACAGAAACGCATTCTGTTTACTTTGATGTAGATAAAGACCAGTTCTCCTTTAGTGAAGGAAAACAACTCAACTCTTTTTTTGATGATCTATTATACAAACCACTCTTAGATGTGAAAATTCTAGGTTATTGTGATGATCGTGGATCTTATGAATACAATCTTGATTTATCTAACAGACGTGTAGAAACTGTTTCTGAGTGGCTTCAAGAACATAAAATTACAATAGAAAATATATCAAAGACGATAGAAGGTCGTGGTGAGGTAGCATTAGAAGAAGGATCTGAAGAATTAACTATAGATGATGAGCGTGCGCAAAATCGCCGTGTAGATGTGGTGTTTTCTTTGAAAGAAGAGATTACACAACGCATAGAGATTAAAAAATTAAGTTCTAATGACCTTACAGAAGCAGAAGCTAAGGAGATTAAAAACTATGAAAAAAAAGTAGTCAAAGCTGTTTTAAAAGAAGAAGGAAGTACAGCACTTATTCCTACCTCAAAAAGCTTAAAAAATGACATAAAAGAACCGGTAGTTGAAGTAGAAGAATATCTAGAAATACCTACAAATCTGGATCTACCAGTAGATAATACACAAGAACCTTTTAAATCCCTTTTAAGTAAAAACTTGAAAAAAGGTCAAGTGATACGATTAGAAAATATACTTTTTTACAAAGGAAGATCAACCGTATTAGAAGAATCACAACCACTTCTAGATCGTGTTGCAGAAATTCTAGTGGCTAGAGAAGATATTCATTTTGAAATTCACGGTCATGTATGTTGTATCAATCCGGTTTATAAAGATGCATATAATCGCGATACAAAAAAGTCCAACCTATCTTTTGATCGAGCAAAAGCCATATTTCAAATCCTTAGAAATAGAGGTGTAGATTATAATAGAATGAGGTACAAAGGCTATGGACGTACTAAACCTCTAGGTGGTATCGATAAACTAGACCGTCGTGTAGAATTATATATTACAAAGATTGAGATGAAGTAAATTATAAAAAGATTTATTTATCGTATTTTTGCGATCAAAGAAATATGGGACTTACTAAAACAGAAAAATTTACTGCTGAGCAAAATCAAGTTGCACAGATGGCCAAAGCACTTGCACATCCAGCAAGAGTGGCTATTTTGCAGTATTTATTTTCTATAGATTCTTGTGTTTGTGGTGATATCGTGAATGAAATCGGCCTGGCACAACCTACTATTTCTCAACATTTAAAAGAACTAAAATCTGTCGGACTTATTAAAGGCAGCGTCGAGGGTACAACTGTTTGTTATTGCATCGATCATGAAAACTGGTCATCAATGAAGAACTTGCTTTCCCCAATATTGAACCTCGATACTGTTACTTTAAACAACTGTTGCTAAAAAAAATTATTATTATTGATCGTAATATTGCAATTAAATAAAAAGAACTATGAAATTATCTCAATTTAAAAATCAATTGATCCAATTAGATAAAATCGCTTTTGAATTACCAGACGGGAATCTTGTACCTTCACATTTTCATGTGACTGAAGTTGGTAAAGTCATCAAACATTTTATCGATTGTGGCGGCAAGGAACGCTTAGAAACAGTAATTAATTTTCAATTGTGGGAAGCAAATGATTATGATCATAGATTACACCCAGAAAAATTAGCTTCCATTATAGATCTTTCAAAAGAAAAGCTAGGTCTTCCAGATGCCGAAATTGAAGTAGAATATCAAGCCGGTACGATTGGCAAATACGGTATCGATTTTAATGGAAAGCACTTTGTTTTAACCAACAAATTAACCAATTGTCTTGCACCAGACTCTTGCGGTATTCCGCAAGAAAAACCTAAATTGAAAATATCAGAAATCCCAGCTCAAAATTCTTGTGCTCCAGGTTCTGGTTGTTGTTAAATCTTGATCTTATGTTTTTACCAATCAAAAATTTATTAGAAGGATTAGATGTTGATTCTATTCCGCTTTCGCGAAAGCGAGAACTAGACCAGCTTACTAATTATGTAAATGAAAGTCTTAACAAACATCAAAAAGCACAGTTGACTTTTATTTGCACTCATAATTCAAGACGTAGTCATCTGTGTCAGATATGGGCGCAAATAGCTGCTCGATTTTATGAAATAACAGATGTACATTGCTATTCTGGTGGTACAGAAACTACCGCACTGTATCCTAGAGTGGTAAAAACACTGAAAAAACAAGGATTAGAAATCACTAAAAATAACAAAAAAGAAAATCCAAAATATTACATAGAATACAGCGAGGTAATGCCACCTATAAAAGCTTTTTCTAAACTATTTAATCATGAGTCTAACCCTACAGCCAATTTTATTGCGGTAATGACATGTGATCATGCATCAGAAAACTGTCCTTTTGTTCCCGGAGCAGAACAGCGCATCGCTCTAACTTATCTAGATCCAAAAGTTAGCGATGGAACGCCAGAGCAAAAAGCTGTTTACGAAGAACGTAGTATTCAGATCGCTACTGAAATGAAGTATGTTTTTTCTAATGTTACAACTCGCTAAATCATGAAGAAACAACTCTCTTTTCTTAATCAATACCTAACCTTATGGATCTTTCTAGCCATGGCAATAGGTGTAGGATTAGGCTATGCGATTCCTGATATGGCGACTTATATCAACTCCATGAGCTCTGGAACAACAAATATTCCCATTGCTATAGGATTGATTCTTATGATGTATCCACCACTCGCAAAAGCCGATTATAAACTGCTACCTAAGGTTTTTAAGAACACTAAAATATTAAGCATATCACTGTTGTTGAATTGGATTATCGGTCCTGTTTTAATGTTTGCACTCGCGTTGGTTTTCCTTCAAAACCATCCTGAATACATGGTTGGGCTTATTTTAATAGGTTTAGCACGTTGTATTGCTATGGTATTAGTGTGGAATGATCTTGCAGATGGTTCTCCAGAATATGGCGCAGGATTAGTAGCTTTGAACAGTGTTTTTCAAGTTTTCGGTTATTCCTTCTATGCGTGGTTGTTTATTACGGTGTTACCACCTTATTTTGGTTTTGATGGTGCTATTGTAGACATCTCTATTGCCACCATTGCAAAAAGTGTTGCAATCTATCTAGGAATCCCTTTTCTTATGGGAATATTGAGTCGCTATTTCTTAGTAAAAGCAAGAGGGAAAGAGTGGTATGAAAACGTATTTATTCCAGCGATTTCACCCATTACTCTAGTGGCATTATTGCTTACTATTGTTTTGATGTTTTCGCTTAAAGGAGAATTGATTGTAGAAATTCCGTTTGATGTGTTATTGATCGCTGTTCCTTTATTGATCTACTTTATAGTGATGTTTTTAATAGGATTCTTTATCAGTAAATACCGTGGTGCGACGTACAGCGAGAATGCGGCTATTTCTTTTACTGCAGCAGGTAATAATTTTGAACTTGCCATCGCGGTAGCGATTGCGGTTTTTGGATTGAATTCTGGTCAGGCGTTTACTGGTGTGATTGGGCCGCTGGTTGAGGTTCCTGCATTGATATTACTGGTAAGAGTGGCGTTTTGGTTGAAGAAGAGGTATTATTAAAAAGAGTAAAGATCGCTACGCTGTTAGAATATAGAATAAAGATTTTTATTTTTCCTCCGAAGTGGTAATTATTGTTATTGGGGTTTTGTAAAAACTAATAGAAATATTTTTGAGAACTGATTTATCGATGGTTTTTAGATAATCAAAAAAAATCTCGATTATACCAAACATGCCAAGACGAATACTTGGCATGTTAGTTTTTACATAGCTTTCTAGATTTGACATGCCAACTATTAGTGTTGGCATCGTCTAAATCTAATCTAGTTGCTTTTTATAAACATAAGGTTTAACGATATTTGCACCACCTAAAAATCATTTAGGAATACCATGATGACACTCGTTTCAAAAGACCTATTAAAAGCCTCCGAAATTCTTAATAGAGAAGAACTCGTTGCTATTCCCACAGAGACCGTTTATGGACTTGCTGGAAATATTTATAGCGATACGGCAATCAAGAAGATCTTTGAGATGAAGAAGCGTCCGTTTTTTAATCCGCTGATTGTGCATATTCATAGTGTGGAACAAGTTAAAGATCTTGCAGTTGATTTTCCCGAGAAAGCGCAACAGCTAGCAAAAGTATTTTGGCCAGGTTCACTAACTCTTATTTTACCTAAAAATGATACTGTTCCAGACCTCATCACAGCAGGAAATAATACGGTTGGGATTAGAATGCCAGATCATGCATTAACTTTAGAATTATTAAAGAATTTACCGTTTCCATTAGCTGCTCCTAGTGCAAATCCTTTTACACATATCAGTCCAACAAAAGCGCAACATGTTAAAAATTATTTTGATGGAAAGCTAGAAATGGTTCTTGATGGTGGTAATTGTGCAAATGGTATAGAATCTACCATAGTAGGTTTTGAAAATGATGAACCTGTTGTTTATAGACTAGGTTCTATTTCTACTGAAGAAATAGAAAAAGTTATTGGTAATGTATCTGTCAGAAATAATAAAGAGCAAGCACCCAACGCTCCAGGGATGTTAGAAAAGCATTATTCACCGCGTACAAAAACCTATTTAGTACAGGATATTACAGATTTCATTAAGCAACATCCTGAAAAAAAAATCGGACTTTTACTACATTCTACAGATCATAAAAATTTCAATGTTTCTAATGTAATTTATCTTACCAAAACTGGTAATTTAAAAGAGGCAGCCTCAAATTTATACAGCGCGATGCATAAAATGGATCAACTAGATCTAGATATGATTATCGCGCAACGATTACCTAATTATGATTTAGGGCAATCTATTAATGACCGATTAGAACGAGCCACAAAGTAAACTAAGATTATTTCTTGACTGGACAGCTGTTGATACCTAAAATGGCGTACAATGGACAGAAATTAATAAAACTAGTAGCTAATAAAACTGCTCCAGCAACGAGTAGTACTATACCTAAAGTTCCTGTTACCACGTCTGTAAAAAACAATACAGCTACTACCACCGCAAATAATATTCTGATAATTCTATCGATACTTCCTACATTCTTTTTCATAATACTTGATTTAAAAGTGAATTACAATGGTAGGCTAAGAATATTTACTAGGAAGTGACTTTTGTCATAAGTCTAGTATTTTAATGGATTGATGGGATAAAATAAGTTTTCCTTCGCGTTCTAATTTCTTTAAAACACGACTGATCACTTCTCTAGAAGTCGCAAGATCATCTGCAAGAGCTTGATGGGAGATTTTAATAACGTTAGAAGCTATCAAAACAGCTTTATCTTTTAGTATAAGCAAAATACGCTCGTCCATTTTATGAAAAACCATATTTTCTAGTGTATGCAACAAGTCTGCATAGCGCATGTCATACTGTGCATTAAATAATACATTCAGTTGAGGATAGTTTTTGAGCCAAGTCTTTAAAGAATTTGCTGGTATTAAAAGTAACTCTGTTTCTTCTAAAGTTTGAGCAAAAATATCGCTCGTACTATTTTTAATTCCAGCTGCAAACGACATAACACAACTTTCACTCGCTTTAATATAATACAAGAGTAATTCTTTATCTTCATGGGTTATATAAACGCGTAAAAAACCAGTTAAAACTACTGGAATTACTTTTACTTGCTGGCCTTTTCTTAAAATTTGCTCCTGAGCAGGAACGGTGATGATATCGCATTCTTTTTATAAAACCTCTAGAAGTTCAGCATCAAAAAAAGGGAATTGTTTATTTAAATTCATTTTTATTTCATAATTCTAAAACCATCGCCTGATGCGGGATGCCATCTTCCAGATACTTTTCACCAGTAGAAATAAAACCTAGATCTGTATAAAATTTATCGAGATAACACTGTGCAGATATCCTAATAGATGGAAGATTTTCCGCTTTCGCGAAAGCGATACTAGCCTTCATAATTTCCTGACCATAAGATTTACCACGATGTTGTGGACTTACTACAACTCTTCCTATGCTCGATTGCTCAAAATAATCACCTGGTTTGAAAAAACGAGTGTAAGCGAGTAACTGGTCTTTTTCATAACCTAAAATATGAGTGGCATTTTGATCCTTTCCATCCATATCCTGATAGACACAATCTTGTTCAACTACAAAAACTGCTGTACGCAATTGGAGAACCTTATAAAGCTCTTCAATATCAAAATCTGAAAATGATTTTATTACTACTTTCATTTAAAATTGTTTGGGCACTACCTTAGGTTTTGGTGGCTTAACTCCTATCCTTATATCAGTAATGATCTTCTCTAGCATATTACCAAATTCTTCATCACCAGTAGCCATGAAATCCTGACGTCTCGCATCTAGATCATCGAGAGTCTCTTCTCTATCCTTTTCATCAAACTCTTCTAGATCACGCCAGATTTCCATCAACTTTTTATGTGGATGCACCGCAGTTCTTAACTGGTGTATTATAATAGTAGCTTCTTTTCTCATGAATTCCCACGAAGGTGGGAATCTCTGGGATCCAACACCTACTTTTAATTAATTACAATTTTTACTCAAATAACAACACTAAAGAATAGGGTAGTGACTCTGTCCAAAAATACCATCATTTCTTACCGCGAAAACTTAAAGAAATCTTATTATGTTCCATCAATAACTGTTCATCATTTTTATAACTTTTCAGTAAATGCAGGACAAAATCCAGTTGTTCCTCTGTTAGGTTTCTATAAGCCGGCGAGGGAATCTTATCTTTCCACTTTGCTTTTAAAGTATTATCTAAAGCAATACGCCAGTAACAGTGATTATCAAAATTAAGGTGTTGATGCTTTCTAGGTAATTCATTTCCTAAGTCAAAATACTGCTGGCGTTTGTTAAGGTTCATCTACTGAGAATATGCATTTTAAGAGTCTCGCTTTCGCGAAAGCATAAAAATAATAACAACTTAAATTATTAAAAACTTTGAACTTATAACTCTGAACTCATAACTTTATTTACGAACAAGCTATCTTATTCACACGATTTGCGTGACGTCCACCAGCAAATTCTGTTTCTAAAAATACCTCAACCATAGCAAGCACTTGTGGAATAGAAGTATAACGTGCTGGAATACAAATCACATTTGCATTATTATGCTCTCGAGCAAGTCCAGCTATCTCTTTGATCCAACATACGGCACCACGTACATTTTGATACTTATTAACTGTCATAGAAACACCTTGTGCACTACCACAAATAACTATTCCTAATTCTGAGCGGTTTTCTTCAATATCTTGAGCAACTTTATGAGCAAAATCTGGATAATCTACACTATCAAAAGTATCAGTTCCATGGTTGGTAATTTGATGACCTTTTTCTTTAAGCATTTTAACTACTGCGTGTTTGTAATCTGGTCCAGCGTGATCGTTTCCTATAGAGATTTTCATGAGTAGAGTGTTTTTACAAAAGTAATTTTATAATGTAAATAGAAGGATTAAATTTAAATAGTTTCATTAACAATATTACTGCTTAAAGTTCTATGTTAACAACCTTATATAACTGTGTATAACCTCAATTTACTATAAGTTAAATAATTGTTTATCAAATTTTTATATATTTTATTTAAAGAATTTTAATTTGTGAATACTGGTAATTGAGAGTTTAAAAAATTATAGAATTAAGGTTATTAACAATGCTTATTTTTTAAGTAGTATAAGCTATAAATAACCTGTTGATAGAAAAGGAAAGATGGTATTAGGAAAATTAAATTAAAAATTCAATATAGATTTTAATTTGAGAAAACCTAAATATAAGTCCAGTATTTTCAAATGAGTTTTAAGACCTAAAATGGAAGAAATACACATTAAAAATGACATCTAGTTTTTTACATTTATATGTGGATAAGGCTTGTTAACAAATGTCGATAACCATAACCTAAAAGTGATAGTAATTTACTTTACAACTAGTTAACATTAGGATAATATGTGCATAACTGAGCATAAGTTTATAAATTATAAAATAACTAATATTATTAGATAAAGTTATACCGCTATTCACACTATAATATAACCATCAATTTTATTTAAATTTTAAAAAAGAAAAAATGATTTTGTTTATATATGTTAATAACAGCAGATAATAGAATTTATATTATAAATCAAAAATGAAGTTTCAGTTTATAAGGGTTCAGTAAATTATTTTAAAGACTTACTTAAAAAAGAAGTATTTCCATATAAGATGATATCAAATATGATAATAAAACCTATCAAAGTTAATTTTTAAGAAAAATGAATGAGTGTTTTTTAAGAAGTACGTTCTATGTCTTCCATTTGAGATACGGTATCTCCATTTAAATTACTGACATCAGTTTCTAAAGCTTTAGAAACAAGAATGTAGAGTACCGCTATTCCAACAAGAAGAATTCCTGCAAAAAGAATGGTAGATACTAAAGGTTTTTTGATACGCATGTATAATTTTTAACTCTTTTTAATGTAAAAAAGTTATACAAAGATAACTTAATTTCTTAAAGGAATGTTAAGAAACGTTAACTGCTATGTTATTTAATTGGTTTTTACAAGTAATTAAGAGCTTATAATTCTAAAAGACTAACTTTGTGAACAATATGAATAGAAAGAAAAAAAGAAGCTCAAAAACTAAATTTTCAAATTTGAGCCAGTCCGTCCTAAATACGATAAAACAGGACCCTAATAAAACTTACAACTACAAACAAATTTGCGCTCAACTTAATATCACTGATTCTAGTGGCCGCAATCAGGTAATTAAAAAACTACATCTACTTAAATCTAAAGGTAAAATTGAAGAAATAGATCGAGGAAAGTTTAAGATGATCAAAGCTATTGATTATTATACGGGAAGAATTGATGTTAGTACTCGTGGTACCGGTTATGTCATTACTGAAGAACTAGAAGAAGATATCATGATTCCTAAACGTTCTTTAGGTCAGGCTTTAAATGGTGATGAAGTAGAAGTTTATGTATATCAACGTCGTAGAGGACAACAGCCAGAAGGTGAGATTACTCGTGTCATTAAACGCAAGAAAACAGAATTTGTAGGAGAGATACAAGTACATGACAAGTTTGCCTTTGTTAACGTAACCGATCCTAAAATATCTACAGATTTCTTTATTCCAGGTCGTGAGATCAATGGTGCAAAAGATGGTCAAGTTGTTCTGGTAGAATTTGTAGAATGGAATGATAAACAAGATTCTCCTAATGGTCGTGTAAAAGATATACTAGGTGAACCTGGAGAACATGATACAGAAATACATGCTATTCTAGCACAATATGGACTTCCTTATGAATTTCCTGCAGCAGTAGAAGAATATACAGAGCAGTTAGATAAATCCATTCCAACTCAAGAAGTAGAAAAACGTCGTGATATGCGCGACACGCTTACTTATACTATTGATCCAGCAGATGCTAAGGATTTTGATGACGCATTATCATTTAAAGTTTTAGAAAATGGTAATTATGAAATAGGAATTCACATTGCAGATGTCTCTCATTATGTAAAAGAAGGAACTGTTCTAGATGATGAAGCTTATGAACGTGCAACATCGGTTTACCTAGTTGATCGTGTGGTACCTATGCTTCCAGAAGTTCTATCTAATGGTGTTTGTTCTTTAAATCCGCATGAGGATAAATTGTGTTTTTCAGCAGTTTTTGAAATGGATCAGGACTGTAAAATTCACAAAGAATGGTTCGGTCGTACAGTGATCCACTCAGACCAGCGATTTGCTTATGAAGAAGCACAACACATTATAGAAACTGGTAAAGGAGATATTCCTGCTGAGATCTCGCTTTTGCGAAAGCAAACTTCTATAAAACCAGAGATCGTAGAAGCCACTTTAAAACTAGATGAATTGGCCAAAAAAATGCGTGCACAGCGCATGGTAGACGGAGCTCTAAGTTTTGATAAAACAGAAGTGAAATTTAATCTCAATGATAAAGCAGAACCAGTAGGTGTTTATTTTAAAACATCTCGCGACGCTAATAAATTGATTGAAGAATTTATGTTGCTAGCTAATAGAAAGGTGGCAGGATTTATTGGTAAAAAACAACCTAAAAAGACATTTATATACCGTATTCATGACGAACCTAATGATGAAAAGTTAGGAGCATTGAAAAATATTGTAGTAAAATTTGGCCATACTTTAGATCTTAGAGATCGCAAAACAGTAACTAGTTCACTCAATAAATTATTGAGTGATGTAAAAGGTGCCAAAGAGCAAAATATGGTAGATACACTTGCTATTCGAACCATGTCTAAAGCCGTTTATTCTACTAATAATATAGGTCATTATGGTCTTGCTTTTGATTATTATTCGCACTTTACAAGTCCTATACGTCGTTATCCAGATGTAATGGTACATCGCTTGTTACAGCATTATCTAGATGGTGGAAAAACAGCAAGTGAAGATTTGTATGAAGAAAAATGTGAACACTCTTCAGAAATGGAGATACTTGCTTCTAAAGCAGAGCGTGATTCTATCAAATACATGCAAGTTAAATACATGAAGGATCATGCAGATGAGGAATTCTTAGGTGTAATTTCTGGTGTTACCGATTGGGGAATTTATGTAGAGATCATTTCTAACAAGTGTGAAGGAATGATACGCCTGGGCGATCTAGATGACGATAGTTATGAATATGTAGAAGAAGAATTTGCTGTAGTAGGTCGTAAGACTAAAAATACGTACACGCTAGGTGATGAGGTCTACGTAAAAGTGAAAAACGCAGATCTGGTTAAGAAACATCTAGATTTCTGGATGATAGGAAGTAGGGAAGAGGTAGATAAATAGATTTTTTACAACCTTTTTTTTCTTCAAGTGAAATTCATTTTACTTCATCCAATGATACTTAAAATGACATAATTTATAAAAAGAGGCAGTCGTAAATCTGCCTTTTTTATTTTAGAATTACATTAATAATCAAAATAAATCAGGTGTAAGTATCATAATGATTCCTATCATTTCCTAAGCTATTATGAAAACAAAGGTTTGTGCTAGTTGCGATAAAGAATATTCAGTCATGTACAGAGTACAAATTACAGCTGGAAAGAAATGGGTTTTTTGCTGTGAATCTTGTACAAAACATCATCAATCATTTCCTAATTATAAATATGGTGGTACCTGGAAAGGAAAAAGACATTAGCTGTCAGACAGATAATTTTACTATCATGATTGTTCATAGTTAAACAATGACGTAAAAATTATTTTTTGTTTATAATCGAGATTAAATCACTTTTAATCGAACCACCTTAATTAATAATATTTTACTTTCATTAAGTATCATTCACGTACAGATATTTATGAGTTAGATAGAGTGTGAGAAGCTCTAGGTCAAATTTCTATAATGGGTTTCACATCAATTTTATTTCTTTTGAGATAAAAGTGGAACAGATTATTGTTTTTTTGGTTGGTTAATATGAAATCCCGAACTGTCTTCATGGCGTTTGGGATTTTTTCTTCACTAATTATGCATGCATAATAGTTTAGCATAAGATTTGGTCCTAGTGTACGGAAGATTATTAAGAGTAATTTTTTTAAAGTTTTTTTGGTTGGTTATTAAAGAGCGGTATTTAGAAATAAATATCGCTTTTTCATGTTTATAAATATGTACTGTAACAACTAGATAAAATTGATGTCCTTTGAAAAAATACTTTCATGAAACAATTCTTATTTATTACCACGATTCTTTTTTCAATTATCACTGGTGCACAAAATCCAATTGAAATGGTAGTTTCTGATTTTGATATGATCAAATCTTATGATTTAATAACAGTTAATCTTATAAAATCGTCAGAAAACAAAATTATTATCTCTGGTAGAGATGCCCAAGATGTTGAGTATGTTCAAAAAAACGGGATTTTAAAAATACGCATGCGATCAGAAAAGATCTTTGATGGAACAGAAACCTTTGTACATGTGTATTATAAAAATCTCTTAACAATAGATGCAAATGAAGGGTCTGTTATTTTATCTAATGAATTGATAGAACAAGATCGATTAGAAATAAAAGTTCAAGAAGGTGCTACCGTAAAAGCTGGTTTACAGGTTAAAAATATTGATGTAAGAGCTGTTACCGGTGGTATTGTGCAATTATCAGGTCAGGTAGAAGATCAAATCATTGTAGTAAATACAGGTGGTATTGTAGAGAACGCAAATCTTAGATCTGATTATACAAAAGTAAAAGTTCAAGCTGGTGGCGAGGTAGAGGTATTTGCTTCACAAACAGCAGATGTAAACGTACGTGCGGGTGGCGATGTTTTGGTTTATGGCAATCCTAAAAATGTAAAAAAGAAGACCTTATTTGGTGGAAGGATTAAGATTATGGATAAGGATTAAAGTTTTTATCTCGCTTTCGCGAAAGCGAAACAACAATAACATCTGTTGTATTATAATCTTTAATCAAAAGAGCGTTTAACAAACTATAGGCTATCATTTGAAAACCTTTTGTGTTTTCCTACCTTTGAGCATCAACATAAAAATGAATGCTTGACGATATTCTTGCAGCCTTACCGATAGGATTGGTAATGGCTTTTCTTATAGGACCTGTTTTCTTTGCTTTGCTAGAGACTAGCGCTATTAAAGGATTTAGAGCAGCGATTGCCCTAGATGCAGGAGTTATTATTGCTGATATTCTTTTCCTTCTTGCAGCATATTTTATGACCTCAAGTATACTTGAAAAATTAAAGGATGATCCTAGTTTATTTATTTTTGGAGGTAGTATTCTTTGTGTTTACGGTATTATTTCATTTGTAAAAACAAAGAAAACCTTCCTTAAAGAGGTAGATACAGATGTTCTTATCGTTCAAAAGAATAATTACCTGACTTTATTTATTAAAGGCTTCTTACTTAATTTTATCAATATAGGAGTATTGGGATTTTGGTTAGGATTGATAGTTGTATTTAGTCCACAATTGGATAATGATAGTGAGCGTATAACGGTTTTTTTCTCTTCTGTATTAATAACTTATTTTATTGTAGATATAGGTAAGATTATTTTAGCAAAGAGTTTGAATCGATATTTAACGCCTCTCAGAATTTACTGGTTAAAACGACTGATAGCTATTATCATGTTTATTTGTGGTGCAGTATTAATATTTAAGGGTGCTTTTCCTAATGCAACTGAGGAAATAGAAAGTCAGTTTCATTTATTACCAGAACAAGAAGGACCTATAGATCCAGAGCTGGAAAAAGTGGAAGGGTTTAAGGAAAATCTAATTCCTAATAGTGAGGCTTAAAAACCTATTATAAATAATTCTCTAGCTGTTGTAATGTTACTAGCAGTATAATTTATTTATAATGATCTATTGAAATACTTGCGATTTCCAGCCATGTTGTAAAAAACGTGGTTTTCTAGATGAATATTTCTTTGATGGAGCGCACGCTATTCCCAATGCTTTGATTTTATTATACTTGAATGCATCGGAACTATAATTTGATTACTTTAATTCTACTAAACAAAAAATCCCCAACCGATTAAGATTGAGGATTTAAGAGGTACCAAGCGGATTCGAACCGCTGTACTAGGTTTTGCAGACCCATGCCTAGCCGCTCGGCCATGGTACCATGAATGGATGGCAAAAATAACAATTAATTCTTCTATTCCTATTTTATTATTTTGAAATTAAAGAAAACCACTCCATCAATCTCTTTCTTGACGCATTATAATAACTACACTTTGTACATCACCACCTATAGGTGGATTGATTTTAGCTACTTTAACTTCAGCGGTTTGTACTAAAGATTCTTCTTTGAGAACACGATTTAAAATACGCTGTGCAACATGTTCTAAAAGTTTAGAGCGTATAGCCATTTCTTCTACAATGATTTTATTTAAAGAAACATAATCTACGGTATCTGCCAGTTCGTCGCTTTGAGCACTTTTAGAAAGATTAGCAATTACTTCTAGATCTACTCTGTATTCACTGCCTATTAAATCTTCTTCATGAAGACAGCCATGATTGGTATAAACTCGTACGTTTTCTAGTTGGATTTTATGCATGTAACAAAGATACTCTGTAAGATGTTAGCAGTAAAATAATCAGTAAATTTGTACTATTAAAATGAATAAGATGAGCGAAGAAAAAAGGCCTAATAATTTTATAGAAGATATTATTGAAGACGATATACAAAATGGTCTTTCTACAGATCATCTACGTTTTCGTTTTCCACCAGAACCTAATGGGTTTTTGCACATAGGACATGCGAGTGCTATCTGCTTAAATTTTGGGTTAGGAGAGAAGTTTAATAGACCGGTCAACCTACGTTTTGATGATACAAATCCGGCAAAAGAGGAAGCAAAATATGTTGATGCTATCCAGGAAGATGTAAAATGGTTGGGCTATGAATGGGATAATTTGTGTTTTGCATCAGATTATTTTCAAGAATTATACGATTGGGCCGTTCAAATGATAAAAGATGGTAAAGCTTATGTAGACTCTCAATCTAGTGAAGAAATGGCAGCCCAAAAAGGAACACCAACAGAGCCTGGAGTTGATGGACCATATCGCAATAGAAGTCTGGAAGAAAACCTAGCGCTTTTTGAAGGTATGAAGAATGGAGAATATGGTGAAGGAGAACATATCCTACGTGCTAAAATAAACATGCAGTCTAACAACATGTTGATGCGCGATCCTATCATGTATCGTGTTGTAAATCGTGACCACCATAGAACAGGTAGTGACTGGAAAATTTATCCTATGTACGATTGGACACATGGTGAAAGTGATTATCTAGAACAAATCTCTCATTCTTTTTGTACACTAGAATTTAAACCTCACAGAGAACTTTACGATTGGTTTTTAGATCAAGTTGTAGTAGAGGATAAAATACGTCCTAAACAACGTGAATTTGCGCGTAGAAACGTTTCTCATACGGTTACTAGTAAACGTAAACTACAAAAACTAGTAGAAGCAGGAATTGTTAATGGATGGGATGATCCTCGCATGACCACTATTTCTGGTTTAAGACGTCGTGGTTATACTGCAAACGCAATTAAAAACTTTGCTGCGTCTATTGGTATAGGAAAAAGAGATAACCTCGTAGACATGAATCATCTAGAATTTCACTTGCGAGATGATTTAAATAAAAACGCAGATCGTGTGATGTGTGTCCTTGATCCTGTAAAACTGGTGATTACTAATTATCCTGAAGATAAAGTAGAAATACTTCAGGCAGAAAATAGCCAGGAAGATGAATCTAGAGGTTTCAGAGAAGTTCCTTTTTCAAGAGAATTGTATATAGAAAGAGAAGATTACAGAGAAGAAGCAAATAAGAAATTTTTCCGTTTGAAGAATGGAAAAGAAGTACGTCTTAAGAATGGTTATATCATTAAAGGTGAAGGTTGTAAAAAAGATGAAAACGGTGTAATAACTGAAATTCATGCTACTTACGATCCAGATTCTAAGAGTGGTAGTGGCACAGAAGCCAGTATGCGCCGTGTAAAAGGTACCCTTCATTGGGTAAGTGCAGCACATGCGATACCTGTAGAAGTAAGATTGTACGATAGACTGTTTACAGTTCCATCTCCAGATACAGATAAGGAAAAGGATTTTATGGAATTTATCAATCCTGATTCTTTAAATATCATAACTGCGATGGCAGAGCCTGCTATGAAAAACCTAGAAATAGGAGAGACCGTACAATTTCAACGTATGGGATATTTTTGTGTAGATCCAGATACTACAGACGATAAAATGGTATTTAATCGCACGGTTACTTTGCGAGATACTTGGGTAAAGTTAGATGTGTAGAAAAGTTTTTATAGGTATTCCGCTTTCGCGAAAGCGGAATACTTAACCATCACCTTATACAGTTGTATAGTTCTTTCTGTATTTATTTTTAAATATGATATTTTATTAATATTATTATCATTTAGTTATGATATTAACTATTATTAACAGAAAATTTATCAAATTAATAAGGATTTAGTAATAATGTATGTAAGCTTAACTCGCCATTAACCTTACTTAATTGACATTAATTATAGTTTTGTATTAAACAAAAAACAAAATATATGTCAAAGTCATCAAATACATTAATAGCATTAGTAGCAGGAGCAGCAATAGGAGTAGCAGCAGGAATGTTATATGCACCAGATAGTGGTGAGAAAACAAGAAAGAAATTAAAAAAACAGGCTAAAAAAGCCCAAAAAGACATCGATGCACAAGCGCGTAAAACGTATGCACAGGTTTCTGATAAAGCTTCACAGCTTACTTCAACCGTATCTTCTAAAGCAACTGAGTTAAGAGGTAATGTAGGTGATCGTATTGAAACTGCATTATCAAGTGCAAGTTATAAAGCAGATGACGCCATTGTAGCACTAGAAGCAAAACTTGAGCAGTTACGTGAGCAAAATGCAAAGTTGCAAAAGCCTGATACGGTACAGAATGCAATTAAGAAAGCATCTGCAAAAGTTAACGTATAAATCTAAGATTTGGGAAACAACTTAACCGATAATTTTAGAGAATTTACTACGGCGACTCAAGATTATATAGAGTCGTCGATTAGTTACCACAAATTAGACCTTTTTAAAAAGGTCATGAAAGGAGTGGTTTCTGGTACTTATAAACTTATTTTTGGTTTCTTCTTGCTTATTGCTTTGTTGTTTTTAAGCGTATCCTTAGCCATTTATTTAGGTGAATTATTAGATAATATTGCTTTAGGTTATTTAATTGTTGGAGGATTCTATTTGATTTTAATGTTTGTCCTTTCTTTATTCTTGAAAAAGTTTTTAGAAAAGAAAATTTTAAATAAAGCAAGTGCTCAATTTTTTAATAAAAATGAGGATATAAAAACTGAGAAGTATGAGAGTTTACAATAGCTTTGACGAAATGGATCGTGATTTAAGATATCTTAAATTACAACAACAAGTCCATCAAGAAACAATGAAACTTCAAATAAATGAAGTAAAAGAAAGTTTATCTGCCGTTTCTATATTATCTAATATAGTTGGTTCTATTGCAAAGAAAGCGGTGGTTCTTAAGGTGGTAAATAAACTTATAGGTCCCAAGAAATAAATTGAAAAAAGGAAATAAAAAATGCGATCAATTTTGATCGCATTTTCTATTAAAACTATTTTTCTAAACTATCTTCTACATATCATTGTCATCATCATATCCTGATTCCCGATCTCTAGATGGACGTTCTCTTTTTGTTTCTCCATCTTTTTTTGCTGCAGTTTTTTTCATTTGCTCTCCTATTTGAGCACTTGCAGTAAAACTAGCTATCATGTTGTTAAGCATGTCGCTACCAGCTTGTGGAGAGTTAGGTAATAATATTAAGTTAGAGTTCGTTTCTTCACCTAATGACTGTAATGTATCATAGTGCTGTGTTACTACAATTAAAGCACTTGCCTCTTGAGAATTGATACCTACATTGTTAAGAACATCAACACTTTCTTCAAGACCACGAGCGATTTCACGGCGTTGGTCTGCGATACCTTGACCTTGTAAGCGCTTAGATTCTGCTTCAGCACGTGCTTTTGCAACTATTTTAATACGATCTGCTTCTGCCTCATATTCTGCAGCTGTTTTCTCGCGTTCTGCTGCGTTAATTCTATTCATTGCTGCCTTTACCTGTATATCTGGATCAATATCTGTTACAAGCGTTTTAATGATGTCATAACCATAATCCATCATGGCTTCATTCAATTCACGTTTTACAGCGATTGCAATATCATCTTTCTTTTCAAATACGTAGTCCAGTTTCATTTTAGGAACTTCAGCACGTACGACATCAAATACATAAGCCGTAATCTGATCATGCGGATTTTGCAGTCTATAAAAAGCGTCATAAACTTTCTCTCTTCGTACTTGAAATTGTACAGAGATTTTAAGACGCACAAATACATCGTCTTTTGTTTTAGTCTCTACAATTACATCCAGTTGTTGGATTTTTAAATTGATTCTACCAGCAATCTTATCAATTACAGGTATCTTAAGTTGAAGTCCTGACTGTCGCATACTAGTAAATTTCCCAAAACGTTCTACTACTGCAGCGGTTTGTTGTTTCACGGTAAAAAATGTTCCTAATAATAGAAAAAACCCTATTACTAGAACGATAGGTATTAAAAATACTCCAAGATCCATATTTAAATATTTTAATGGTTAGAAAAAGTGATCGATATAAATGTAATCTAGTTACTCTTTATAAGTGGTACTTTTGTGTAGATTGTTACATATTGTCATGAAATATACACTTTTTACGTCTTTACTCGTTATCTTATTTTTTACTTCAACCGCTCAAAATTAATTTACTGACTCAAATCCTATTCTTATTTATCAGAATAGTTTTCAAACAACGGATCAACTAGCAAATACCACATATTTTTCAAACTATAGTTTATCTGCTCCCAAAAAATCTTATAATAATAGTATTGGGCTAGGAGTAGATGCTACTTTTTTCAACATCTCTAGTGACGATGTTAAGGTGACTCAGGGAACAGGTTTTTCAGGTGGAGTAAGAAACTTTAGAGTCACTGCTCATTATCACTATTCCTTTCTCGATGCATTATCTGGTACAAACGATGCTGATCAAGATATTGATGGAAATTTCAGTTTCATAAGTGTAGGAGCAAGGTTCTATTTTTAATCTTAGAAAATTTAGCTTTACATAATATTCCTATAGATAGAGTATTTCTAAATTTATCTAAGATCTTCTATTTATATAGTTAACTAACCTAATAATAAGATTTGATATGCTAACTATTTGTGTTGGCATTGTCTAAATCACTTCTCAGTACTCGATATTAGAATCCATCTTATACGGTTTCAACCAAATATGCCAAGAGAAATACTTTGCATGTTGGTTTATAAAACTTTTTATAATAATAAAGTGAATTAAAAAGAAAAACCCCAAAGGTCTACAAACCTTTGGGGCTGAATTACTTAAAATATATCATAATTGACTTCTATCCCAACTTTTCCATCGCCGTTTCAATCCTTCTTACCGTTTCTTTTTTACCGACCATAGAAGCAATTTCAAAAACATCTGGTCCCATAAGACTACCTACTAAAGCAAGTCTTAAAGGCATCATCACCTTTCCAAAACCCATTTCCTGAGATGTGATCCAGCCTTTTATTGCAGTACTTAAACCAGCTGCACTATCATCTTCAGTTTCATTAATCACTTCAATTACTTTTTGCATGATTTCGTTAGTATCTTCTTTCCATGATTTTTTAGCATTTTTCTCATCATAAGAATCTGGAGCGGTGAAAAAGAATCCAGCCAATTCAAAAAGATCTTCTGTAAAAATCGCGCGTTCTTTTACCATACCAGCAACCATACTCACATATTCCTCACTGCCGTACGAGATGTTTTTTTCTTGTAACGCTTTCGCGAAAGCGGCACCTATAACAGCATCATCTTGTTTTACATACCATTGCTGCTGGAACCATTTTGCTTTTTCTGGATCATATTTAGCACCAGAACTATTCACTTTTTCTAAACTAAAAGCCTGAACTAACTCGTTTAAACTAAAGATTTCCTGTTCGGTTCCTGGATTCCAGCCTAAGAAAGCAAGAATATTCACCATAGCTTCTGGTAAGAAACCATCTTCCCTAAAACCTGTAGATATTTCGCCACTTTTAGGATCTTTCCACTCTAATGGAAATACTGAAAAACCCATTTTATCACCATCACGCTTACTCAGTTTTCCTTTCCCTGTAGGTTTTAAAATCAACGGTAAGTGTGCAAATTTAGGACGTTCCCAACCGAAACTTTCATATAACAAAACGTGTAGCGCCATACTGGGCAACCACTCTTCACCACGTATCACATGAGAAATTTTCATTTCATGATCATCTACCACGTTTGCAAGGTGGTAAGTAGGCATTCCATCGCTTTTAAAAAGTACCTTATCATCTAGAAGACTGGTGTCGATCTCAATCCCTTTACGGATTTCATCGTACATGTGTAACGTCTTCAATTCTGGTTTAAAACGTACTGTATAGTCATCACCACGGTTGATTCTTTCTTGAACCTCTTCTTTAGAAAGCGTCAATGAATTGGTAAAATTGAGCCTATTATTATGATTGTAAATAAAGGTTTCTTTGTTTGCTTCAGCAGTTGCGCGAGCTTGAGTAAGTTCTTCGGCAGTGTCAAATGCGTAATAGGCTGTATCTTTTTCAATCAATTCTTCTGCAAAAGCGCGGTACATATCTTTGCGTTCACTTTGACGGTATGGCCCGCAAGTTCCTTCTTTATTAGGTCCTTCATCATAAGGAATGTTGCACCAATTCAATGCTTTTACGATATAATCTTCTGCACCTTCTACATACCTATTTTGATCGGTATCTTCTATACGCAGAATAAAAGTTCCGTTGTGTTTTTTGGCAAATAAATAGTTGAAAAGTGCTGTTCTTACACCACCTATATGAAGTGGTCCAGTAGGACTAGGAGCAAATCTTACACGTACATCTGTACTCATTTCTTAGCATTTTTTAATGGAATGCAAAGTTAGTGGTTAAATCTAAACTTAAACTTAAACTTAAGTTTAGGTTTAAATTTTACTTAACGCCACCATTTCTTTAGGAACATGTTTATTCACAATAGAAAACCACAACGGTGGAATGGTAGCAATTATCATCATCGTAGGATAGCCGTAGGGAAGTTGCGGACTTTCTGTATGATAATCTAGAACCTGATATTTTTTATTTGCTCTGAAATGGTGATCACTGTGTCGCGTCAATTCATATAAAAAAATTCTGCCTATTGCATGATTAGAATTCCAACTGTGAATTTCTCGTACTACTTCATAACGACCTGACTTTTTTTTTGCTCTGCGCAGACCGTAATGTTCTAAGTAATTGATAATTTCAAGCAATGAAAAGCCTACAAAACCAATTCCTAAAGCTACAAACATAGTAGGCCAAGAAAGAATGAAACCTATGAGTAATAAATAAGATATTTGAATAATGGTATACCAAAACATATCATTCTTTAATGAAAGGAATGACCTTCCTGCTTCTTTGTTGCGTTGTCCTTGAATCTTCCAGGAACTGGTATATTGAGTAGTGACTGATCGCAACCAGAAAGCGTAAAGATTTTCATTATACCGGGCGCTTGCAGGATCTTCTGGTGTTGCTGCGTTCAAATGATGATTGTAATTATGCTCAATATAGAAATGCATGTATAAACTGGGCAACAAAAGAATTTTTCCTAAAAAGCGCTCCCATGTTTCCTGACGATGACCTAGCTCATGAGCGACATTAATTCCATTGCTTCCTGCAACAATCCCCAAAGAAAATATCAAACCTATTGTTTCATAAGTCTCATAAATTTGTGTAGAGTAGGAGTACAATCCATAAAATAAGATACCAAAAATGATAGGAACATTAAGCCAAAGCAAAATATCAAAGAATTTATTTATTGATTTACTTTGTTTCTCTTCCTCAGTTAAATTTGACTTTAACGATGGCATCCATAATTCAATTAAAGGAACTATAATAAATATAACAAATGGCGTCAAAAACAACCATAAACCACCATTAGTAATTCCTACGATGCAAAATAAGGGAACAATATATGCAGATAAATACTTAAGATCTTTCATTTATTACAAAAAGAATGATTAGATAAATATACAACATAGTCGTAATTGTTTAGAATTGAGTAAAAATATCATTAGGAATACTGATTTTATAGTATCTAAGACCATATTCCTTATATGATAGCCTTTGATAAGGGATAGCATCATAAACTTCAGTCTAATCCGTTATATTTACGACTAGTACACGACAAAAAGTAAAATGACAAATTTTGAAATTATAGAGCAAAAGCTCAACCGATTTATAAGTAAATATTATCGTAACGCGTTAATAAGAGGTATTATTTTATTTATTGCGCTTGGTCTACTTTACTTTTTATTTACAGTGGTACTTGAGTATTTTCTTTGGTTGAATCCTTTGGGACGAACCATTCTTTTTTCACTTTTTATAATTACAGAGGCATTTTTACTCATTCGTTTTATCGGAATTCCGTTAGCAAGATTGTTTAAATTATCTAAAAGAATAAACTTCAGAGATGCCAGTACAATTATAGGAACACATTTTCCAGAAGTTTCTGATAAATTGATCAACGTATTGCAGCTTCATAAAAATGGAGGCGATGATGAATTGACCTGGGCAAGCATCAATCAAAAGAGTGAAGACTTAAAACCCATTCCATTTTCCCTAGCTATAGATTACAAAAGGAATAAAAAGTTTTTACCCTATTTGGCAATTCCACTTGTTATTATTGCTGGTTTGTTTTTTACAGGTAATAATGAAGTGTTGACTGATAGTGCAAAACGTGTAGCAGATTTTAATAACGAGTACATTCCGCCAGCACCATTTACTTTTAGAATACTTAATGAAGATTTAAATACGTTACAAAGACGTGATTTTAAATTAAACATTGAGGTTAGTGGGCGCAAGTTGCCAGAAAATGCAAGTATTAATTTTAATGATCAGACTTATTTCTTGACTCAAGAAGCTCCTGGTAAATACAGCTTCATTTTTTCAAAGCCTACTAGCTCTACAGAGTTTTATCTTTCAGCAAATGAAGTTAGAAGTAAGAGGTTTAGGTTAAGTGTTGATGAAGTTCCTGTTTTAAATGGATTTGAACTGTTCTTCGATTATCCATCACATACAGGTAAGCGTGATGATAAATTATCTAGTACCGGTAATGCCATTGTTCCACAAGGAACTAAAATTACCTGGAAATTGAATACTTCAAAAACCACTCAGGTAGATTTTATTTCTTCAGATGATAGAAATGCGTTTCAACAGAGGGATGATAGTTTCGCTTTCGCGAAAGCGGTATTGCAACCATTTAAATATTCTATAGCAACCTCAAACGATAATATTAAAGATTTTGAGGTCCTTAGTTTCAAGATTGATGTTGTTAAAGATGAGTATCCAGAATTAGATTTGGAGGTGAAAAAGGATAGCATTGATACTGATGTTGTGTATTTCAAAGGTCAGGCATCAGATGATTATGGGATTCGTAAAATGCAATTGGTATTTTATCCGTCTGATGATGTATCACAAATCAAAACCTATGATTTAGGAACAAATCGAGGCACTTTTGATCAATTTTTGCTCACTTTTCCTGGAAATGTTCCATTAGAGGCAGGAAATAGTTATCAATATTACTTTGAAATCATTGATAATGATGCTGTTAACAGTTATAAATCAACTAAATCAGAGGTTTTTTCTTATCGTAAGTTGACCATTGATGAATTTCAGGATAAACAGCTCTCTAAACAAAAGGAATCTCTTTCTAATGTGGAAGAAGCGATTAAAGAACAAGAGAAACAACAAGAAAAATTAGATGAGCTCTCAAAAGAGCAATTGCAAAAAAAGGAACGTAGTTTCAATGATAAACGCAAGCTTAAACAAGCGTTAAAAAATCAGCAGAAGCAAGAACAAAAAATGCGTCAGGAATTAGATAAGATGAAGGATAATCTTGAAAAGTCTAATCCAGAAGAAGATCCTATGAAGGAGCTACTTGAAGACCGAATGGAGAAAAGTGCGGAAGAATTAAAGAAGAATGAAGAGCTTCTAAAGGAACTTCAAGAGTATCAAGATAAGCTGGACCCAGAAGAATTGAAAGACAAAATGGATAAAGCAAAGAACAATTCTAAAAAGCAGAAGAGGAATCTAGAGCAGCTATTAGAGTTAACTAAAAGATATTATGTCCAGCAAAAGTTTGAAAAGTTAGGTAAGGATTTGCAAAAGCTTGCTCAAAAGCAAAAAGAACAATCCGAAAAGGATGGTCTTGATAATAAAAAAGAAGATCAAGATAAACTGAATGAAGAGTTCAAGGATTGGGAGAAGGAACTTGAGGAATTGGAGAAAGAAAATGATGATCTTAAAGACCCTATGTCCATGGAATTTGAGCCAGAAGAATCTGAAGAAATCAAAGAGGATCAAGAACAATCTAGTGAAGATCTACAGAAGTCCGAAACTTCTAAAGCAAAGAAAAAACAAAAAAGTGCTGCTGAAAAAATGAAAAAAGCTGCGGCAGCTATGTCCGCTCAGATGGCTCAAATGTCACAAGAAGGAATGGAAGAGGATGCGGAGAGTCTTCGTCAGATAATGGACAATTTAATTGTATTCTCAGTTAATGAAGAAGATTTAATGTTATCTACTAAAGGGATGAATCGATTAAGTCCTAATCTAGGGAAGAAGTTAAAAATGCAAAAGGATCTGGAACGAGCTTTTAAACATGTGGATGATAGTCTTTTTTCCCTAGCCACTCGGAATCCTAAAATAGGACAAGACATAAATAAAGAAGTAACCGATATTTATTACTATCTAGATAAATCTTTAGAACAAATTGCCGAGTTTCGCATGAATGAAGGACAAGTGTCGCAGCAGTTTGTTTTTAAAGGAGCGAATACCTTGGCAGATATGTTGAGCAATACTTTGGACGCATTGAATAACGCTATTTCTAAACCAGGAATGGGAAAAGGTGGTAAACCTGGTGAAGGTTTTCAGTTGCCTAATATTATAAAAAAACAGGAAAGTCTTTCTAAACAAGGTAAAGGTAAAAAACCTGGTAAAGAAGGGTCTGAAGGCCAAGAAGGAGAAAGTGGTGAGGCAGGTCAAGGTGGTGAACAAGGAGAAACAGGTGAGAGTGGTGATTCTGGGAAATCAGGAGAGAATGGTAATTCAGGTGAAGATGGCCAATCTGGCGAAGGAGAAGGGCAAGGTAAAGAAGGAAATAATGGCAATGGTGGTGATAATGGTTCAGGAAATGGCAACGGATCTGGAGGTAATGAGGATGGCGAAAAGGAAGGATACCGTGAGAGCGAAGAAGAAGCTAAACGTATTTATGATATTTACAAGCAACAACAAGAATTGCGTAACGAATTAGAAGATATGATTCGTCGTGAAGGTCTTGAAGATAAGGTAGGTGATATCATTGATAAGATGAAAGCTGTGGAGCGTAAGTTGTTAGATCAAGGTTTTAATCGGGAAGTGCAACAGCGTATGATCGATATACAACATGATCTTTTAAAATTAAAGGATGCTGGATTGGAACAAGGTGAGGAGAATCAACGAGAAGCTAGAACAAACCTTAGGGATTTCAATAACAATACAAATGCTAAAATTCCTGACGCTGCTAAGTACTTCAATAACAAGGAAATTTTAAATAGACAAGTATTACCTTTGCAGCCGCAATTCCGTAACAAAGTAAAGGAGTATTTTAAAGCCAATGATTGAATTTAATTATCAGAATGATTTCATTCCTATTGATGAGGTTGTTTATTCTAAATGGTTGGAACAAGTAGCTTTGTCTGAAGGTAAAACCATAGGTGATTTATCTTATGTTTTTTGTTCTGACGAGTATCTTTTAAAAATTAATCAAGATCACTTGAATCATGACACTTATACAGATATTATCACTTTTGATTACTGTCAGAATGGTTTGGTCAATGGTGAAATTTATATCAGTACGGATCGCGTAAAAGAAAATGCGGTTAGCTTTCGCGAAAGCGAAACCAATGAACTGCATCGTGTCATGTCACATGGTTTATTGCATCTCTGTGGTTATCTTGATAAAACGGAGGGAGAATCTGATATTATGCGTGCGAAAGAGAATGAAAAAATTAAAATGTTTCACGTGAAACAATAGGTAATGTTTGATAAAGAATACGATGTAATTGTAGTTGGTGCAGGTCACGCAGGTAGTGAAGCTGCCGCTGTCGCTGCTAATATGGGTTCCAGGACTTTATTAGTAACTATGAATCTAGAGACCATAGGACAGATGTCTTGTAATCCTGCTATGGGCGGAATCGCTAAAGGCCAGATTGTACGTGAGATCGATGCCTTAGGTGGTTTAAGCGGGATTGTATCTGATAAAAGCGCGATACAATTCAAAATGCTGAATCTTTCTAAAGGTCCAGCCATGTGGTCGCCTAGAACACAGAATGATCGCATGCGTTTTTCTGAGGAATGGAGAATGCAATTGGAAGCAATCCCTTTGTTGGATTTCTATCAAGAAATGATAGTTGGTCTGATCGTAGAAGGAGGTAAGGTTGTTGGTGTAAAGTCATCTTTAGGTATTGAAATTAGATCTAAAGCTGTTGTTTTAACCAACGGTACTTTCTTAAATGGTTTGATTCATATAGGAGATAAGCAATTCGGTGGTGGAAGAGCTGGTGAAAGAGCCTCTACAGGAATAACAGGTCAATTGATTGATTTAGGTTTTGAAGCCGGAAGGATGAAAACAGGAACTCCACCTAGGGTAGATGGAAGGTCATTAGATTATTCTGTTATGGAACCACAGCCAGGTGATCAATTTACCTCCAAATTTAGTTACAGTAATTTAACGACCACGTTGAAACAGCAACGTGATTGTCACATGACTTATACCAGTCCAGAAGTTCACAATTTACTTAGGGAAGGTTTTGATCGTTCTCCTATGTTTAATGGTCGAATAAAATCTGTTGGACCTAGATATTGTCCAAGTATTGAAGATAAAATTGACCGTTTTGCAGATAAGGACAGACACCAATTATTCGTAGAACCCGAAGGATGGAATACTTGCGAGGTTTATGTAAATGGATTTAGTACTTCACTACCAGAGGATGTTCAATATAAAGCTTTGCGTAGTGTTGTAGGATTTGAAAACGTAAAGTTTTTTAGACCAGGTTATGCAATTGAATATGATTATTTTCCACCTACTCAATTAAAACATACTTTAGAAACTAAGTTAGTGGATGGTCTTTATTTTGCTGGTCAGATTAATGGAACGACGGGTTATGAAGAGGCAGCTTCTCAAGGTTTAATGGCAGGAATTAATGCCGTACGAAAGATTAGGGAAGAAGAGGCGTTTATATTGAATAGGGATGAGGCTTATATAGGTGTTTTGGTGGATGATTTAATTACAAAAGGTACAGAAGAGCCTTATAGAATGTTTACATCGCGAGCTGAGTATAGAACTTTATTAAGACAGGACAATGCAGATTTACGTCTAACACCTCGTGCGGTAGAATTAGGTATTGTTACTGACGAGGCGTTAAAAAGAGTAGAACGTAAACAAAATGAATCTGAAAAAATGGTTCAGTTTTTAAAAAATACGAGTTACGACTTTAATGAAATGAATGTTTTGTTAGAAAAAAAAGGTAGTAAAGTGGTTACTCAAAATGATAAATTATTTAAAGTTTTTGCTAGACCTCAAATTAATTTAGAGGATATTAAAACCATTTCACAGGTAAAGGATTATTTAAATGATAATGATTTGAACGACGATATTTTAGAGCAAGTAGAAGTTCATGTTAAGTATTCTGGTTATATTGATAAAGAAAAAAATAACGCAGATAAGCTTCATAGATTAGAGAATGTAAAGATTCCGCCTAATTATGATTTCAAAAGTATCAAGTCGCTTTCTTATGAAGCGAGAGAAAAATTAACTAGAATACAACCGGTAACAGTTTCTCAGGCAAGTCGTATTTCAGGGGTTTCACCTAGTGATATTTCTGTCTTATTGGTTCATATGGGTCGATAGTTTCACGTGAAACAATTTATAAAATTGAATTTTTCAAAACGCTTTTTACAACTCAATGACTACTTTCTTACGCAAGAAAAGTTTGAACTTTACATAGATCCTAAAACAGAATTAATTAAAACCATTCCGCAACCGGAGCAATTAGATCGTTATTATGAGAGTGAAGATTATCTTTCTCACGACGATACTCAAAAATCGTTTTTTGCACGATGTTATAATTTTGCTAAGGTATTTAATCTGAAATCTAAAACTTCACTTATTAAGAAATTTGCTCAGAACGGATCTGTTTTAGACATTGGTGCTGGAGTAGGAGATCTTGTAAAGTCTCTAAAACAAAATGGAGTAAAGGCGAGAGGTTTTGAACCTAGTGAAAAAGCAAGACTGTTTGCTAAAGAAAAGGGAATTGATCTTCATACAAGCTTAGATGAATTTGAGTCGAATACATTTGATTTGATTTCTATGTATCATGTTCTGGAACATGTTCGAGATGTGAAAAAACAAAAACAAGAAATCTTAGAGTTATTAAAACCTAATGGTGTTTTAATTCTTGCTCTGCCCAATTATGAGTCGTATGATGCTAAATTCTATGGAAAGTTTTGGGCTGGTTATGATGTGCCACGACACCTATTTCATTTCAATAAAAAAGCAGTTGAAAGTTTATTTCATGAAGAATTTGAAATCCTAAAAATGCAACCGATGTGGTTTGATAGTTTTTATGTTTCTATTTTATCAGCTAGATATAAAAAAACTGGCATACCATTTTTAAGTGGAATTCTTGTTGGTCTACTTTCAAATGTCAAAGCAATCTTTACTAAAGAGCCTAGTTCAATTACTTATGTGTTAAAAAAGCGTTTTTAGATGTTTTAAAACGCAATTCAAGTGATATATCTATAAAGTTATTAGTATTTTTTAAAAGATCCTTAAAACGCTTTATTTGGATTATTTTATAATAGAGATTACTAATTGGAAACTAAATAATAATAAGTTATAGATATTGTGTCCAAAATAGTCCCATCAAACTAATTATAAAGTAAATTCCTATTCCCGATGCTCCGGGATAATCTTTTATCAACCTTAAGCCTATTAATAATATTATCAATAAAATACTAGAAAGAATAAACGCATATTCTGCGAGTAATAAATTTCCTAAGGCTATAGAATCAAATAGGGCAAACCCAATTAGGACAACTAGAATGAATTCAAAGCTCAAAATAAACAGAATACTTGCCTGTATCAATAATGGTGTAAAAATACCTTTGTACATTTCTTGATAGAAAGTGCCAGTATTTTTCCATTCGGCTACTTTTTCGTAGGCAGATATAAAATAGGTGATTAATAGAAAAAGAAGAATGAGGATAATACCAATGTTAGATAGGATCATTTATTTGTAATTTATTCAAATCAGATATTAAAAGTCATCCAATGTGTTTTATAAGAAGGTAAGTGTTATATTCAGACTACTTAGAATGAAGAATACGAGTCATTCCTATGCTTAAGTCTGTCATAACGATTTTACCATTTGCGTTACGTTCTATATGGTAAATGGCTTCTTGAAGTTGCTTCTGTACTTCTAGCATTCTATTTCCATCTACAAACGGCGCAAATTTTGTCAAATCAAAACCACTTTGTGGAGATAAATAAACAGCACTGTCTGCTTTGTAGTTTTTCAACATGGCCTGTCTAAAGAACTCTATACAATAATTAAGAAAACGTATTTGTGTTTCACGATTTACGGCTGCTATGGTATTTGCCCATTCCATCAATTCATTAATGGCAGTCATTTTAGTTTTGGCAACAAAAGCTGTTCGTACCCATTGTACAAACCATTGTTCAAATTGAAGGTCTTCAGCACTATTTTGTGAAAATTGAACTGCTTTTCTGTAATCACCATCTGCTTGTCTAGCAACTGTAGAGCTTTGACTTTCAGATAAATGAAGGTTCTTTTGTAACCCTTGTGCAATTACTGCAGCATTTAATTTAGGCACATGAATGATCTGACATCTGGACTTTATTGTATTGATAATACGATCTTCAGATTCTGCAACCAACAGTATAATGGTCTGTTTAGGAGGCTCTTCAATAAGTTTTAAGAGCTTATTTGCTGCCTCTGTATTCATTTTATCTGCACCCCAAATAACTACCACTTTGTAGCCGCCTTCATAGGATTTGAGACTCAGTTTTTTCATGATCAGTTGCGCCTCGGCAACACGTATTTCTGCATTTTTCTTTTCAATATCTATGGCCTTGTACCAATCTGGTAAACTTCCATATGGATTATTTAATAAGAATGCTCTAAACTCTTGCAAAAACACGTCAGATGTAGCTTTTGTACTACTACTGCCTATAGTAGAAGGCATAGGGAATGAAAAATGCAAATCTGGATGAGCAAGGTTATTTAATTGAGCATGACAACTATCATTATCGATACCACATAAAATATTACGAGCATAAGCAACTGCTAGAGGTAAAACGCCACTTCCAGTTGGTCCTACTAATAATTGTGCATGAGCGATACGGCCATTTTGCACTGTAGATTGTAAGTGCTTTTTAATATGATCCAGTCCTAAAACGTCTTGATATTGCATGATGCAAATATAAGTGGATCACTTGTTTTTTAGATTATACATTGACTCAACCTTAATTTTCCATAAGTTTTGACTTGTGTTGATGTAATGGATGGTTGTATGCCATTTTTTTAAAACAATTTGAATATTTGAAACTAATCAAAGTATTGCTAGAAAGATTTTTTTTCATGTTATGATTATCAGTTGAGAATTTAGTAAAACGACTTAATCATATATTCTTTATTCCACGATATCGTTATTGTAAAACCATATCCATTATATTTGTTTTTAATCCATTTTGAATATTATAAGATGACCATAGACCAAATTAATTTTGAGAATAAAAAAGCTTTAATAAGAGTAGATTTTAATGTGCCACTAGATGAGGATCATAATGTAACAGATGCTACTAGAATTGAGGCAGCAAAAGACACTATTATTCATGTTTTAGAACATGGTGGCTCTGTAATTCTTATGTCTCATTTGGGACGTCCTAAAAATAAAGAAGAAGAGTTTTCTTTGCGTCACGTTTGTGCAAAAGCAAGTGATATTTTGGGAGTTCAAATTAAATTTGTAGAGGATTGTATTGGTCAGGCAGCTGAGAATGCTTCTCAAAAATTAGAGCCTGGTGAAGTATTGTTGTTAGAAAACCTAAGATATTATAGTGAAGAGACTGCTGGAGATGCCGCTTTCGCGAAAGCGTTATCACAACTAGGCGATATCTATATTAACGATGCCTTTGGAACTGCGCATAGAGCTCATGCAAGTACCGCAATTATCGCCGATTACTTTGAAGAAAAATGCTTTGGAACGCTTATGAATCGTGAGATCGAGAGCTTAGATAAAGTAATGAAAACACCAGAAAGACCCTTGGTTGCTATTTTGGGAGGTGCAAAGGTATCTTCAAAAATTACCGTGATTGAAAACATTCTTACTAAGGTAGATGACTTGATTATCGCTGGTGGCATGGCCTACACTTTTATTAAAGCGCAAGGTGGTAAAATAGGAGATTCTCTTGTAGAAGATGACAAACAAGAACTTGCTTTAGATATTCTAGCCAAGGCAAAAGAAACCAATACCAATGTTCATTTACCGGTAGATGTGGTGATTGCAAATTCTTTTTCAGAACTTGCTTCTACAGATCATGCAGCTATCGATCAAGTTCCAGACGGTTGGATGGGGCTGGACATAGGAGAAAAATCTCGTGAAATTTTTCATAATGTACTGCAAAGTGCTAAAACCATTTTATGGAACGGTCCTGCAGGAGTTTTTGAAATGGAACCATTTGCAAAAGGAACTATCGCTTTAGGTGATTCGGTTGCAATGGCAACAAAAAATGGTGCGTTCTCGTTAGTAGGTGGCGGCGATAGCGTTGCAGCTGTAAAACAATTTGGTTTTGAGAATCAAGTAAGTTATGTGTCCACTGGCGGTGGCGCCATGCTAGAGATGCTAGAAGGAAAAACACTGCCAGGTATTGCAGTGATAAAAGGATAATATAAAGCCATAAATGAAACTCGCCAAAGCTCTAAATTAATAGCTAAAAGGCGAGTTTTTTTATCAGGATGACTAAGAAATGTTCTCAAAATGATAGGAGTAGTAAGTTTTATCCTTTTGATAATTATTAAAAATATAAAATGATCAAATACCTTCTTTTTTTCTTTTCGTCTTTTTTCTTTTTACAAGGATTTGCTCAGGTAGAACAGGACTCTACAAAAGTGCAAGGAAAAGTAGTTACTTATGAAGAATACAAAAAACAGCAGGCGCAAAAAGACTCTATAGAGAACGATTTAATCCTTTCCGGAGAAATTCCTGTACAAGAAATTGCGTTAGATACGACTGTTTCAGGAGCACCATTAAAAGTGTATCCAGAAGTGGATGATCTAGATGAAAAGTTGCTTAATGAATTGTATAATAACGATCTATATGATTACATGCATGATGAATTAGTGCAAATGGATTATAGTGAGATCGTGAATCAAACGTTACCTACAGATACTCTTAAAGCAAGACTAGCAGCCATTAATGAAAGTACGCCGTTTCAAATAGACTACAATCCAGTTCTTGAAAAGCTTATTAATAAAAAGCTCGGTTACAAGCGTGTTTATATGGAACGTTTAATGACCTTAAGCGATTATTACTTTCCATTATTTGAACCTTATTTAGATCAGTACGACATTCCGTTAGAGATGAAGTATCTGGCCATTGTAGAAAGTGCACTAGATCCACGTATCAAGAGTCGAGTAGGAGCAACAGGATTATGGCAATTTATGTTTACTACAGGTCGTAATTATGATCTAGAAGTAAATTCTTATGTAGACGAGCGCATGGATCCTATTAAGTCCACCATTGCAGCTTGTAAATTTATGAGCAGCCTGTATAAAATATATGGAGATTGGGACTTAGTACTAGCAGCATATAATTCTGGTCCAGGAAATGTCAATAAAGCAATACGCCGCAGTGGTGGCTATAAAAATTACTGGAACATACGACCGTATTTACCTAGAGAAACCGCTGGTTATGTGCCTGCTTTTCAGGCTACCATGTATTTATTTACTTATGCAGCACAGCATGGTTTCCAGCCGCAACAAACCCTTTATAAAACTATTGCTACAGATACAATTAGGGTTAAAAAGATGATTTCTTTAGAACATGTTGCACAATTTACAGATCAAGATCTAGAGGTGATACAATTTCATAATCCTTCTTATAAGTTAGATATCATCCCAGTTATTAAAGGAAAGGTGCATAACCTAAGACTGCCTATAAGAGATGCAGCAAAATTTGTCAGTAATGAAGATGCTGTGTACGCTTTCGCGAAAGCGGAATTTGAAAAAATAGAAAAACCTTTACCAGACCTAGTCAAAGCTGAAAGTCGAATCACGTATCGTGTTAAAAACGGTGATTATTTAGGGAAAATAGCAAATCGATACGGTGTAAGAGTAAGCCAAATAAAACGATGGAATAGTTTAAGAAGCAATAACTTACGTATAGGACAAAGATTATATATTCATTCTAGAAACCCTATTACAAGTAAAAGCTCTACTGCAGGTAAAACACCTGGGACTTATAAAATAAAAAGCGGTGATAGTTTATGGAAAATAGCCGATAAATATGGCATATCTATTGCAAGCATACGTAAATTGAATCCTACTACAACCGATGATTTAAAGGTAGGTGACACATTAAAATTAAAGTAAAATGAATAAAATCTATGTAATACTTGCGGTATGTCTAGCTTTCATAAGTTGTGATGATAAAGCAATTGTAGTTCAAGATAGTTCTGGAAGATTGAACGATATATTAATAGTTATTGAAAATAGCGACTGGGATGGAGCATTAGGCGATTCTATTAGAAAAGAGTTTGCTAGACCGTTAGACGGTATTGTAAGAGAAGAACCTATGTTTACACTTAATCATGTAAAACCTAGTGCTTTTAAAGGAATGTTGAAGAAATCTCGCAATTATTTGTTGGTCAAAAGATCAGATAGTAGTGGTGTCTCTATTAAGAAGGATGTATATGCAAATCCGCAATTAGGAATTATAGTACGAGGAAAGGATAAAAAAGAGCTTGCTAGAGTAATTTCAGAAAATGCAGATAATATGATCGCTGTATACAATCAAGGTGAAGTAGAACGAAAGCAATATCTTATGGATAAAGTAGCTCTCAATACGGATCGATTGAAAGAGCGTTTTGGCTTTGATATAATTATACCTCGCGCATATCGATTTGCAACTTATAATGGAGAGATAGATAATAATTTCTTCTGGCTGCGCAGAGATATTAAAGAAGGAACGATGGATTTGATGATCTATGAAGTAGATCGCAATAGAATTAAACGCAGTGATAGTACTGTTTTAGATATCGTTAAAGTAAGAGATTCTATAGGTGCCATAAAAATTCTTACAGATGGTGGACCATTCCAGACAGAGCCTGCTTTTTCACCTTTCTTAAATGAAAGTCAGATCGATGGCAATTTTGCTTTTGAAACTAAAGGAACTTGGGAAATTAAAGATATGTTTGTCGCAGGTCCTTTTGTTAATTATGCGATTTACAACAAGCAAAAAGACAACTGGTTGATAATTGAAGGATATGTAAGCGCGCCTAGTAGTGCGCAGCGCAACTATTTATTTGAAATAGAAGCTATTTTGAAAAGCGTTCGTTTTGTAGAGGCTGATAAAGAAGAATAAGTTAAAATTATCCAATAAAAAAATGCGCATTGTTTCAAAACAATGCGCATTTTTAATTTTATAAGAATAAGAACCTATGCGTCTAGATTAGGTTTCTCATCTTTTTTAGATTCGTCATCTTTTGACGCCTCTTTAAATTCTTTAATTCCACCACCTAGGCCGCGCATTAGTTCTGGAATTTTCTTACCTCCAAAAATGAGAAGAATAACCACCACTATCAGAATGATACTCCATAGACCTGGCATTGCTAAAAAGAAATTTGCTATCATGATTTGCTCTTTTAATAGATTGCAAAGATACAATAAGCCATATAACCACAAGTAATTAGGCTGTTAATCTTTAATAAATCAAAATTAAAGTCTAACTAGCTCATCTTCAAATATCATTACCTATGTGTTATAAACTTACAAAAGGTATGTAATCAAGGATAACATGGTATGAAAGGTATAGAAATTTGACAAAACGATTTTAATTTTTAAACTTGTTTCTATCCGTATCACGGTCATGGCTCTTTTGAAAGAAAACTATTTATATTTGTTTCAGGTTACTTCACAATGGCTAAAAAGAAAAAAAATAAAAGACAAAAAAGTAAGTGGACACACCATTACCGCATGGTGGTGCTTAATGATGATACTTTTGAAGAGCGTTTTAGCCTTAAATTAAACAGGTTAAATGTTTTTGTAGTCACATTTATCACAGCCGTATTATTGATAGGTGCGACCACCGTACTGATTGCATTTACACCATTACGCGAGTATATTCCTGGCTATGCAGATCT
Source organism: Nonlabens sp. (assembly GCF_965657255.1). NCBI lineage: Bacteria > Pseudomonadati > Bacteroidota > Flavobacteriia > Flavobacteriales > Flavobacteriaceae > Nonlabens > Nonlabens sp. The sequence continues at coordinate 174,245 of NZ_CBFHNM010000003.1, forward strand.
TAGCATACGCAAGAACACTATAGAATTGAGTAAAAAAGCAGATTCTCTCCAGCAAGTAGTTCGTATTAATGAAGAATTTTATGGACGTATAAAAATGCTTCTCAATGGCGATATCACTACTGAAGAATATGCACGTATTGATAGTATTGCAAAAGTAGAAACCAATTTAGGAGTTCCAGACCTAGCACCTATTAAAGAAGATAGTTTGCTTAGAGAAGAAGTTGCAAATGAAGATCGTTACAGTGTAATAGCTGGCGCAAAGGCCCAAACTAATTTTGTGTTCTTCCCACCAGTACAAGGGACTATTTCTGGTAATTATGATGCAGAATTGAAACACTATGCAGTAGATATTGCTGCCGTTAAAGGAACACCAATAAAAGCTGCTGCAGATGGGACAGTTGTCTTTTCTGGCTGGAGTGCAGACACTGGTTATACCATATTAATCGAGCATGCATATGGGCTCATTACGGTCTATAAACATGCTGGTAGTTTAAATAAAGATCAAAATGATCAAGTTCTTGCTGGAGAAGTTATTGCCAGCGTAGGAAACACTGGAGAATTTACAACAGGACCACATTTACATTTTGAAATTTGGAGTGATGGATATCCTTTAGACCCAACTAACTTTATCAATTTTGAATAAATGTCATTAAAATCACTCGCAGCAAAAGTGTTTGCAGCCATCGTTGATAAACAAACCAAAAAATGGGCTTCAGATCCAGTAGGCTCACAAAATAGGGTGTTTAAACATTTATTAAAGACTGCTAGTGATACCGCTTTCGCGAAAGCGCATTCTTTTTCCAGTATCAAAACACATCAAGATTTTATTGATCAAGTACCAGTACGAGATTATGAGGATTTAAGACCTTTTGTGGATCGAGTGGTCGCTGGCGAAATTGATATTTTATGGCCTGGAAAACCACTTTACTTTGCAAAAACATCTGGTACCACAAGTGGTGCTAAATACATTCCTATTACCAAAGAGTCCATGCCAGAGCACATAAAAGCTGCTCGAAATGCGATATTGAGCTATGTTCATGAAACAGGAAACGCCAGCTTTGTAGATGGTAAAATGATATTCCTTCAAGGTAGTCCCGAAATGGAAACTAAAAATGGGATTCAGTTAGGTAGGTTAAGCGGTATTGTAGCTCATTACGTACCTAATTACCTTCAAAAAAACAGATTGCCTTCCATGAAAACCAACTGTATAGATGATTGGGAAACAAAAGTAGAAGCAGTAATTGATGAAACGCTTCCAGAAAAAATGAGTGTTATTTCTGGAATTCCTAGCTGGGTGCAAATGTACTTTGAACGTATCGTGCAGCGCACTGGTAAGAAAGTAGGCGAGGTATTTCCAGATTTCAATCTCTTTATTTACGGAGGTGTCAATTTTGAACCATATCGTGCAAAATTTGATCAGTTGATAGGTCGTAAAGTAGATAGTATAGAACTGTTTCCTGCTAGTGAAGGCTTTTTTGCCTATCAAGATAAACAGAATGAGAAAGGAATGTTGCTACTTCTTGATGCTGGTATTTTTTACGAGTTCATTCCTGCAGATCAATTTCATGAAGAAAATGCTCCACGACTCACGATAGGCGAAGTAGAAATAGGCGTTAATTATGTTCTTATTCTTTCTACAACAGCAGGATTATGGGCGTATAACATAGGCGATACGGTTGCTTTTACTTCTACAAATCCATACAGAGTAGTGGTAACTGGTCGTATTAAACATTATATAAGCGCTAGTGGAGAGCATGTCATAGGAAAAGAGGTAGAAGAGGCTATGAAAGCAGCTTCACAAAAGTTGAATATAGTCATTAATGAATTTACCGTTGCGCCACAATTAAGTCCAGTAGAAGGAGAATTACCTTATCATGAATGGTTTGTAGAGTTCGGTCAGAATAAAATAGACTTGAACAAATTAGAAGTATCTCTCGATCTCCAAATGAGAGAACAAAATAGCTATTACGACGATTTAATATCTGGTAAAATCTTACAGCCGTTAAAAATTACGTCTGTTCCTGAAAACGGTTTTAAACGATACATGAAAACTATAGGCAAATTAGGTGGTCAGAATAAGTTGCCGCGATTATCAAATGATCGTAAAATTGCTGAGGTTCTTGAGAAGATAATAAGCTATGATCAAAAATAATAGAACAATTACAATTTGATATATTTACTGCAATCAATTATTCTTACATGGTATACTTGCAATTATTAGCTTTATCTCTTCTTAGTTTAGGTGTTTTGACTTTGATCAAAAACAACCTTTTAAAATGTATAATTGCTATTATTTTTTCAGCGTTTTTTTTATTGCAGCTTTCTTCCGTGTATTTAACAGGCAATGTTGGTGATTATAGGTTTTACGAACATTTAAAATGGAATGTTATTGCAAACATTTATAAAGAGTTCCTTGCAGACGGAATACTTTTAATATTGCTATTTGTGGCTGTTACTTTTTTATTTTTTTGGCTTTCACAGAAATTAAAAAATATTTCTAAAATAATTTTTATTCCAATCCTATTAACAAGCTTAATTTTTTTGAGCTTTGATAACTATGTTTTTCATAATGTATATGAAATATATTCACTGCAAAGATCAAATACATACACACTTAAAAAAGCCTTAGAACAGCTGCCGCTTAAGAATGCGAATGAGCTATTAAGTAACACAGTTAGCGCAAAAGCTGGTAATAATGTTATTTTCCTTTCTCTAGAATCTTTTGAGAAAGGATTTATAAAAGAAAGGCCAGACTTGACACCATTTCTCAACAAACTTAAAAGAGAGTATCATTACTATGATTTAAATCCTACAACAGGTGGTGATTGGACTAGTGCTTCAGCATATATGGCTCTTACGGGAATGCCCGCTTATTTTGGTGAAGATGGGAACAATATTTTTCAGGGTTCACAGAATTATAAGTTAAACACTTTAGGACAGGTATTTGAGAGTGCTGGCTATAGTATGACCTACTTAATTGCAAACAAGGATTTTTCTGGAATAAATGACATGTTACAAACTTTTGGCTTTGAGGTAAAGTCAGAGACCGATTTTGATGAAAACTATGAGAGAATTCCTTGGGGCTTACATGATAAGGATCTTTTCAACGAGCTTGAGAAAGAGATACTCTTAAAGAAAAATAATAATACTCCATTTGCAATATATGCAAGCACTGTGGCAACACATTTTCCAGATGGACTGTATGATAAACGTATGGAAGGTATAATTCCAGCACAAAGAACTGATCTAGAGTTTATGATCGCTGCTGTGGATTATTATATAGGCGAGCTCTTTGAAATGCTTAATCGGGAAAATTTACTAGATAGTACAACAGTTATAATTGTTCCTGACCATCAGTTTATGGCAACACATCCAGTTATTGACGATCTGAAAGAAAGGGGTTTGTTTGTGCTATCCACTGAAAAATTAGAAGAAGTTGAAACTAAAGAATTATATCAATTATCTATACCTGAAATAGTATTAGACCTTTCTGATATACAGACTAATGCAGTTTTTCTAAGCCATTTAATAGGTGCTGATAAGAACCAGTTTATTGATGCAAATAGAAGTCATCTGAGAGATATAAATGTGGCTGCACTAACTACAATAAATTTAGACAAAGGCTTTACCATAACAAAGGATAATCAACAGCTTATTATAAAGATCCTTGATCAAGAAATTATTGCTACAAATCTCAAATTAGGAAACAATTCAGATGTTTATCAAATAGAATTGGATGATCAGTATAGAATTGTGAAAACACAAGAGATCGCACAAAGCCAATTAAAGAAAGCTGTACTAAAGCCATTAACACTTACTATAGACGCTTCAGTAGAAGATACGATCTCCTCATTTTTTACAGATATTGATGGAATCATATCATACAAAAAAGGCAAAACCCAGGTGGATTTTGAAACTTATGATGTGGAGTCAAAATTTGATGTAAACAATACCATCACAGAATCGATTGTCGATTTAGATCAAAACACTACTTCTCTTTTCCTAAAAAGCTCTAGTTTTAATTCAAAGAAACTTAGTTATGTGAAGCTAGGAGAACAGCAATTTTTACTTGACAGAGGAGTAAACTTAATAACCGTAGATCAAGAAGGAACACTATTGATAGATAGGTTTGACACTTATTTAGAACCAGAAACTATTGAAGAGTTAATTGAAAGTATTTCAAAAGCTAAACAATCAAAAAAACATATTTTCTTAGTCGTCCATGATACAGCTGGAGCGTCGTTCTCTAATTACGATGTACAGTTAAAAAATTTAGGACTTAAAAAACTTGTTGATCTTAAAAATAGACAGGCTTATATTGCTACTCTGAAACAAACAGAAACACAGGAGTATGTAGATAATCTCATCTTAGAGTCTACTTTTAACGTGCCACTTAAAAAAGTACAATTGATTAAAAATACAGATATTGCTATCAATAAATTTAGTAAAGATGTAGATCGCTTTATTGCTCATGCAGGTGGGAAAATTGACGGTAAAGTTTATACTAATTCTTTAGAAGCAATGGACCTCAACTACAAGAAAGGATTTAGAAATTTTGAATTAGATATAATAAAAACTACTGATAATCATTTTGTTGCGGCTCACGATTGGGATATTTGGAAAGAGCAAACAGGTTATAGTGGTAATACACCAGTGACGCTAGAGGTTTTTAATTCATATAAATTACTAGATAATTATACAGCTATCGATATGGCTGCGATAAATAAGTGGTTTAAAAAACACAAAGACGCCATTTTAATAACAGATAAAACTAGAGATGTAAAAGGTTTTGGAGATCTTTTTATAGATAGAAATAGACTTGTAATGGAGGTGTTTACGACTAAGGATGCAGAGATAGCTAGAGCAAATAGTATTAAACCTATGCTGTCAGAAAACATTATGGATAGATTGAAAGACCAGTTGATTCCTTTTATGAAAATAAATCAAATAGAACACCTAGCATTTTCTAGAAATTCTATTCAAAAATTCCAAGTAGTATTAGAACAAGCAAATGAATTAGGATATAAATCTTACGTTTATCATGTTAATTTTCAGGCAGGCAAAGATGAAAAATATGTAATAGATTACGAGTTAGGAAAAGTTTATGGAATGTATGCAGATCAATGGAATTTTAAATTAGACTAAACAGTGATTAAATTAGCCTTTTTAGTAAATCCTATTTCAGGTAAGAGTGGAAATAGACTGGAGTATAAAGAGTTGACTTCTCACCTAAGCGAGAAAAGCTATCAAATTGATATTTTATATTCTTCTTCTAAAAGGAATCTAGAAAAACTAACTCTTTCTTGTGTTAAAAATAAAGTAGATATCATAATCGCTGTTGGTGGAGATGGAACCGTCAACACAATAGCAAAACACCTAGTCAAAACAAATATAAAACTTGGAATACTTCCTCGTGGTTCCGGTAATGGACTAGCCGGTCATTTAGGGATTTTAAATTCGGTTCCAGAAATGTGTCGCTCATTAAAAACTTTAAATACAATAAGAATAGATTGTGGAATAGTTAACGACCAGTTTTTCTTTTCAAATTTTGCATTAGGATATCCTGCCGAGGTTATTCATAGGTATGATAAAGATTTCAAAAGAGGTTTTATTACCTATTTCAAGCATGGAATAAAAGCTTATTTCGCAAATCGCAAAAATAAAATTAAAATAGAAGGGCATTCAAATCCTAAATATTCTGTTTTAGTTTCAAACACAAAATATTTAGGATATAAAGTCTCTTTAACTCCAGGTGCAAAAATTAACAATGGATATCTATCTTTAATATATGCTAAATCTAGAAAAGATCTTACTTTAAAAATTGGTCAAATACTTTTATTTAAAAAAAACTATGCACAATCTGTAAAAGAAATAAACCTTCATTGCAGTGTAGAATGCCCAGCACAATTAGATGGAGAGCCAGTTCATTTACAACCTCCATATAGTATAAAAGTAAAACAAAATTGCTTAGATATACTTATTCAAACTAAAACCAAGTCACCACACTAAATACTTATCTTTGCCACGAAAGAGAATATATGCCTATAATTAACGTAGAACCACGTACAAGAGCTCAAGAAAGTACTAACGCCATAGAACGCATGTATATTACCATGCGACACCTTTTCAATAGAGGTTTTTATAAACCTATGGGCGTAAGTGGAGAATCCTTAAGAGAATCCTTACTTACCTTACGACCAGAAATTTATGGTAGTATAGGAGAAGATAAAATAGAATTAAGTGGTCTGCTTTATGTAATGGACAGATTACCAGTAGGTATAGAAGAATGTACTTATATCAACCTTACTAGTGATGAAGGTTATGAAGGGTCTCATTTTAAAGCTATTATTCCTAAAAAAAGACGCCGTCATTGCTATCGTATTGATGAGCATCAAATGAATATAGAAGTAACTCGTGGACGTTCTGAAATCTATGATATCCTCACGCACCTTACTTTCTTAATGATCGAGTCTCATAAGATCATGAAACAAGTGATAGTGGGCGATAATGGTAATACCACACGTGACTGGAAATGTCTTGAAGATGCTGTCTCAAAGAAAAAACTAACTCAAGAAGAGAAAGAAGTTGCTATTACTCATGTAGCAAACATATTAGGGCGCACTTTTGATGAAGTCACATCAGTTTATAAAGACTTCAGCACGACTGGAAATCACAACCGGTTTTTAAGTATTATATATCATTTAGGTAGATTAGCAAAACAAGAAGTACTGGATGAAGAAAAGCGACTCGTTACTTTTTCACCTGTTTTGAGAGAGCGTCTAGGACATCATATTCATGGTGATGCTTGGGCGATGCGTATTAAGAAACACCTTATAGAAAAAGACCTTTTTCATAGACCACTACATATTATAAGCGCAAACCTGCATAGTGTAATGAATTCACTTTACGGTCCCAAAGCGCTTGCTAGTCAAATGATCAAAAAGAGTCGCATGGAAATCTTTGCAGACTTAAGTAATGATAGCGGTAAGAAAAACCGTGACTTGATTAAGAAACACGCTCTTGCAAATGGAATGACAGAGCTTAAAGATAAAAGCGGTACTAATATCGATGTACAAATTTTTGATCTTTCTAATTGTGAATTTGAAAAAGTAGATTTTTGTGATATTCGCTTTCGCGAAAGCGATAACAGTAACAAACCTGTACTTGTTGTTATGGACTATGCTTTTGGTGAACAGGCTTATGAAACAATGGATGAGTTGTTAAAACCGTTCAAAGATGAAAAAGGCCAGACACACCAAATGAATGTAAAATCTATAAATATCATGGGTAAAGCTGGCATTCTAGAAGGTGATAAAGGAGATATTATGGTTCCTGATGCACACGTTTTTGAAGGTACAGCAGACAATTATCCATTTGTAAATCAACTTTCTAAAACAGATCTTGAGCAAGAAGATGTAAAAGTTGTTACTGGTTCTATGGTCACAGTTTTAGGTACATCTCTTCAAAATAAAGATCTTTTAGAGTTTTTCTATAGCTCCAGTTGGAGAGTAATCGGTCTAGAGATGGAAGGTGCACATTATCAAAAAGCTATACAGGCAGCATCTAGAGTTAGACGTAGTATTAGTGAAGATGTAAATGTACGCTATGCATACTATGCGAGTGATAACCCATTAAAAACAGGACATACGCTGGCTAGTGGTGGACTAGGTTTAATAGGTGTAAAACCTGTTTATGTGATTACTGAAAAGATACTAGAGCAAATTATGGAGAATAGCATTAAAGAAGATAAAACGATTTAGAGTTTCAAAAAATCACAATAATTTTATCTGTGTTTGCTCGTTAAGACAATTCATTGAGTTCTATTATATTTGAATTTAAAAGAAAAAAAATTTCATGAATAACCAGCCTGATCAAAATCAAGAACAAGAAGTGGACTTGGTGCCCGTATTTGTATGGATAAGTAATGGATTTCAAAATCTAATTAACGCGATAGTTGGACTCTTCAAGAACATCGCTCATTTCTTAATCTTGTTTCTTATTTTTATTAAGAACCATATAATTTTACTAGGTGTTCTATTCTTTATAGGTGCTGGACTGGGTTGGTATATGAGTAAGGAAAGTAAGAAAAGTTTTAACGCTCAATTGCGCGTACAGCCTAATTTTGAAAGCGCTGGTCAGCTTATTTCTAATTTAGAATATTACAACTCTTTAGTTGATCAAGAAGATTTTGTATCCCTAAGTAAGGAATTAGGGATAACAACTGAAGAAGCTAGAGAGCTTACCAGCTTTCATATTAAAGCAGATTTTAACGATACCGAGCTTTTAAAAGAGTATGACTATATGGCACGCCGTGCAGATACTATTGCTCTAGAAAATTACACTTTTGAAGGTTTTAAAGAAGCTAAACGTGAAATAGATTATCAGTTTTATACGGTACAGATATCTTCTAAAGACAGGAAGGCTCTTGAAAAAGCGGCCATAAAAGCAGTACAGGTAGAAGATAATCCACTTATAAAGGCACAACGTAAAGCAAGTATAGAAACTACTGCCTTTAATCTTAAAATAATGGAGAATCAACTCAAGGAAATAGATTCTTTATTAGTGGCGTTTCAAATCGCAATAAAAAGTAAAGATAGCAGTACTTCTCCAGGGACAAATGTTTTCGTGAGTCCACAGAATAAGTCAGAAGTTTTTACTGAATTATTTGAAGAAAAATCAAGAATTTTATATAACCTAGAATTTATACGCGAGAATAAATATGCATACGAGAATACTGTAAATATTGTTTCTTATTTTGTTAAAAAAGGTACAATCGAAAAGAAACATTTAACGGTTATTTTTGCGTTAGTGTTTCTAGGCTTTGGATTACTTATTGCATTGATACCTTTAGTCTTCAGGTTTTTAAATAACTATCAAGAAAGTAATCAATAGTGCAGATTATCGATACTCCGTTTATAGATTGTAAGATTATTGAACCTTCTGTATTTCCAGATGCTCGCGGTAAATTTGTTGTGGCATTTGATAGTACCGCTTTTAAAAAAGCATTTCCAGAAAAGCCTCTTTTTCTATCCATAAACGAGAGTACTTCTAGTTACGGTGTTTTGAGAGGCTTGCATGCCCAAAAAGGAGAAGCAGCTCAGGCAAAGTTAGTAAGATGTATCAGCGGTTGTATTCTAGACGTTGTTGTAGATTATAGACCAGAATCATCTACTTATTTACAACATTTTAAGGTAGAATTATCCGGCGATAATAATAAACAGTTACTAGTTCCTAGAGGGTTTTTACATGGTTTTTCTGTACTTTCTGAAACGGCAATTGTAAACTATCAAATAGATAATACGTATCAACCTGATATGGAAATAGGTATCAGATATGATGATCCATCCTTAAACATAGACTGGCAACTACCCAAAGAAGATATAATTTTATCTGAAAAAGATGAAAAGTTAGGGTATTTAAAGCTGTAATTTAGGATAGATTCATAAATCAGTTACTTTAGTCGCACTTCTATAAGCTCATTGTGATAGGTGTTTCAATTACTAATAGAATAAAAATGTCAGTCTGATCCTGTCGAAGACGTTTCATAAAAAACGAATTAATTTGAAAAAAATTCTCATTACCGGTGCAAATGGAATGCTAGGTACAGCTATTGCAGCTGCATTAAAAGACTATGAACTATTCTCTTTTTCAAGTAAAGAACTAGATATCACTTGTAGTTTTCAACTAGATCAAAAAGTTAAAAATATACAGCCAGATTACATCATCAATTGTGCAGCATACACGGCTGTAGATCTAGCAGAAACGGAACAAGAAAAAGCATACAAGATTAATGCGCTAGCCGTTCAAAAAATGGCTCAAGTTGCAAAACAATACAAAGCCACATTAATACATTTCTCTACAGATTATGTGTTTAAAGGTAATGCTGCAACTCCTTATACTACAGATCAAAAAACAGATCCTATAAATGCTTATGGAGCGAGTAAACTTGCTGGAGAAAAGGCAATTACTCAAATAGGTGGTAATCACTATATTTTTAGAATCTCTTGGTTGTACGCACCACATGGTAAGAACTTTTTTAATTGGGTAGCTAATACAGGTATGGAAGAGCTTAATATAGTCAATTCCCAAACCGGTTCTCCCACGAGCGCACTTCATGTAGCAGACTTTATTGATCACTTGCTTAAAAACGATCCTACGGCTTACGGGATCTACCATTTTACGAATCAAGGGGATATGACGTGGTACGCTTTCGCGAAAGCGATAAATCAAAAACTTCATTTAGATAAAAAAATCAATCCTGTAGCAACTTTTAAAACTGCAGCGGCACGACCGGCTTACAGTGTAATGGATTGTGAACAAACAGAACGCATATTTAATTATAAAATTCCTTCTATCAGCAATGGGCTGGAAGAAATAATAAGCAATTACAAGTCCTAAAGAAACCTTATTTTTACAGGTTTACAACTAGAATATGTCTGAGAAGAAGCATAAAGTAGCACTCATTACTGGAGTAACCGGTCAGGATGGTGCTTATTTAAGTGAGTTTTTATTAAAAAAGGGATATGAAGTTCACGGTATCAAGCGTCGTGCATCTTTATTTAATACAGATCGTATCGATCACTTGTATCAAGATCCACATGAGACTGATGTAAAATTTAAATTGCATTATGGAGATCTTACCGATACTACCAACTTGACCAGAATCATCAAAGAAACACAGCCAGACGAGATTTATAATCTTGCAGCAATGTCACACGTTCAAGTTTCTTTTGAAATGCCAGAATACACGGCAAATGCTGATGGAATAGGAGCGTTGCGTATTCTAGAATCCGTACGCTTACTAGGAATGGAAAAGAAGACTAAAGTTTATCAAGCCTCTACCTCAGAATTGTATGGTAAAGTGCAAGAAATTCCACAATCAGAAACCACACCATTTTATCCTCGTAGTCCTTATGCCGTGGCAAAAATGTATGCCTATTGGGCAACGGTAAATTACCGTGAGGCCTATGGTATGTTTGCTTGTAACGGGATTCTCTTTAACCATGAATCACCTGTACGTGGTGAAACATTTGTAACCAGAAAAATTACACGTGCTACTTCTAAAATTGTAAAAGGACTTCAAGATAAAGTGTATTTAGGTAACCTAGATGCCAAAAGAGATTGGGGACACGCTAAAGATTATGTACGTATGATGTGGATGATTCTACAACATGACCAGCCAGAAGATTGGGTCATCGCTACAGGAACAACGACTAGTGTGAGAGACTTTGTACGCATGGCTTTTCAGTACGTAGGAATACAGTTAGAATTTAATGGAGAAGGCGTGGATGAAATAGGAACCGTAAAATCCTGCTCAAATCCAGATTACCAACTAGAAATAGGAAAGGAAGTAGTAGCGGTAGATCCACGATATTTCCGCCCTACAGAGGTGGACTTATTAATCGGTGACCCTACTAAAGCCAAAGAAAAACTAGGTTGGGTTCCAGAGATCGCATTAGAAGAATTAGTAAATGACATGATGAAAAGTGATTTACACTTAATGTCACGAGAAGAATATTTAAAAAGTGGTGGTTATAGAATAAACAACTACTTTGAATAATGAATAAAGATTCAAAAATATACGTTGCTGGACACAGAGGTCTTGTAGGAAGTGCGATAGTTAGTGAGTTAAAAGAATTAGGGTACACTAATTTTGTTCTTAAAACACATAAAGAACTCGATTTAACAAATCAACAAGCCACAGCAGACTTTTTTACATCAGAAAAGCCAGAATATGTTTTTCTAGCAGCGGCTAGTGTAGGTGGAATAGTGGCAAACAATACGTATAGAGCAGATTTTATTTATAAAAATCTCATGATTCAGAATAATGTGATTCATCACAGTTATTTGAATGGTGTGAAAAAGTTATTGTTTCTAGGTAGCACCTGTATCTATCCTAAAATGGCACCGCAGCCCATGCCAGAGGACAGTTTACTTACTGGTCCGTTAGAATATACTAACGAACCTTATGCGGTAGCAAAAATAGCAGGTATTAAAATGTGCGAGAGCTATAATCTGCAATATGGTACTAACTTCATATCAGTAATGCCTACTAATTTGTATGGCCCTAATGATAATTTTGATTTGGAGAAATCTCATGTACTACCGGCATTGATTCGTAAAATGCACTTAGGCAAATTGCTCATGGATGGAAACGAGCAAGAATTAATGGAAGATTTAGGTGTCGATAGTTTCGCTTTCGCGAAAGCGGAATTACACAAACACGGCATCACATCAACAGGCATCGCTTTATGGGGAACAGGCTCACCAAAAAGAGAGTTTTTATGGTCACACGACATGGCAAAAGCATGTGTTTACTTAATGCAGAACAAAGATTTTGCTCATGTAAAAGGAACCGATAAAGACATAAGAAATACACACCTGAATATAGGAACAGGTGAAGATATCTCCATAAAAGACCTCGCAGGGTTAATCAAAAAAACTGTAGGATATGAAGGAAACCTCGATTGGGACAGCTCAAAACCAGATGGTACACCACGTAAACTGACGGACGTTTCAAAGTTGCATGAGCTAGGCTGGAAGCATGAAGTCGATCTTGAAAAAGGTGTGGAGATGATGTATCAGGCTTATCTAAACCAATAAGAATACTATAACGACTATTTTAGCGTTGGTCAAGGTAACCTAACCATTACATGAGTAGATTTTCTAAAAAACTTTCTGGAGAAGAAAAAACAGTTGCTAAGAATTATGGGGCATTAGTCGTTCTTCAAGGCTTAAATTATTTATTACCATTACTTATAATCCCTTTTTTAGAACATCAATTAGGATTAGAGAAATTTGGGCTAGTCATGTTTGCTCAATCATTAATGGTCTTTTTTGTTTTGATTACAGATTTTGGTTTCAGTATAACTGCAACTAGGGAAATAGCGATTCTTAAAACAGAAAACAAAGACTATTCTGAAGTTTATTTTAAAGTTTTTTGGGCACGAATCGTTTTAGTGATTTTTTGCTTTCTATTATTACTTATTCTAGTCTTTTCATTTGATAAATTTAGAATCAACTGGCAGCTTTATTTACTTAGTTATGGACTAGTCGTTGGACATGCTATTTTTCCAGTTTGGTTTTTTCAAGGAATAGAAAAAATGCGATTTATTACCGTGGTTAACGTTGTAGCCAAAGTTATTTTTACAGTATTGTTATTCTTATTTATTAGTAGTCCAGACGATTATTTAAATGTTCCTATTTTTAATTCTATCGGTTTTATTATTGCTGGATTACTAAGTTTTTTGATAAGTCTAAAATCTGTAACATGGAGAAAACCAAATTTTATCTCTGGTAAAGCTTTTTATAAAGAGAGTTTAAACATGTTTGTTTCTAATCTATCTTCATCGCTATATACATCGTTTAACGCTTTTCTATTAGGAATATTTGGAGGTGATATATTAGTAGGTATTTATACACCTTTTGAAAAGCTTATCCTTGCTGCAAAAAATATGTACATTCCTATTTATCAAGCTATTTTTCCATATATGGCTAGAAAGCCTATTGAGGAGATGAGAAGTATGATGAAAAAGTTACTCATGGCTGTTACTGCTTTGGGAATTTTGATTTGTGCCATTTTTACCATTTTAGGAGAATGGATTTTAGGCCTTCTTTTCAAAGACCCACTTATTGTAGAAAATGTGGACTTGTTTAAAATAATGAGTTTGATAGCTCTGTTTTCTGGTATAAATATGTTATTCAATGTATTGTACTTTCCAGCTACAAAACAATTTAAAAAACTTATGAAAATAATGGTAGTTGCAGGTGTTTTTAATGCTGTGCTAAGTTTAATTATTGTTCCTATTTTTAAATTAGAAGGAACTATTGCAGCGGTTGTGTCTACCGAATTTCTATTACTTATAATAGCTTTATTTTTATACCGAAAAGAAATAAATAATACAAAACCAACAATAGTTCAAACGTAAATGACCATTTTATATTTGTATTCTGAATTGATGGGCTATAATGTGCCTGTGTTAAAAGAGTTGTCATTTAAATATGGTGCAAAAATACATGTGATCTCTTGGGATCAAAAAAAACTAACTCCTTTTAAAATTCCGGAAATAAAAGGAGTCAAATTTTATAAAAGATCTCAATTTGATAAAAATTCAATAATACAGCTAGCAAAAGAACTACAGCCTAATTTAGTATATGTTCCTAACTGGTTTGATAAAGGTTATCTTCCTGCATGTCTTATGATGAGAAAGATGGGTATTCCCGTCGTAGCAGGTTTAGATAATCAATGGCGTGGTACTTTAAAACAGTGGGCAGGATGCTTATTGATGAGAATAAGACTCAAAAATTATTTTTCTCATCTATGGGTTTCCGGTCCATATCAGTATGAGTTTGCGAGACGATTAGGTTTTGATAAAACAAAGATACTTTTTGATTTTTATAGTGCAGATACAGCTCTTTTTAAAAAGCCAAAAAATGAAACGGTTTCAAATTCTAAAAAATTTCTTTTTGTAGGAAGACTTGAGCCTGTTAAAGGAATTGATATATTATTAGAATCATGGAAATCTATCAATAACAAAGATTGGACATTAACATTAATAGGTAACGGTAGTTTAAAGGATCGCTTTAAGGAATTAGACAATGTCATCGTAAAAGATTTCATGCAACCACAAGATTTAGTAAAAGAAATAAGAGATTACAATTGTTTTATACTTCCTAGTATCTATGAACCTTTTGGCGTTGTTTTACATGAATTTGCTGCAGCGGGAATGCCTATAATAGCAAGTGATTGCTGTGGTGCAGCTCCTATATTTGTAAGATCTGGATATAATGGTTATCAATTCAAATCTGGAAACAGTAAAGACCTTGCCCACAAAATCGAACTAATAATTAATTCAAATAAGAATACGTTACAATTAATGGGTGAAAGATCTATAGAACGTTCTATGGTCATTTCTCCTCAAACAAGTGCAGCTAGTTTAATTTCTGTTTTAAAATAAAAAAGGAAATGCTACTTAGAAACGTATTCATTTTTATCTATTTAATTACGACTTTAATTCTCTTTAGCACTTTTAATGCTTCAGCTGGTTTATGGTTGTCGTTTTTTGGTAATGCAGTTTTGCTCACGCTTATAACATATTACCACATTTTTATTGAGAAAGCTTACAGTCCTTTTCTTAGTACCTATATCGTTTTTAATTATTTATTTTTTTTAGTGGCACCTATTGTACAAGCCGGCGTTTTAGGCCCAATGGAAGTCGGTTTGTTTGAAAATAAATATCCTTTTGACGAAGTAACTTTTATGAAAACTAACGGTCTTATCGCTATTTTTCATGTTGTATTTTTTCTTTTTTATGTTAGCATTAAAGGTTATATAAAAACAAAAACTAAAGAGATTAAAGTCAATAAAATACCTGCTTCTAGTTTGTTTAGAGATAATTTAATTTTTATTGTTCTTTCAGTGATATTTATAGCCATAAGTTTCCCTTTTCTTATGGATGAGTATGTTAGACCGGGATGGTTTGTATCGCCTTATAGTCCAGGTTTTCAGTTGGTTTTTAAAAAAGTACTTTATACACTTCCTTTAGCTGGAATTATTGTTAGTAAAATGGTTTTTGATAAAAACGGAATTTCTACGCAAACCTGGATCATTAATTTAGCTATTTGCTTCGTATTATTTCTCATTTTATTTGTTGTCAAAAATCCATTGGTAGAAAAGCGTAACGCTCTAGGACCTATTTATTTGTTGATCTTATATCTGTTTTACCCTAGACTTTTTAATAGTAATGTAAAGACCAGTCTCGTGCTGTTTTTAGCAATGATTATTGGGTTTCCTTTAGTTCAGATTTTAACCCATATCAATTATGGTATTGATGACGTTATCAATAATCCCAGTTTGATCACAGATGTTATAGATAATGGGGCTTTAAGCAAAGGTTATATGTCTTTAAATTATGATGCTTTTTGCAATATAGGAGTAGCCATGGAAGTAGTAAAGGAAAATGGCTTTTCCTATGGATTTCAACTACTCAGTGCTTTATTATTTTTTATTCCGCGAGGTGTTTGGGTTGGTAAACCAGACTCATCAGGCCTTGTTTTAGGAGATTACTTGATAGAAAATTACGATTATCACTTTGCTAATATTTCAAATCCTGTTGTTTCAGAAGGCTATATGAATTTTGGAATACCTGGAATTATAATAATGGCCATTGCACTAGCTATGTCGATGATTTACTTTTTGACGTGGCTGAATAGTAATGACATTTTTAAAAGATCCGTAGCTTTTTATTATGCGATTCACTTACTTTTTCTCCTCAGAGGAGATTTTACAAATGGATATAGCTATTTTATAGGAACACTTGTAGGTTTGTACATCATCCCAAAGTTAATAATTAAGCTATCTCATTTCATTTTTGATCAAAAAATATGGGTTTCAAAGAAAAACTAAAGCCTTTTTTACCAAAGCTGTTATTTTATCTAACAGCATTAATGTTTCTTATGCCTGTTGTGCCGAGAGGTTTACGACCTATCGCAATTGCTTTATATGCCATAATGGCTTTGGTCAGTAAGTTCATAGATAAGGAAGAGTTTAAATGGACCTATTTTTTCCTTAATTCAGGGCTTTTCATTATGTACCTTTTAAGCCTTTTTTATACGGAAGATCTTTCCTATGGACTGCGTAAGGTCTCCACTGGTGCCGCATTAATAATTTTCCCATTAGTTATATCCAGTATGAGCAAACGATGCCTTTCTTATATTTTAGAAAGACGTTATTTCTTGATGTGGTGTTTTATTGTAGCCACCTTAATTCTTAATGTAGGTGCGTTCATTATATTTAGTCAACAATATACTTTTGATGAGGTAGTGTTGCATTTTATCAATATCATTAGGTCAGATATATCAGGCTGGAAAATACACCCTATTTACCTAAGTATGCACATAGGTGTTGCCATGATTTTCTCTTTATTCTTAGTACAAAAAGGCTTGAATTGGAAAAAACTTACAGCATTAATTTTAATCAATTTAGTCTTTATAGGTTTTTTACTAATCATGATAAAAAAAGGGCCTATCATAGCATTGATTCTGGTTGCAGCTTATTTAGTATTGATGTTTAAGAATAAACTTCTTTCACTAGTTTTTGCACTCTGTGCTGTCGGTTTAGTCGCTGTTATCATATTAAATCCTAAAGTGAACGACCGTTTTTCAGAACTTCTTCAAATTCAAGATGCTGATGAGTCCTTAACAAATTCTACCAACATTAGATATTCTATTTATAAATGTGTCACAAACGAAATACCTCAAGCAGGATTTTTAGGTTATGGTATAGGTGACGGAAAAAACCAATTGATAGATTGCTATCAAGAAGATGCCGCATTTCTCGCCATACACCGGTACAATTCTCACAACCAGTTTTTAGGCATCATTCTTAACGTAGGTTATTTAGGACTTTTATTTTTCACACTATTTTTATTGTATCATTTAATAAGAGCATTTTCAAAGAAGAATTACCTTTTTATAGCGTTACTGTTATTTTATTGTATAGTGATGTTTTCAGAAAATATTTTGGAACGAGAAAATGGCGTGATATTTTTCTCATTCTTTATTAATCTATTTTGCATGTTAGATTATAATTTCAACAAAGGAATCAAACTAGAGCGGCCGGTAACTGAAATCATAAACAATTGAATAATTTATATCACATAGCAGAGGATATTTCCAGAGCAAGCGGTGGCGTGCGCACTGTCGTAAAAGATATTCAGTTACAGTTCCCCAAATCACAAATTCTTACAACTCAAAAAGATCCTGACGATGATGCTATACAGGACTTTGTTAAAAAAGGTCCTTGGTTATATTCCCGTGACTTAGCCACGCACCTCAACCATTTAGAAAGTAACTCGTTGTTTCACATTCATGGAGTATGGATGCATGCACAATATACCGCTGCAAAAACCGCCTCAAAACGCAACATTCCCTTTATAGTAACACCACATGGAATGTACGAACCTTGGCTTTGGCAAGAAGGTAGGTTAAAAAAGAAGCTCTATTTTAAAATGTTTTCTTGTTCCGCTTTCGCGAAAGCGAGATACATACACGCTATAACACCAGACGAGCAAAAAAACTTGAAAGAACTATTCCCAAATACAGAAGTGGTTTGTATTCCTAATGCCATAGAAATCGTTGATGTAGTAGAAGCAAATGAGCCGTTACGACCTTATTTGCTCTTTTTAGGACGTATTCACTCTAAAAAAGGAGTAGAATTATTAATAGACGTATTTACATCGCTTAAATCGCTTGATTTTGATTTAAAAATTGTGGGACCAGAGAATGATCACGCACTAGAATTGATGGACAAAGTAAAACAACTTAAAGATTCTAGAATCCAATTTTTAGGTGCTGTACGAGGTGCAGATAAACAACATCTTTATAGAAATGCACATGCGTTTATTGCGCCCAGTTATTCTGAAGTTGTAGGAATGGTAAATCTAGAAGCAGCTATGATGGCAACACCAGTAATTACAACACATCAAACAGGTCTTTTATCAGATTGGAATAAAAATGGAGGCAAGTTGATTGACCCAAACTTTAAGCAATTAGAAGCTGCGATACTAGAATGCTCTAACTGGACAAAGTCAGAACGTGACTCAAAAGGACAGCGCTTACGTGAATTTGTCATTCAAGAATATTCATGGAAAGTAAATAGACCTAAGTGGGAAGCTTTGTATAATTCTATGAAATGAAAAGATTCTTATTTTTATTAATAGTTCTTCTTCTATCTAGTTGTTCTAATAATTTTTTAGATCAACAGCAATTACAAGAAATACATCCCGACAAGAGTTTAATAGAAGAACTAATTTCAATCAGAGAAAAACTTGATAAAGAATCCTTAAACTCAACTTTTAAAATTCAATTTCATGGTCAGTCTATAGTAAAAGGCATCAAAGAAAAACGAATCAAATCTACGTTACAAGAGTATTTTCCTAAACCAGATTTTGAAATTATCAATACGGCTAGAAGTGGATTGCAGGTTCCTCAATTATTACCATTTATTGAAGAAGATATCTATTCACATCAAGCTGATGTACTCTTTTTTCATGCCTATGGTGGTACTGAAACTGGGGAATTAGAAAAGTATTTTGAATTTTTAGATAAAAAATTTCAAGGTAAAGTCATTATATTCAATCATCATCTTTCATATCCAGAAGACAAAGTCCGTAATAAAAAACTGACAACTTTAGAAGACCTAACTTCTATACAAATGGAAGAAACAGCAAAAAAATATAAATTTGGTTTTATTGATGTAAGAAAAGAATGGAGCACCTTCTTAGATCTCAATAAAGAACTAAAACCCACAGATTTGTTAAGAGACGGCATACATCCTAATGAGGATGGTAAACTAGTTTTAGAATGGATTTTAATGGAACATTTCACAAAAGCAATAAATCAAAATAAGATTCCTCAATAAAGGAAGTACCTTTGTTTAACAAGACAGTATTTGATTTTGAAAAACTACCAACAACTTGATAAGTTCAAATTACCACAAAACTTCCGTGGTAAAGGAGCGATTACTGTACAGTTTTGGTGGTTGGTTCAAAGTACATTATTTGCTTGGTCACCACAATTTATGTACGGCTGGCGTAGATTTTTATTAAGAACTTTTGGTGCGAGAATCGGTAAAAATGTAATTGTTAGACCAACGGTAAGAACACAATTCCCATGGAAAGTAAGTATAGGAGATCACAGTTGGATAGGTGATGATGTCGTTTTATACAGTCTAGGAGAAATAGAAATAGGTGAACATGTAGTTATTTCTCAAAAATCATACATCTGCACAGGAACTCATGATCCACAATCTGTTAGTTTTGATATCTACAGTCATAAAATCACGATAGAAGATCAGTGCTGGATTGCAACAGATGTGTACGTTGCACCAGGAGTAACAATAGGTCGTGGTACTTTAGTTGGGGCACGTAGTAGTGTTTTTAAAGATCTTCCAGCAGGAAAAATATGTTTAGGTAGTCCCGCACAGGCAATAAAAGACAGATAAACTTGCAAGGAAAACACATCACATTCATAGGGCTTAACTATGCTCCAGAAGACACCGCCATAGGCTTGTATTCTACCCAAATGGTAGAAGCACTAATCGATGCTGGTGCACAAGTTAATGTGGTTACTGCTTTCCCGTATTATCCTCAATGGAAAATAGTGGCTGCTTATGCAAATAAACCTAATTACCTTAAAGAAGACCATAATGGCGCAAAGTTATATCGTTACAAACAATACGTTCCACAGCAGCCTACTTTTTTAAAACGTATCATTCATATTTTAAGTTTTACAAAAGGAAGTTTTTTCAATCTTAGGAAAATCAAGCATACCGATCTTGTTATTTCCATCATTCCGTTTACTTCCAGTGCATGGTTAGGTAATTATCATGCAAAACGTCATAATGCTAAAACCTGGATTCATATACAAGATTTTGAATTTGACGCGGCATTACAGTCTGGACTTTCTAGTGGTGGTAAAAAGTTTATTTTCAAGTTTCTTTTCAGTTTAGAAAAACGCATTTTAGGAAAAGCAAATACGGTAAGTACCATTAGCCACAATATGATTACAAAGCTGCAATCTAAAACAGCTCAACCTACTTATTATTTACCCAATTGGATTGATGAGAACCAAGTAAATCCAGAGACTTCGACACAACACAAATACTTGAAAAGCGATAAATTCAAGATTTTATACAGCGGTAATGTAGGTGATAAGCAAGATTGGGAATATTTTTCTGCTTTCGCGAAAGCGTTACCACAACAATCTTATGAAATAATAATAGTAGGTGCAGGAGCAAAATACCAGAAATTAAAAGAAACGGTAAATCAAGAGAACATCCACTTTTACGATCCAGTGCCGTTTGAAGAATTATCAGACTTACTTTGTAGTGCAGATGCTCACTTTCTATTCCAGAAAACAGAAGTACTCGATACGGTAATGCCGTCCAAATTATTAGGAATGATGGCAAGTGAGAAACCTTCATTAGTTTTAGGAAATGAGGCTAGTGAGGTTAAAACAGTCATGAATAATGCAAATGCGGGATTGTATTTCTCTGAACCAGATGTGCAATTAGCTATTCAACAACTGAAAACCTGGCGCGCAAATCAAGACCTTAGAAAAAAGATAGGAACAGATGCCCGCAACTATGTGGTAAAACATTTTTCACGTAAAGAGATTCTAAATAATTGGATCCATGAACTTTCTCAATTATAGAGGGAGATTTTATAGATTATGCACTAAATAAAAACTCCTTTCCTTAGAAAAGGAAAGGTAGGCAAATGGAGTGAAACCAGATTTGGTCGGAAAGGTTGGAAAAAGCCTGAAACTATATTCTATTTTTATGGAGAATAGACATAGTAGTTTAATGCATTTATAAGTCATTATTAGTTTAGCTTTTCAACTTTAGTTTTTCTCCAAGGAAATGCTCAAAGTAAATGAGTGTTTGTTCTTTGTGATAGTCAACGCTTATTTGTAATCTTATGTTTACATTTAGATTTCCTTTTATTTTTAAAAATGGACCAACATGAACTTCTTTCTTTACTAGCGCTTAAAAAAGCACCGCTAATAGGCGATATCATGGCAAAAAAGCTGATACGCACCTTTGGAAGTGCGGCAGGTGTTTTTGAGCAACAGTATAAAGATATTGCAGCCATAGAAGGAATAGGAGAGAAAAAAGCGCAATTTATAAGAAATAAAGACAGTTTGTTTTCTAAAGCTCAAAAAGAGCTGGAATTCATTGAAGAAAACAACATTAAATACCGTGTATATTATAACGATGATTATCCTGAGCGATTAAAATACTGTATTGATGGACCTATCATTTACTTTGAAAAAGGAAACATCAACCTTGATAATCCATATACATTAAGTATCGTCGGCACGAGACAAATTACAACGGTAGGAGCTGCTTTTCTTGAGAAATTTATCAATGAAATAGCACCTTTAAATCCTATTATCATAAGCGGTTATGCGTATGGAGTAGATATTCTAGCTCATAAAATGGCTATAGAAAACGGTTTACAAACCATTGCTGTTTTGGCGCATGGATTGAATCAAACTTATCCTAGAAATCATGAAGCTTATAATGAAGCTATGATGAAAAACGGTGGTTTTATCACCGATTTCTGGCATACCGATAATTTTGATCGTAAAAACTTCTTAGGTCGCAATCGCATCATTGCAGGAATGAGCGAGGCAACCGTAGTTATAGAAAGTGCTTCAAAAGGTGGCTCACTAGTCACAGCAGATCTTGCAGTAGGATATAATCGCGAGGTTTTTGCAGTTCCAGGGCGTGTGAATGATAAATATGCAATAGGCTGTAACGAACTCATCAAACAAGCAAAAGCCCACATGCTCACAAAAACTGCCGATATTCCTTATATACTAGGCTGGCAAGTGCGGGACGTTGCTGTTCAAAAACAACTCTTTGTGGAACTCACAGAAGACGAAAAATTGATTTACAGGTATCTGAAAGAACACAAAGAAGAATTACTAGATATTATAGCATTAAACATCAAGCAACCAGTTCATAAAGTAGCATCTTTATTAATGAGTATGGAATTAAAAGGAGTGATTAAACCGCTTCCTGGAAAGAGATTTCGGCTTGCATAAGTTCCAGAAAATTTGCTTTCAAATATTTCAATTTACAGGAATATCTTTTTTATTTTACGCTTTGACATGCCAAGTATTTGTCTTGGCATTGTCTAACTTTTAGAAGAAGTGTAAAATAAAAAACGACCTTTCCGTAAAAGAAAAGGTCGTTTCTACCATCAAAACAGGCTGAGGTTACCAGCCTGTTTTGTTATGAAAAGCTATTATGAAATTGCCAGATAATAGAAACTGTTGAAATACCGCTTATCACCATTGATACTAAGTACCATTTCCATTGCTGTTTTTTAAACATCAATATAAAATTTATTATAAATAAGACAGGCGCTAGCAAAAGCATAGGAATCATCAATAATTCATGAATAACTCCTGCTATTGTCCAGGTAATATTATAAATATGAGTCATATAAATCCACATAAAAAACAGTGCGTTACTTATACTAGCAATTAATATGATTCTAGCTGTTTTCATTTTATTTCAATTAAATACATTAATTTTTTCATAACTCTGAACTCATAATTCTGAACTTTTTTCACTTCCAGTTCTCATCAATAAACTTTACATCTCTGGTGTTCTTTTGTACGGCGATGGCTGCAAATAGACTTAATAGAAACGACATGCCGTAAAATCCTTTCTCGCTTAAAAGTAAATCGGCATTCCACAGGCCTATGATTAATAAAACGATCGATGCTAATGTGACAAACCAGCTGATACCGTAATAAATATCAGTTACGGCGGCGCCTTCTTGCTTATCTCTAACTGCTTTTTGAACTGATATCACAGAAAACAGTCCAAATAGTAAAATCACAAAATAATAGCCCTTTTCATTGAGCGCCATGTCTGCATTCCATAATCCTATGCAGTAGGAAATCATTCCTACCAGCAGTGCGGTCCAAGATGCAGAGATAAATGCTGCCGTAGGTTTACCAGTAAATACTTCTGGTTTTTTAATTTCTTTTTTCTCGGTGTTGTAATTCACTTGATTTTCCATTGTTATTTGTTTTGATGGTGTAAATATGTGGCAGCATTTTAGTTCAAAAACACCTACTTTTACATAATTCTTACGATTTAAAATTAATATATTTAAAAATAAGTACTGATAAACAATTAATTATAGTTTTTATATGAACGATTTAATTAGGTTAATCTATTCATTAAATGACGATGATGTGGCTGCTTTTCTCGCTTTCGCGAAAGCGAGAAACCAACGAACCGACGTGAAAAATATAAAGTTATTCCAGCTGTTACAAAAAGGTGCTAGACGCGATCTCGATATCAAAATCTATGGAAAACCGAATAAAAATGCTTTGCATGCACTCTTAAATCGGCTAAAAGAAAGCTTGATAGAGTTTATAGCCATACAGGGATTTTCTAATGAATCTGAAGAAGAAATGCAAATTTTTAAATTGCTGCTTGCTGCGCGTATATTTTTAGAACAAGGGCAATTTTCATTGGGTTTTAAAACACTTCATAAAGCAAGGTCAAAAGCGCAATCACTAGATTTATATGCTGTTTTACAAGAGATATATCAAACACATATTCCATATATACATTTAGACCCTAAAAATGATTTAGAAGACATCGTAAACGCATATCAGAACAACGAGCAACTTTATTTGAAGGAATCAAAAATGGTTATGGCTTATGCAACTGTTCAAAAAGCCTTAAAAGCGCATCCGCCTAATATCTTTGAAGAGGTTAAAAAGCAAATGGATCGTTTTGATATTTCGATTGATCAAAATCTATCGTTTAAATCATTGTATCAATTAATGAATGTAGCTACAGAGGCTGCAACATTAAAATCAGATTATGCAGGTGTTTCCATTTTTATGAATCATGTATATAACATCGTAGAAAATAAAAAACACCTAGCCAATAAGCATTTGTACTATCATTTAGAAATCATCTACTTGATGGCAGGAACTTGTTTTAGGAACAGAGATTTTACTCGATCACAAGAGCTGCTCGGCAAATTATATGTAGAAATGCAAAAGCAAAAAGGGAAGTTCAAAAGCCAATTTCAAGAACGTTACCAGTTATTAAAAGCATTGAACCTCAATTATACAGGAGAAGCTCAAAAGGCATTGAAAGAACTAGACGATATCAAAAAACCATCACTTTCCACACAATTAGCCCATATTATGGTTCTTTTTCAGCAGGAAAAATGGAATCTAGCACGTAAAACGATGAAAGAACTGTATCATAGCGATTCCTTTTACGAGAAGAAAGAAGGTTTTTTATGGGTAGTTCAAAAAAACATTCTTGAAATTTTAATTTACATAGAATTACAACAGCCAGATCTAGTAGAATCTAGAATGAAGAGTTTTATAAAACGTTTCAAAATACGGCTGGAACAAATAAATGAACAACGAGTGGTTAGCTTTATGAAGTTATTGCAATTCTATTTTGATAAACCTTATGAGATAACAAACGATGAATTCTTAACTAAAGTAGAACAGTCATTTGAATGGAAAACCGCGAGTCAGGAAGATATATTTGTCATGAGTTTTTATGCCTTTTTGAAAGCGAGAATGGAGAATACATCTATTTACGAAGCAACATTAAAGTTGGTAAATAATGCTCATAATTAGGTTATATTATATGTAGAGATAAGAATAGGTTGTTTTAGGAAAAATATATCATCATAGATGACTTTTATCATCTTATGAAACTTCCTAACTATCTTATTTTTGTAAGATGGAATTACAAGAAATTATCAAAAAGGCGTATGAAGAAGCTATCTCATACGAACAGTACAGAGCTTTTGTAGAAGCACATACCGCAAATGGAACTAATAGTGGCGATGAGGTCACAGAAGCCTTAGCCGAATATACAAAGTTGAATAATCAGCGTATGAAGCGACTGGATAAAACCATGAAGCTGTTACCAGAAAACCAAGAGTTTCTTGAAGCATTTGATAAAGAGGTTTATTTCTTAATTATTACAGAAAGCTGGTGTGGCGATGCTGCTCAAACCATGCCTATGATGAATAAGGTTGCACAAGCTGCCGGAATCGAATTTAAAGTAGTTCTAAGAGATGAAAATCCATTATTGATGGATCACTTTCTAACGAATGGTGGGCGTTCTATAGCAAAGCTTATTTTAGTTGATAAGCAAACTGGATTGCCAGTCACCACATGGGGACCTCGACCTACAAAAGCAACTACTCTAGTAGCTGCAGAAAAAGCTGCAAAAGGAGTTCTAGGTCCAGAATTTAAACAAGAATTACAGAACTGGTACAACAAAGACAAAGGAAAAGATACTGAAAATGACCTGATCGAGATGTTGAAAGCGGTTTAATAGCATTCAAAACCATCTTTCTCATAATTCTAAATGTTTGTTTGTGAGATAGTTAAAACTTTTTTTACTAGCACAATCTTTGTTCAAGTTCAGACGTTTTCGACTGTCGCTCAAACTGGCAAATTGTAGTTTCAGAAATTTGGTCGGAAAGGTTATGCGATTCAGAAATTAATCGATAAAACCTGTCTTAAACTAACATGACAAGTGTTTTTCTTGGCACGTTTAGTTGTTATCGTTAAAAGCCAGATTTTAATTGATACAAACTATAAATTAAAACTTAATCTCAATCCCTCCATAACCATTAATGCCTGGAGCTGGTTCAAAAAACCGTGACCCAAAGGCGTTGATCCTCACGTTATCAATAAATTGCTGACCTAATATATTATTCATTCCAGCATAAGGAAGTATTTTAATTTTTTTATAAGTAAAGTTATAACCGGCTCTGATATTAATATTCTCATAGCCATCTACTTCAGTCTGATTGCTGTCGTTTGCATATTGTTTACCTACTAACGATGCTTGCGCGTTAACATAAAATCCTTTTTCTGATTTGAATTGTAAACCTAGATTTGTATAATGTTGAGGTATGCCAGGTAATATGTTCCCATTAAAAGTTCCATTTGTGGTGGTAAAGTCGTCATATGTAAAGTCTGAAAAGGTATAGGCAGCTGTAAATGCCCATGCTTTTGAAATAGTGTAAACGCCTTCTATCTCAATACCATTGCGCACTGTTCTTCCTGCATTTCTAAAGAACGTACGGTCGGGAAACGCAGCCAGCTCAAAGGGTACTAAATCATCTTGCGTATCTATATGGAAAAGAGCGACTTGATAGCTTAGAACTTTTGTTAATTGCCCTTTAATTCCTAATTCATAATTGGTTGCTTTTTGTGCTTCCAGATTTTCGTTAAATCCACGGTCTCCATTAGGATTTGCAGATAATTCTGATAATGCAGGAGTTTCAAAACTAGTTGCTAGATTGATGTATAGGTTGTTCGCTTTCGCGAAAGCGTAACTAACACCAGCACTAGGGTTTATACCATTTAATGTAATCTCTCCAGAGTCATCACCATCTTCTAGAAACTCATCTACTGCTGCGAGTTTATTATAATCAAAACGTATTCCTCCAGTAAAATACCATTTATTAATTTCTAAATGATTTGTAACAAATATACCTAGGTAAGTAAACCGCTCTTTCTGATCTAGCGTTTGGTCACCTTTTACTCCTTCTAAGTTTCTGAAACGTTGCCTATCATCATTTTGAAATCCAAAATCATATCCTGCTTTTAAGGTGTTTTTTCCTGTAGAGTAAGTGATGTTTGTACCTTGCCCTATATAATCTCTTCCTAGATCAACCAGACCGCCAAATTCAAAGGGCAATCTTCCTTCAAACTGTCTGTTATTATAAAACAAATAACCTTCGCCAGTAGTATTAGAGTTCATGTTCCATACAGCACTTAATCCAGATTTAAATTGCTGAATCGTCTCTCCTGTTTTGAAAAGAATATTTCTATCTCTAGCTTGTCTTCTATTTTCTTTTACTTCTTCTATGTTCAGTCCACCAGGATCATCTGCTTGTGGAGAATCGCTATAATTAACGAGAGCTTTAAGATTTAACTTTTCACTGAGTTTGAAGTTAGCATTTATATTAAAATTGTATTGCTGGAAACCGCTTTGATCTCTGTATCCGTCAGACGTTACATAATTACCATGGAAAATATAGCTGGATGTACCGGACTTGATTCCAGCGGTAGCCTGATAATTTTCAAAACCATAAGATCCTACCGCAGCTTTCCAGTTAGAAAAGGGTTGTTCTACTTGATCTATGGTTTGTATGTTAATCACACCACCTGAGGCATTTCCATATAAACTAGAGCTAGGTCCTTTTAAAACTTCTATCTGATTTATAATACCTAAATTAAGATTGTCTAATTGTCCTTGACCATCTGGAGTAGTTTCAGGAATTCCATCTACAATTAATTTAATACCTCTTATACCGAATGCAGCTCTTGATCCAAAACCACGTATAGAAATCCGTAAATCTTGAGCAAAATTAGCAGTATTTTGAGCAAATAATCCTGGTGTTTGTTGCGTGTATTCTTGTAATGAAAGCTGCTGTCTTGTGGCATCACTATCTGTCGCTTGATAAACAGACACTGCAGCAGGTAACTTTTGAATCGGACTAGAAATACGTGCCGACTTTATAAAAACAGTATCTATTTTTTGAGCCGGATTTTTACTAGGTTCTTGACTATAGCTTAATGGAACGAGAACTATAAATAAAACAAAGCAACAGAATACGGTTTTCTTCAAAGGAATTATCTTTTTGCGAAAAATACATTTTTTTATATAGCTTATTCAAGAATATCATTGATTAAACTGGGAATCATTTTGTTTAAGAATGTTTTGAATTCTAAAATAATAACTCCTTTCCTTTTTTCGTGGAAAGGTGGGCAAATTGTAGTTTACGGAAATTTGGTAGGAAAGGTTAGAAGGTGTTAGTAATTGAAAAGTAAACTTATTTAAAACCAACATGCCAAGTATTCTTCTTGGCATGTTTGGTTGCTATCGTAAAGCTGGATATCATTCTTAAAACTAATACCTCGATTAGATTTAGACGATGCCAACACAAATAGTTGGCATGTCAAATCTTAAATCTTTTTTCTTTCATCTTAAGATTTCTCAAAGATTAAGCAATCCATCTTATGTCGGTCGTCTGTCGTTAATAAGTCTATCGTCATTTAGAAAGCCCATTCCGCAACACCTCTTTAATACCATCTTGCGGATTCTCTCTGGTAATTTCAAAATTAAGTTCTTGTAAAAAGTCTTTTATGGTATTAAAGTAATTTGTTATGTTTCATTTTTGGTAGGTTTAATATTACGAAAAAGCATGATTCTATCCCACTAAAATTTGAATGGTGATTTTGATGATGTAAATAATTAAAGCGGTCATAGTTTTTTGGTTTTTATATAGTCTGTTGGTAGCAGCACTATGTTGGGTTAGTAATCTTTTTTATCTCGCTTTCGCGAAAGCAAAATAGCAACCAACTTTTCAATGAATATTAATTTTTGATATGTCATTTAATGAATTAGCCTAAGTAATTTTCAAAATAGTTGGTATTATTTAGAAAGTACTACTCAAAAAATTAGCTAAATCAAATACATTTAGCTAATATTGTTAGTGTAAAGACACACATTATTTTAATATTTGCAAATAAAATTAGCAAAATATGTCATTGTTTGGAAAAAACATCAAAAAAATACGTGGAGTAAAAGGTTTGAGTCAGCAAGCCTTTGCAGACCTATTTGACTTAAAGAGAGGTACTTTAGGAGCTTATGAAGAAGGTAGGAGTGAGCCTAAAATTGATACGATTATTTTAATTGCTAATTATTTTAGCATCGCTATAGGAGATATGCTAACGGCCGATTTAACCGTAAATCAATTGTTGCGATTTAATGAAAAGCTTACTTTAACGCCCGAGGAATTAGAAAGAGAACAGTTTGCACAAATACCATGTATCACGCAAAAAACAGCCGACGATTATATAGAATATTATGACAACGAAGCTTTTCTTGCAGATCTTCCTAAACTGACTTTACCTCTTAATACAGAAAAAGAATTCATAGGTTATACTGTGACAAATCTGGAAATGACCAACCACGATAAGGGTTTATATCCTAAAGATGTGGTAATAGGTGAGAAAGTACCTAAAAATGTGATTACCAAATTAAATAATGGAACGGTTGTAATCGCCGTAACAGATAAAGAATTGATCTTACGTAGGCTTTATGTTACTGATAAAGGACTGGTCCTGCGCGCAGATCATAAAAACATAGAAGATATTACCGTAGACAAAAAGTCTGTCAAACAACTATGGCGTGTATGTTATGTGTTTTTTAGGAGATTGCCAGAGTTTTCTGATTCTTTTGAGGATAAACTGGCAATGCTGGAGTTGCAGATGAAAGAGTTGCGAGAGAAATAGGTGTAAATTGAAGCTTTTCCACCGAGTCTACTGATGGATTTTGGATAATTTTAAATTTACTATATAGGGTGAGTATTGGTGTGTTTACAATATTTAAACAACTAGAATCAATCATTAGATCACGAATATTGTTTCACCAAACATCTAAAATTTAAGACATAAAAAAACCCCAACTTACGTTGAGGTTGATTTTGTGGGCCCACCTGGGCTCGAACCAGGGACTTTCTGATTATGAGTCAGATACTCTAACCAGCTGAGTTATAGGCCCAATAAGATAATAGCTGGTAATATCTTATCTAAAAAGTCTGCAAATTTAAACTATTCGTGCATACTCGCAAACTATTCTTCAATTTCTTGACATAATTCTACAAGAACACCATTCGTTCCTTTAGGATGTACAAAGGCTACCCATTTATTATCGGCACCACGTTTAGGTTCTTTATTTAGTATTTGAAAGCCTTCTTTTTCTAGTCTAATGAGTTCTGCCTTAATGTCTTGTACTGCAAAAGCTACGTGGTGGATTCCTTGTCCTCTTTTTTCAATATATTTTGCAATAGCGCTGTTTTCATCTGTTGCTGCTAGTAACTCGATTTTATTTTCTCCCGTCATAAAAAAACTGGTTTCTACTGCCTCACTTTCTACCGTTTCACTTTTATAAGGTTCACGACCTAAAAGTTTTGTGTAAACTTCATTTGCCTCTTCCAGGTTTTTTACAGCAATTCCTAAATGCTCAATCTTGCCAAACATATTTTTATATTTTTATAATAATTCAAAGTTAGAACAGTTCATAGAATTAGAACGGTTAACAACTCATTTAATAATAGATAGGCAACTATTAATAAGGAACAACTTACCTTTGCAGCATGGAAGAAAGTAATAGACAGAAAAAAATTGCCGGAGTTTTACAAGAAGATTTATCTGCTGTGATCCAGGATGTGATGAGAAAAAATGCCGTGAATAACCTATTAGTTTCGGTTACAAAAGTTACTGTTACTCCAGATTTAGGTTATGCAAAAGTATATTTATCTGTTTTTCCAGCAGATAAGGCGGCTACTGTTGTGAAAGAGATCGTTGAAATGGGTGCAGAAATACGTTATGAAGTTGCCTCAAGAGTGCGTCATCAGTTCCGTCGTATGCCAGAACTTCAGTTTTTCAATGACGATTCCTTAGAGTACATGGATCAAATAGATCAAGAATTGAAAGGAAAGAACAATCCTATTGAGAATCCAGATATATTACCACGACGCAAAAAGTCTTAGTGAATTTTTCTTTTTACATAGCGAGAAGGTACTTGGTTTCAAAAAATGGCAAGAACGCCATTAACATTATTAATATCCTTAGTTTTATTATCACCGTTGTAGGAACTGCAGCGCTTTTTATTGTGCTTTCTGGTTTTTCTGGACTAAAGGACTTCAGTACAGAATTTTCTAATTATTTTGATCCAGATCTTAAAATTTTACCTGTAGAAGGCAAGACGGTTGGGATTCCGATTTCGCGAAAGCGAGAACTAGAAAAAATCCCTGGAGTAGAACTGGTCTGTGCAGTTGTAGAAGAAAAAGCGTTCTTAAACTATGAAGAAAAAAACGACATCGCTTTTATTAAAGGTGTTCCAGATGAGTATGTGAAAATGATACGTACTGATTCTATTCTTTATTATGGAAGCTGGCTTTCTAAAAGTGATGCGCAAGTAGTCGCTGGTTATTCTTTAGCTTCTAGATTATCACTGGTCGTTAATAATTATGGTAGTTACATGCAAATAATGGTTCCTAAACCAGGATCAAATGCTATCAATAAATTAAATATAAATAGCTCTTTTTCAAGACTAGATGCGATTCCTGTGGGAACTTTTAGTGTAAATGAGACTCTAGATAGTAAATATATTTTTACCAGACTAAGTGCTGCTCGTAAATTATTAAATATGGCAGATACTATCGCTAGCGCTGTAGAAATTAAATTATTGCCAGATGCAAATGAAACACAGGTAAGAAAAGCAATTCAAGCGGTATTTGAAGAACCTATCAAGATAAAAGACAAATTCCAAATGAATGATGCTTTATATAAAATGCTCAATTCAGAGAATCTGGTGGTGTATTTGATTTTTACTTTAGTATTGATTATCGCACTGTTTAATGTTGTAGGTAGTATAATCATGATGATTCTTGATAAAAAGAAAAACATGAAAACCTTACTCGACTTGGGCGCGACGGTAAGTTCATTACGTCAGATTTTCTTTATTCAAGGTAGTTTAATGACGCTATCTGGCGGTATCATTGGACTGGTGATAGGTATTGTTTTTGTCGTACTACAGGTAAACTATGACCTGATCTATATCGCACAAGGTATTCCATATCCATTTGCTATGGAGTATGCTAATATTTTTATATCCTTAGCTACGATTACTATTTTAGGAATCATCGCTAGTTATGTAGGATCACGTAGGATCAATGATCGTTTACTTTCTCAGGCAAAACTATAATCACCAAATTTTTGTAAGACTTCATCAAAAGCAGCAAATACTCCTGCGCTATCATCGCTGGTGACCATTTGCATGCGGTACTGTTTAAAATTAGGGATTCCTTTAAAGTAGTTAGTATAATGTCTGCGAGTTTCAAAAACGCCTAGTGTTTCTCCTTTCCAGTCTATAGCCATTTGTAAATGCCTACGAGCCACTTCTACACGCTCTGCCATGGTAGGTTTTACCATATGTGTACCATGTTCAAAGTAATGCTTTACTTCTCTAAAAAACCATGGATAACCTATACTGGCTCTACCTATCATACAGCCGTCTAGGCCGTATTCATCTCGCATTTTCATGGCAAGCTCTGGCGTTGTTACGTCACCATTTCCAAAAATAGGAATGTGAATACGAGGATTATTCTTTACCGCCGCAATAGGAGCCCAGTTAGCATTTCCTTTATACATTTGTGCTCTTGTGCGACCGTGAATGGAAAGGGCTTTGATACCTACATCTTGTAAACGCTCTGCTACTTCCATAATTTTAATAGAATCGTCGTCCCAGCCTAACCTGGTTTTTACGGTAATGGGTAAATCAGTATGTTCTACCATTGCTTTAGTAAGAGATACCATTAAATCAATATCCTTTAATATTCCTGCGCCAGCACCTTTTGAAACTACTTTTTTTACAGGACAACCAAAGTTGATATCGATCATGTCTGGCTTGGTTCGTTCTACTATCTCCACAGACTGTAACATGGAATCTAGGTTTGCTCCAAAAATTTGTATTCCTACAGGACGTTCTGTCTCATAGATGTCCAGTTTCATGGTGCTTTTTGCAGCGTCTCTTATCAATCCTTCACTTGAAATGAATTCAGTAAAAACGACATCGGCTCCATTTTCTTTACACAACGTTCGGAAAGGTGGATCACTTACATCTTCCATAGGAGCAAGTAGTAGTGGAAAGTCTGGTAATTCTATGTTGCCTATTTTAACCATGTTGCAAAGGTAAGAGGTGTTTGTTGTTCTCGCTTTCGCGAAAGCGGTATAATTTTATATCAACTCGTTAATTTTCTCGTGTTTCTTGAAAACCAGCTTTTCTGAACGTCCTTTTTTGAAAATATTATTACTGTTGTAGTGTCCAGCTCTTAATGCCTTTTGTTCTTCAAACGGTAGTTGAATAATATCTGTGCATTCCTGGCTACAGCAATTTTCCATTTTTTCTTTGCAAGAATCACATTGAATAAACAGAAGATGACAAGCGTCATTTGCACAATTTGTATGGGTATCACAAGGATTACCACATTGATGACAATTTGAAATAACCTCTTCTCCTATCTTTTCTGAAAGTCTATGATCAAATACAAAGTTCTTTCCTTTAAATTTATTTTCCAGACCTTGATCTGTCACCTGTCTATGGTATTCTATGATTCCACCTTCTAATTGATAGACGTTTTCAAACCCTTTGTGTTTGTAATAAGCGCTTGCCTTTTCACAGCGTATGCCACCTGTACAATACATGACTAGATTCTTGTCTTCTTTGTGATCTTTGAGTTTATCTTCAATATAATCCAGACTGTCTCTAAAGGTGTCTACATCTGGTGTCCAGGCATTTTTGAAATGACCTATTTCTGATTCATAGTGATTGCGCATATCTACTAGAACCGTGTTAGGATCTTCAATTAATTCATTAAATGCTGTAGCATTCACATGGATGCCTATATTAGTAACGTCAAAAGATGCGTCCTCCAGTCCGTCGGCCACTATTTTATTGCGCACTTTTACTTTCAGCTTTAGGAAGCTTTCGTTATCCTGTTCTCTAGCGATATTAAGTCGCACGTTTTCTAAGAAATCAATGCTGTCCAAAAATGTTTTGAACGTTTCAAAACGATCTGCAGGAATGGAAAGTTGTGCGTTTATTCCTTCATGAGCCACGTAAATACGCCCTAGAACCTCCATGGGATGCCAGTGTAGAAATAGATGGTCTCTAAATAATTGAGGATTACCAATGTTGTGGTACTGATAGAAAGAAATGGTAAGGCGTTCTTTTCCAGCCTCGCGTATAAGAATACGTCTCTCTTCAGCACTTAATTTGTTGTACAGTTGCATGCTATAAACAGTTTATGTGTTGAATATTTTAGCAAAGATAGATAGAATTATCAAATGGTCATCTCTTGCCTTAAATACACTTACGTAGAATGTTTAAAAAGCCATAGAGTCTAAGAGAAGGTTCTTTTAAATTAATAGTTTCAGGTATTTAGTGGAATTTAAGCCTAAAAATATCTAATAAAAATATCTGTTTTAAATAAAGTAATGATTTTTAAGAAATAACCTTAAATAGGTATAATTAATTCATATTATCACAGGTATAAAATAGTTAAGTTAATCGCAATTTATGTGTTTGAGTTCTTGAAATTAATTTTCTTTTTTAATTCAAAAATTTGATGGGTAATAAATTATGATTAAAAAGCTGTGGTCTCTTGAAACATTAGTACAATAGAGGTTGTTAGGTGATTCCATAACAATTTCATAACACTAAGGATGCAATGAATTTATTGTACAAATTTTTAGTTTTAGAAATGGGCTTGTATATTTAAGGTCTTAAGGTGATTATTATTTAACATAGGTTTAAAATAATACTTAAGTCAAAAGAAATTATAACTATGAAAAATAAAAAGTACATAATTTTATATCTATTTTTAGTCATAACTACAATTAGTTATGCCCAGCCTACTTTTGAAGAAGAAGTAGAAGATGTTGCATCCATACCTGGACTCTTTTTAGCCCTTGCAGCAGCGATTGGGATAGGTATTTTAAAATTTAGAAATAAGGAGTAATACTTATTTATAATTCAAAAAGGAATCTACTTAAATAGATTCTTTTTTTGTTTCAGATTGAAGGATAAGACCTCTTTTTCGCAAAAGCGAAACAAAAATTTATATAGTTAATAATCTACTTTATATAAGGTTGTTTCTACTTTAGTTAGATCGTATTTTTACCTAAAAATAAATACAATGGCAGAAGATAAAGAGAAAGACGCAAAATTAAAAGCTCTTAAACTTACCCTAGATAAGCTAGATAAGGCTTATGGTAAAGGCACCGTGATGAAAATGGGTGATAAACAAGTTGTTGAGGTAGAATCTATTTCAACTGGTTCACTTGCTTTAAACGCTGCGTTAGGTGTAGGTGGTTATCCAAGAGGTAGAGTAATTGAAATATATGGGCCAGAATCTTCTGGTAAAACTACATTAACTTTGCATGCAATTGCAGAGTGTCAAAAAGCTGGTGGTATCGCTGCTTTCATTGATGCAGAGCACGCGTTTGACCGTTTTTATGCTGAAAAACTAGGTGTTGATCTTGATAATTTAATCATTTCACAACCAGATAATGGAGAACAAGCACTAGAAATTGCAGATAACCTTATACGTTCAGGAGCAATAGATATTATCGTAATTGACTCTGTAGCAGCTCTTACTCCTAAAAGTGAGATAGAAGGTGAAATGGGAGATAGTAAAATGGGACTTCATGCCCGTTTAATGTCTCAAGCGTTAAGAAAACTTACTGGTTCTATTTCAAAGACTAATTGTACAGTTATTTTTATCAACCAGTTGCGTGAGAAAATAGGGGTTATGTTTGGTAATCCAGAGACTACCACTGGTGGTAACGCATTGAAATTCTATGCTTCGGTTAGATTAGACATAAGAAGGTCTACACAAATTAAAGATAGTAGTGGTTCTGTTTTAGGTAATAAGACTCGCGTAAAAGTGGTGAAAAATAAAGTAGCGCCACCTTTTAGAATGGCAGAGTTTGACATTATGTACGGAGAAGGCGTTTCAAAACTAGGAGAAATTATTGACCTAGGTGTTAATTATGAGATTATAAACAAAGCTGGTTCTTGGTTCTCTTATGAGGATACTAAATTAGGACAAGGTCGTGACTCTGTTAAAACCATACTGAAAGATAATCCAGACCTTGTGGAAGAATTAGAAACTAAAATTATGACAGCTATAAAATCTGTTAACGATTAAAATTTCTAATATTTAAAAATAAAGCCGCTACCGTCTAACGATAGCGGCTTTATTTTTTCTACATTTTCACGCAACCTTTTTAATAGAGTTGTATCTACCATATATAATTATGAAAATAGAAATGAAATTTAAAGTTTTAATGATCTTAGCCATTGCAATGGTTAGTCTTAATAGTTGTGATATTGAAGATGATACGAATTCAATAGTAAATTATCAATTACTACCAGTGCTTGAGGTAGAGATGCCTCGACAATTTGTATTTGGAGAAATACACACGATCCCTGTTATTTTTGAATATACAAATACGTGTGAAAGCTTTGCAGGCTTTGAAGTTAGTTCTGATTTAAATGAGCGTCTGGTGACTGTAGTAGCATCTGTAACTGATGATAATTGTGGAGAGGCTATCCAGAGAACACAACAGGATTTAAGATTTCTTGCAGCAAGCAATGGTACATATGTATTTAAGTTTTTTACAGGTTTAGATGCAAATAATGAACCTACTTATTTAGAGTACACCATACCGGTTGTAGAATGATTGAACTTTAAAATGTGGTCTATAAAGATATAATTACACTATGTCAGAAAAACGATCGTAAAGCACAAAGAGAATTGTATGAAACAATTTCACCTAAGCTTTATGGATCCTGTTTGAGATATGCTCCTAATGAAGCAGAAGCTCAAGACATACTGCAAGATACCTTTATCATCATATTTGATAAGATTGATCAATTTAAATTTAAAGGTTCTTTTGAAGGCTGGTGCAAAAGAATAACGGTAAATACGGCTTTACAACGTTATAGAGGCACAAAAGTTTATGGTCTAGTAAATGAAGATCAATTAGAAGATACGGAAGCTGTTGAAATAGAAGAGTCTGACGATG
Organism: Nonlabens sp.; assembly: GCF_965657255.1. Taxonomy (NCBI): domain Bacteria; kingdom Pseudomonadati; phylum Bacteroidota; class Flavobacteriia; order Flavobacteriales; family Flavobacteriaceae; genus Nonlabens; species Nonlabens sp. The sequence continues at coordinate 211,496 of NZ_CBFHNM010000003.1, forward strand.
TGCCTCTTAAAGACTTATTGTCTATGGTACAAGGGCTGCCTGAAAGATACAGACTTGTATTTACTATGTATGTAATGGATGGATACAGTCATAATGATATTGCAGAGATGATGAAGATTACAGTTGGTACATCAAAATCTAATCTTGCACGTGCAAGAAAGCACTTGCAAATAATGGTAAAAACATGGCGAGAATCTAATAATTCTAATGCCAGCTGAATATGAGTGAAAAGAAAAATATAGATAGGCTTTTTCAAGAAAGATTTAAAGATTTTGAGGTGCAACCACCTTCAGCGTCATGGAATGCTATTGAAAAACAAATAGATAAAAAAAAGAAACCTAGAGTTATTCCTTTATGGTGGACTTTAGGAGGAGTAGCGGCTGCAATTGCGATTTTAACTACATCTTTATATCTAGGAGCTTATGGTGATGTAGATAATAGTGAAGGGACTTTTGTGAATTCTGAAAAAGAATTTGAGATGGACGCAAGTTCTACAAATACTTTTGAAGATAATGATCGAACTATAAACAATGAAACACAACTTTTTGATGAGGTGACTAACGATAATTCACAGTTAGTTACTGAAGATTCTAAAGTGGATAAAGAATCTTTGAATACTTCTACTCAAAAATCTAAGGTGGACAACAAAGCAAATGCTATATTGAGAAAAAGCACTTTGATAACCTCTGGAAATGAATCTTCAGATCCTAATCAGATTTTGAAAGAGAAGACTAGAAAATATTACTCAGATAATCCTGTCAAAAAGAAAGATGCAAATAATGCAGTGGTACAAAAGGATAATTCTATTCCATTACCAATTAAGGGAGATACACTTTTGTTTAATGGAGAGAATAAAACAATAACCCATTTGCAAAATGGTGTAGCTGTTCAAAATAATCCAGTTATAACAGATAATTTGAATGCAGCTAATAAAGGTATTAAAGATTCAATGATAGACAGTACTATTGCAGCAATAGATAGTATTAAGAAAAAATCACCAACACTTGAAGAAATAGCAGCACAAGAAAAACTAGTGGATAGCATCAAAGAAAACACATTTAAAGGAAGATGGGCAGCTACTACACAAGTAGGACCTGTATATTCAAATAGCTTAAGTGGTAGTGCTATAAATAGTGATGTTAGTGAAAACAGTCGCGATGCTGGGTTTAATTTAAGTTATGGAATAGGTCTAAGCTATGAGATCTCTCCTAGATTAAGTGTTAGGACAGGTATTCATCAGGTAAATATGAGTTACAGCACTCAAGATATCAACTATCAGGTTGATATAAATCTATTTGCTCGCAGTCAGGCCATACCTCAAACCTACAATGTAGATGCAGTAAGAAATGCAGGACAAGTGAATAGTAACAGCCCTATATCTAATAATGGAATAGCAACTGGATTTGCAGCTCAAGAATTTACTAGTAATGAATTTAAAGGTATTGAAGGAGAGTTATCGCAGCAATTGGGTTATATAGAAGTCCCTTTAGAATTGAAATACAACTTGATTAACTCTAAGTTCAAAATAAATATTTTGGGAGGAATGAGTGCTCTTTTTTTAACCGATAACGTTGTTGCGATACAAAATTCTAATGAACGATTAGATTTAGGCGAAGATCGCAATTTTAATGAATTTAATCAAAGTGCCAATTTTGGACTGGGCTTTGGATATGATTTTACAAATCAATTAGGAGCGTTTATAGAGCCTTCATTTAAATACCAATTAAATACCTTGAGGAATAACACTGCTAACTTTAGACCTTATACTATAGGGATTCAAAGCGGTATAATGTACAGATTTTAAACTACTGATTATTCATCATAAGTCAGTTAAGATTTTTCGTGAAAAAGGAAAAGAAGAATATTGAGGTTGGTTATTTTAAACTCAATTATTTGCAATGATGATGAAGAGCCGTTCCAGTGCCATGGAGCGGTTTTTCTATTTTAGTATTTTTCTAAAGAATTGAGAATGGTATTTTTTACGCTTTCGCGAAAGCGAGCCTTATCTCTACTTAATTCCATACCTACAGTATCTATAGCTTTATGAGTCTGTGCTCTCATTTTACCTGGACTACCTCTAAAAAATTCAAATGGAAATCTTTTTCTATTGTCAAGTAAAGTAATTGGTAATAAAGGAATTTGATGTTCGATAGCAAGTCTAAAAGCACCATCTTTAAAAGGAAGCATAACAATATCATCCTCTTCAGGAATACCACCTTCTGGGAAAATACAAATTCCCACACCATCTTGCATGCGCTTTCTTGCCCGATCAAAAACCTCTTTGCGACTTCTAGGATTATTTCTATCGACCAGAATACAAGTTCTTTTGTAGAAAAAGCCGAAAACTGGGATTTTTGCTAGTTCTTTTTTTCCTACAAATACAAATGGATTCTTTGAGATCAGTAACATCATCATAATGTCAGTCATACTAGTATGATTAGCAACTAACATATAGCTTTGGCCTTTTTCCATTGGCTCAACTCTTTTGATAATAGGCCAAAATCCCATTCCGTACAGAATAATCGCCGCCCAAAAACGAGCTACCATGAAAAACAAATGATAGGTTTTTTCTGAAATAGTAAGTATAATAAGGATAGGAAAAAGTAAAATAATAGGTATACCCATAAGGATATAAAACCATACACGATATATGGGCAATAATATGTAGCGCATCCATTTCATTAGTTCAAAAATAGTAGAATTTATGACTTAAGCTCTATGTATTTTAGGGTATTAGGTAATATTATATATTTATGGGGATTCAAATAGAGCTTTAAGAAGATTCCTTTGTTATGAATAGCTATTACTAATTATCTTTGACCCTCAATTAAAAACAATGGCAAGAATACTTACTGGCGTTCAATCAACTGGAACACCGCACTTAGGAAACCTTCTAGGTGCTATTTTACCGGCAATAGAGATGTCTTCTGATGATAAGAACGATTCTTTTCTCTTCATTGCAGACATGCATTCTTTAACACAGATTAAAAATGGAGAATTATTAAGAGAGAATACTTACTCTACAGCAGCCGCATGGTTAGCTTGTGGATTAGATATTAATAAAACTGTTTTCTATAGACAAAGCGATATCCCGCAAGTAACAGAATTGAACTGGTATCTAGCCTGTTTTTACCCTTTTCAAAGATTAACTCTTGCACATAGTTTTAAAGATAAAGCAGACAGATTGCAAGATGTAAACGCAGGTCTTTTTACTTATCCTATGCTTATGGCAGCAGATATTCTTCTTTACGATGCGCAGGTCGTTCCAGTAGGAAAAGATCAATTGCAACATGTAGAAATAACTCGTGATGTAGCTGGTAGATTTAACAATCAGATGGGAGAAACCTTTATCGAACCTCAAGCAAAAATTCAAAAAGACGGAATGCTTATTCCAGGAACTGATGGAGATAAAATGAGTAAGTCAAAGGGAAATATAATCGATATTTTTCAGTCAGATAAAAAATTGCGCAAACAATGTATGTCTATTGAAACAGACAGTACTCCATTAGAAGAGCCTAAGAATACAGAAACATGTAATGTTTTTGCATTGTATAAATTAATTGCATCAGATCAAAAGGTACAAGAAATGCGTAATAATTATGCAGCTGGTAACTATGGCTATGGTCATGCAAAACAAGCTTTATTTGAAGCACTTTGCGAGCGATTTAAAGAGGCTAGAGAGCGTTACGACTATTTAATGGATAATAGGCATGAGTTAGACATGGCCTTAGAAGAAGGAGCTTTTAAAGCGCGTCATATAGCAAATGATGTTTTAAAGCGTGTACGTTCTAAAGTAGGATATTAAATCCAATTATAATCTTTATAAGAAAGCCTGTTCTAAATTTTAGAACAGGCTTTAATATTTAATGTAAAGAATCTAAACCAAATTGATCCTTATTTTCATTTTTTAAATCAAAGACAATTTAGATATTTTAAAATATTAAAAAAGAGAGTTGTAATGAAGTAAACTCGTTAACTCTTAAGCAAAAAGACCAGTCAATTCTGCATCGATTTTATTGATAATTTCTCCTAGATCCTCTGGATTATTTACAAAATCAATATCATCTACATCTATAATTAGAAGATTTCCTTTATCGTATCCATGAATCCAGCCTTCATAGCGCTCATTTAAACGGCTTAGGTAGTCGATAGAAATGCTATTTTCATAATCACGACCACGCTTGTGAATTTGCTTTACCAGATTAGGGATAGAACTGCGTAAATAGATCAGTAAATCTGGAGCAGCGACTACCTTTTCCATAAGATCAAATAGCGAACTATAATTATCAAAATCACGTTGTGATAAAAGTCCCATAGCATGAAGGTTAGGTGCAAAAATGTTTGCATCTTCATAAATAGTTCGATCTTGAATGATCTTTTTACCGCTTTCTCTTATCTCCATTACCTGACGGAAACGGCTGTTTAAGAAATATACTTGTAGATTGAACGACCAGCGTTCCATATCGGTATAAAAATCTTCTAAATAAGGATTCTCTAGAACATCCTCAAATTGTGGCGTCCATCTGTAATGTTTAGCAAGTAATGTAGTAAGAGTGGTTTTACCAGCACCTATATTTCCAGCAACGGCTATATGCATGTTTAATTCTTAATGGGGTTGATTGTATAAATGTCAATACGATTCCTGTGCCAAATATAAAGTTTTCCGCTCTTTAGATAAAGGGAATTGATGTCCTTTTCTGTGACTGTAATAGTTGTTATCTCGCTTTCGCGAAAGCGGTACTCCTTATCCATCTTTAAAACCTTAATTTTATTTTCATCAAGAATAACTAACCTTTCAAAGTCATAATCGAGTATGGAACCAGTGGTAAAAGGGATAGTTCCTGTTTTACTACCGTAGGAATTATACGTTTCAATATGATTTTTACTCACTACGTGACAAAAATTATAATCACTTAAAAGTTGAGAAACTTGATCCTTAAGTACTGCTGTGCTGATTAACGTTTTATCGTTAATATAGTCATACAGTTCTAGTCGGTTTTGATCTAGATCATGCAACCATAAACGTCTTTCTCCAGCAAGTCGTGCATGTTCAAAAAAACGGGAAGGTATAATTTCACTTAGAGAAATACGTTGTTTCTCATTAAGTCTATTATCAAGTAGCACCACAGTTTGCGTGTCTTTATAAAATAATAGAATACGTAACGGATTAATTAAATCGACTTCTGTCAGATCACCTAATTGTACATCATAAAACTGCTGTATCCCTTTTTCACTTTTTTTGATGAAAGCGTCACTTTTACCGTAATATATAGCGCCAAAATCATCAATACCATAGAAGTAATCTGCAACAAGGGTAAATCCTTCTTCAGTTTTCTGAGCAACAGTTATAGAACATGTAAAGAGTAAAAGAAAAATCCATTTCATAAAAAGCAAATTACAACTATGAAACGGATTTTATGTTATGATCTTGTAAACATACTTTTTCATTACTGAGAACTGCTACTCAATACCTAGAGCAATTTACGGCGCCATTAACTTGTAACCATAACCTCTTACGTTTACAATTTCTAGCTGTTGATCTTGAGCGATTTTTTTTCTCAATTTAGTGATAAAAACATCCATACTTCTTCCTGAGAAAAAATCATCATTTCCCCATAGTTTTTTAAGAATAAAAGTTCGGTCTAGCACTTTGTTTTTCTTAAGAACCAGATGATAAAGCAAGTGAGCTTCTCTATGAGTCAGTTTTGTAACCTCTTTTTTATAAATTAATTGCTGTTTAGGGAAATTAAAAGAATATTCTCCTAGCTCATAAATAGCTGCAGTTTTTTGTACGGTCTGACGACTCAGTAAATTTTCAATACGTACGATCAATTCTTCCATAGAGAAAGGTTTTTTGAGGTAGTCATTACCACCTACATGAAAACCTTCTAGAACATCTTCTGTTTGTGATTTTGCCGTCAAGAAAATAATAGGAATTTCTTCGCTTTCTATACGTATCTTTTTTGCTAGTTCAAATCCATCTAGCTGTGGCATCATGACATCTAATACCAGAATATCTGGCTGCTTTTCATGGAATGCATCTAATGCAAGAGCTCCATTAATTTTATGACGCACTTTAAACCCTCTAGTTTCAAGACTTTCTTTTACAATCATTCCTAATGCTGGTTCATCTTCGGCTAGGATAATATCTATAGTAGTATTTTTATTCATAAGGCAAAGTGATATTAAAAGTAGTTTGTGGTTGTGCAGTCGCAGTAATCATTCCATTATGTTTTTCGATAATGGATTTAGTATAAAACAATCCTATCCCAAATCCTTTTACATCATGGCGATTTCCTTTGGCCACTCTGTAAAATTTATCAAAGATTAGTTTTGCATCTTTATTGGTTAACCCATTGCCGCTATCTGTAATAGTTAATTCAACATTTTCTGGATGGTTTTCAAGCAAAATATCTATTTGATCACCACCGTATTTTATCGCATTATCAATGAGATTGTTGATAGCATTTTCCAGATGAAAAGCATCTACCATTACACTTATTTCTTCACTTTTAGCTTTAAAAGAAATGGTTTTAGAGGTTTGGTTTTGGTGTTTACTCACTACCATCTCAATCATTTCATTTAAATCTGTGGACGACTTTTGAAGCATAAGTTCTTTACTGTCTAGTGTGGCAGTTTCAAGTATGCGTTCTACCATACCATTTAATTTTACCAGTTGATCGCGTCCCATGCTTAAGTAGCGATCGGTTTTATCAAGGTCGCCACTATTCGTAAAGCTTTGAACTCCTTCTAGCGCAGCACTTGCAGTTGCGATAGGCGTTTTAAATTCATGAGTAATGTTAGAAATGAGATCATTTTTCATCTCGCCCAGCGCTTTTTGTTTTTTAATAATTTGTAATAGGTAAAAAAGACAAAGTACTACTGCCGCTATGAGTAAAGCGCTTAAAATAATACCAGTTAGGTTTAACTTGTAAATATTAGGTGATAATCCAGTAAAGCTAAGAATAAGAGCATCATTATTGGGTAGTAATTGAGACTTTGCTCTTAATTCATTAGAATTTAAGGATGTAAGTAGAAAATCTTTATTATCTGTGTCAGCGATGTAGAGTTTGTAATCCACATCGATCCCTTGATCCTTTAAGTTATTGGATAACAAACTATCTACTAGAGATAGGTTCATATTACCTTCTTTGATACTTAAAACCATTTTTGCGGTAAGTATGGACATGGTTTCTTTAAGATTTTGCTGGTCAGAAAAAAACCGTTCTATTTCTAGAGCGTCTATATTAGGTCGTTCTATATTATAATTAGGAAAACTCCATAAACCTTTCATCGGTTCTAGAGCGTTCAGCGAGTCCATATTTATATTTCCTTGAGTAATTAGAATCTCACTCATGTTGGTACTTATAAGATTATCTAGATTAAAGCCTTTGCGACCAGAAGCTCTTCGGCTACTATCCATTTGTTTGAAAATCTCTTTAAATTCGGGCTTATCATTGGTAGTTTTTTTAACAACGATTCCTACCTTATTGTCTTTTAAGAGTCTTTCATAATAAGCATCTACACTCTGATCAAGACCGTTTTGTAAATCTGCTACTAGTTCTCGTTTTGACTCTTGAAAATTATTATAATTCCAGTAAATCTGTATCGCAAGAGTAGCAGCGATTACAACACTTATTAGGACTAGAATAAAGTGATACTTTCTATCATTCATAATTCAAAGGTGCATTATTCCTCCTTTAGTTGGAACTCGGTTAACAAATATTAACGCAGCTTAACCATATAACTATAAAAATAGTTGATATTTGAGTGTTCTTAAAAATGATCAACATGAAAAATTTTAAATTTTCTATGCTGCTTTTTACTGTTCTCGCTTTCGCGAAAGCGGATTACCTAAAAGCCCAACAAGACTTTAAAGCTAGAGCAACCTACGTTGCACTTACTAAGATCCAAATTCCAGAAGACAGTACCAGCAATAAAAAAGCAGAAAGTAATCCTATGATTAAGCAGCTTATGGAGCAACTTAAGAAAGGAAGCACGCAGGAATATACGCTAGAATTTACAAGAACAGAATCTTCTTACGATAAAGTTAAAGAACTTAAAAAACCTGGTGGACCTAGCGGAATGTCGATATCCTTTTCGGCGACTGGTGGCGTAGGAAGTACTATATATAAAGACTTAACGACAAACATCTATGTGAAACAAGGTAATATTATGGGTAAAGACTTTGTGATTAAAGACAAGTTACCTGCCTATGAATGGCAATTGCTTAGCGAGTCTAAAATGATAGGTAAATACAACTGTTTTAAAGCTATTTATCTACCAGTTAAAAAGGAGCAAGAAACAGATAAGGAAGAAGAGTCTGAAGATGAAGTAGATGAAGAACCTGGCACAAGTCTTCTTTCTATGGTAAAAGAAAGAGACCGTACCATTACTGCGTGGTATACACCAGATATACCTGTAAGTAATGGACCAGGTGAATTTCATGGATTGCCAGGACTTATAGTAGAAATCCAACTGGATGAAACCACCATTTTATTAAAGGATATAGAGATGAATCCTAAAGAAGGTATAGAACTTAAAATACCTAAAGCTGGAAAAAAGATCAACCAAGCCGATTTTGACGCGCTTCAAAAAAAGAAAATGGATGAGGCTATGGAAAAAAGAGGTAATAAAAACGGTGTCTTTATTCAAACTATAGGTTTCTAGATCAATTTGTTAAAAATATCTTAAGATGAAACTATTATAATTTAAGATCGTCTTAGAGTTGTCTTCCTTATTTAATGTGGTAAAAAAAAATTAAAAATGAAAAAATCAATTGTATATGCTTTAGTATTCCTTTTTACAGGAATAATTAATGCGCAAGAATTTTATGGTGAGGCTACTTACATGTCTAAAACTACTATGGATATAAGTAGTTGGACTGAAGGTCGTGAGATATCGCCTCAGCAAAAAAAGCGTTTTGAAGAGCGTATGAAAAAAATGGGTGAGAAAACTTTTATTCTTAAGTTTAATCGCAATGAATCCACTTATAAAGAAGATGTAGAACTTGCTGCACCTAGTCAAGGTGGTCGTGGTTGGGGAAATTTTATGGGCACTGCAATGGGTGGAGAAAAGTATAAAAACCTTAAAAACGGTGAGTGGATAGAACAACGTGATATGATGGGAAAAACATTTCTCATAAAAGACAGTATTCCTGCTTTAGAATGGAAAATCACTGGTGAGACCAGAATGATAGGTCAATATCAAGCCATTAAAGCTACCGCTAGTAAAAAGAATAATGAATTAGATTGGTCCTCTTTTAGAAGGCGTAGAGGAAATAGCGCAGAAGAAAAGAAGAAAGATAGCCTTGCTATTGCAGAAGGTAAAGTAGATGAGGTTTTTGAACAAGATCCACAGGTAGAGATTACTGCGTGGTTCACACCACAAATACCGGTACAACATGGCCCTGCAGAATATGCTGGTCTTCCAGGATTGATTCTAGAAGTCAGTGCAGGAAATACCACTTTACTTTGTAGTAAAATAGTTGTGAATCCAGAAGACAAGGAAGAAATTAAACCTGCTACTAAAGGAAAGGAAACTACAGAAGAAGAGTACAACGCACTTTTTAAAGTTAAAATGGAAGAAATGTCACAACGATTTAGAGGTCGTGGTCGTGGCGGTCGTGGAGAGTAATTGATATATCACGCCTAAAATATTTACAATGCGAGAGTAAACTAACCAGTATTCTCGCATTTTTTAATCAAAAAACTAAAATGAAAAAAAACTTACTCTTAATAGTACTAGCGTGTTTCACTTTCTCAATAGCAAGTGCACAATCGGTAAAAATTACAGGTGTTGTCGTAGATAGTACAGGAACACCGCTTCAAATGGCAAATGTTATTGCCTATCAAAAGGATAAGAATCTGGGATCTTTTGGAATTACTAACGATGCCGGAAAGTACCAACTACTCAATCTTAAAAAAGATAGCACCTATGTTTTAAAGGTTTCTTTTTTGGGCTTAAAAACTATAGAAGATACTATCAAAAATATACAAGAAGACAGGACTCTCAATTATATTATGTATGAAGATAATAACATGCTAGATGCTGTTAATATCGTTTATGATATGCCTGTCTCTATCAAAGGAGATACCATTACTTATAATGCTGATAGTTTTACAAATGGAACAGAACGTAAATTAGGCGATGTTCTTAAAAAACTTCCAGGTATGGAAGTAAACGACGACGGAGATATTCAGGTAGAAGGAAAAACAGTAGAGCGAGTTTTTGTAGATGGCAAAGAGTTTTTTGAAGGAGATTCCAGACTTGCCACAAAAAATATCCCTGCAGATGCTGTTGGTAAAGTTGAGGTATTAAAAAACTTTAATAATCAAAGCCAATTAAAAGGATTAGGAAATGATGATGATCGTATTGCGATTAACATTAGATTAAAAGAAGGAAAAAAGAATTTCTGGTTTGGAGAAGTTACAGGTGCCATAGGTCAAGGCGATGATGCCGTGCGTTATCAGGCAAAACCTAAAGCTTTCTATTATAGTCCAGACGTTTCAATAAACATACTTACAGATTTCAATAATTTAGGATTGCAATCTTTTACTTTCAGAGAGTACTTACGTTTTACTGGTTTCAATAGAGGTAATACTAGAGCATCTGGATCAACTATAAATGTAGGAGTAGGCGCTGGAGGAATTTTAAACCTTCAAGCAAATCGTGCTAAAGAAATAGAAAGTAAATTTGGAGCTTTTAATGGTTCGTGGCAGGTAAATAAAGCCTTGAGTCTAGATGGGTTTGCCATTTTTTCCAGTGTAGATACAGATCAAGAAACCCTTACTAGTAGAGAATTTATAGGTACTGGAGTCTTAGAAAATACAGAAGACCTCTCTTTTCAACGCAACCAGATAGGTATTTTCAAATTAGGAGCAGATTATAAACCTAATGAAAACTTCACTTTTGAATATGATGGACAAATAAATCTAAGTGATGTAACTCAATTCAACGACTTTACTTCTTCTCGTAGTGGTTTTGTTGAAGATATAGATCAAAATGAATCTCAAAAACCTATTACATTAGATCAATCGATCAATATGTATTATACCTTAAGTGATAAGGATATTTTTGCTTTTGAAGGTAGGTATATAGACGCTGAAGAAGATCCTTTCTATAATGCTATTAGAGACAGACAAGGTATTGCAGATCCAGAGCCATTTAATGGTAACTTAGGACTCGACCCAGCAGATCCATATAATATTAATCAGCAAAAATTTGTTGAAAGTCAAAAGTTAGACGCTAAAGTGGATTACTGGCGAGTGCTTAACAAAAAAAGTAATATCAATTTTACCGTAGGAACATCTATCGTAAATCAAGATTACAACACAAACATTTTTCAAATACGTAATGACGGTTCTCAAAATGACCTCACAGATCCAGCTCTAGGAAATGATGTGAATTATAAATTTAGAGACCTTTTTGGAGCCGTGCATTATAAATTTATTACTGGTAAATTTACGATTACACCAGGAGTTACCGCTCATAGTTTTCATATAGAAGATACTCAATTAGGCAATACTAATGAATTAGATTTTCAAGAAATACTTCCAGATTTTAATGTACGTTTTACCTTAAGATCTAGTGAGAACATTAATTTTGATTACCGTAGAACGGTTAGTTTTACAGATGTAGAAAACTATGCGTTAGGAACCGTTTTTAATAATTATAACTCTTTATTTAGCGGTAATAATCAATTGATCGGAGCTACAACCGATAATTATAGTTTGAATTATTTCAACTTTAACATGTTCAATTATACTAATATTCGCGCACAACTATCTTACTCTAGAACTACTGACCAGGTGCAAAGCGACATAGATATACAGGATATTAACCAAGAAAGTGACTTAATAAATTCTCCATTTGCAAATGAAAGGGCTAATGGTTCAGGAAGCTTTTCTAGAGAATTTGGTAAAATTAGAGCAAGTGTAAATGCTGGTTTAAGCTGGAGCACCTTTAATAATATTATTAATGGCGATGCACAGGAATCTGAAAACGTTCTTCACAATTATGGAATAAGTGCTAGAAGTAACTATCAAGAAGGAGTGAATTTTGAAGTAGGTTATGATGTAGCATTTAACAATTCTGATAATGGTGGCAGGACTAATAACTCAACAAGACAGACTATAACTCTTAACGCAGACTGGCAAATTAATAAAGCATGGTTTTTTGATGTAGATTATGATTTGAATCTTTTCTCTACCTCAAATGATGTAGAAAACAATTACGACTTTCTAGAGGCTGCATTGTTTTACAATAAGCCAGATTCTAAATGGGAATATAAAGTTGCTGCGACTAACTTGTTAAATACAGAAGCATTGAACAACAACTCGTTTGGTCAGATTGCAACGAGTACTCAGTTTTATACGGTACAACCTCGCTATGTGTATTTGCAGGTTAGATATGATTTGTAACCAGTAATTAACTAAGAAATTAAAAAAGCAGTTCTTAAATTTAAGAGCTGCTTTTTTAGTTCATAATTAGTTGTAATTCTGCTTTCGCGAAAGCGGAACATTTTCATTCTAGCTTTATCACTTTAATTTCAAAGATTGTTAGATGTCAATAGTTATCGAGAATACTTACTGGATTTTAGAAAAATAGGGGATCAATTTCTTCGCTTGATACTTGGCTTTTTAGAGCCAAGTTTTCTAGAAATACAAATCGATAAATTTATATAGTTTCTCAGAGTACAAGCATTTCCCTTTATTTCAAAGGGAAAACAGATTGGCGACGAGATCAGCAAAGCTGATGGAGCAATCAAAAGGGTTCTGCGGTGCTAATAGTTACCGAGAATATTTATTGGAATCTAGATAAATTTGGAAACAATTTTTTCGCTTGATTTAATCTTTATAGAGTCAAATTTTCTAGATTGACAAACTGAGAACTTAATAGTATTGTTTGCAAAGAATACTATAAATTTTAATAGGTTCTCTTAGTAATACCGTTAATTTTGCCATCCGTTGAAAACACAAATGGCTTTAAGAGATTACACTAGAGAATTTAAGAAAAACACACAGATTGCACTGCCTATTATTTTAGGACAACTAGCACATTTACTAGTTGCCCTAGCAGATAATATCATGGTGGGACAATTAGGAAAAGAACAACTGGCAGCAGTCTCTTTAGGTAACACCCTTATTTTTATTGCCATGTCAGTAGGAATAGGATTTTCATTTGCCATCACACCGCTTGTTGCTGAGGCTGATGCCCAAAAAGACACTAATAAAGTCACTTCTATCTTTCATAATGGATTATTCTTATGCGCGATTAGTGGTGTTTTGTTAGCAATCGTTTTATTCATTGCAGAGCCTATTCTCTATTATTTAGACCAACCAGAAGAGGTAGTTGTGCTGGCCATTCCATATATGAGATGGGTTTCTATTTCTTTAATTCCATTGATGTTATTTCAGGCCGTAAAGCAATTTTCTGATGGTTTGTCAAAGACCGTTTATCCTATGATGGCATCTATTTTGGCAAACGTGATAAACATAGGTGTCAACTATATTTTTATTTATGGTAAGTTAGGCATGCCTCGATTAGAAGTAGAAGGTGCTGCAATCGGGACACTAGTGGCTAGAGTATTAATGTTTGTTCTACTCTGGGTTGTTTTGTCCAGAAAAGCACTGCTAAAACAGCATTTTGTAAACTTTAAAAGCTATTCTAGCAAGACTGTCAGTAAATTAATGAGCATAGGTTTTCCTACTTCTTTACAAATGTTTTTTGAGGTTTCTTTATTCACTGCTGCTATATTTTTATCTGGTGTGATCAGTACAGAAAGTCAGGCCGCAAATCAAATTGCTTTGAACCTGTCGGCGCTTACTTTTATGTTTGGCGTTGGTTTAGGTGTTACCGCAACCATACGTTTAGGAAATCAATTAGGACTTAAAGATATACCTGCATTAAAACGCATCGCAAGATCTATATTTTTAATGTCCTTGATAGTAGGTGTTTTCTTTGCTCTTTTATTTATTTCTCTCAATAATTTTTTACCGACTATTTATATAGAAGATCCTGGTGTTCTAGAACTGGCCGCTGGTTTATTAATAATTGCTGGAATTTTTCAAATAAGCGATGCAACACAAGTAACCTTATTAGGAGCACTGCGTGGACTTCAAGATGTATGGATACCTAGTTTGATATGTTTTACAGCATATTGGATTGTAGGACTGCCTATTTCCTATTATCTAGGGATTGAAAGTGATTATGGTGTAAATGGAGTCTGGATCGGACTACTTTTTGGACTTACTACATCTAGTATTTTGATGTATGCGCGCTATCGTTATTTACTGGTTAAACTTTTTGAAAAGCATTAAAATTTTGGTTATCACATTCTATTAATAACGGTTTTTCACAACAATCTGTGGTTTTTGTCACACGCCTTGATTCTACTAGTGTTTTAACGATTACTTTTGTGCATATGAGCGGCATTTACATCCATATCCCATTTTGTAAACAGGCATGTCATTATTGTGACTTCCATTTTAGCACTAATTTGAAATATAAGGCTGGGATTATTGAAGCAATTTGTGACGAATTACGCTTTCGCGAAAGCGAGTACATCAACACCACCGTGCAAACTATTTACTTCGGTGGTGGAACACCTAGCGTGTTACAAGTGGATGAGATTGAAAAGATCATTCAAACTGTTTATGATCATTATATCGTAAGCATACATCCAGAAATTACTCTAGAAGCAAATCCAGACGATCTTACTATTGAAAAAATAATTTCTTTCTCAAAAACAAGAATCAACAGACTTTCTATAGGTGTGCAAAGTTTTTTTGAAGAAGATCTTAAATTAATGAATCGAGCCCATAATGCCGTAGAGGCCACTACTTGTATTGAAGAAGCTGTCAAATATTTTCCTAATATTTCTATTGATTTAATTTACGGTATTCCTGGGATGAGTAACGATCGATGGAGAGAAAACCTATACCAAGCAATCAATTTAAAAGTGCCACATATTTCCAGTTATGCACTTACTGTAGAAGAAAATACCGCGCTTAAATCCTTTATTGAAAAAGGGATAGTACCTCAGGTAGAAGATCAGGTAGCGCAAGAACATTTTAATATTCTTTTAGATGTGATGGAAATGCACGGTTTTGAGAATTATGAGTTTTCGAATTTTGGAAAAAAAGGTTTTTTCTCTCAGAACAATACTGCTTATTGGACAGGAAAAAGCTATCTAGGTATAGGCCCTAGTGCTCATAGTTTTGACGGTAAACGTCGCGGTTGGAATATCAATAACAATGTAAAGTATATGAAAGCTATTCAGGCAGGAGAATTGCCTATGGAAATAGAAGAACTGACCGCAGTAGATAGATATAATGAATACATCATGACGGGCTTACGGACTATTTATGGGGTTTCTTTACAAAAAGTGGAAACAGATTACGGCTTTCATTTTAAAGAATACCTTTTAAAACAAGCTGAAGATTATATCAAAGATCATCTTCTTTATCTGGATGGAGATGTATTATTAGTAACTAGAAAAGGGAAATTTTTAAGCGATGGCATTGCAAGTGAATTGTTTATGATCAATCTAGCATGATATTTGAAATTTTCTAAACAATAATTTATTAGAGTATCAGGCAGGTTCTAAGACAGTTTATAAACTTTATATTAGTACTGATCTTATAATCTTTATAGCTATGAATAAATACATACTACTGCTAATTTGTTCTATTTTGCTCATTTCTTGTAAAGAAGAAGAAAAGCTGACTCGTATTAATTACGAAGAAATGACCGATTTGATTATGGCCAATAATTTCACTATGCCAGAAGATGTGAAATATTACGACCTAAATAATCAACTACTTTCTGAAGAAGAAAAAGAAGCGCTTTCTAACGATCTACCTTATGCAAACTGGTTCATTAATGATAAAAATGTATTGCGTAAAGTAGTATTTCAAGATCCAGAAGTAGCTCGTGTAGCATTAAAAAAAGAACCTGTTTTTAAGGACATCAACACCATAGATTGTTCTAACTTAAATCGTGTTCTAGAACGTATTTATGATCGTGATCAGGATAATCGTGGTGATAATTTAATAGATCAAGAATTAGATTTGAGTAATATGGCGGCAATAGAGCAAATTCTAGATAAATGCGGTATGCCTTCTATTGAAACAGCAGGAGAGAAAGGAATGAGTGCTATCTGGTTGGTTATACAACACGCGGGTACAGAAAAACGAACTAAGTATTTCCCTATGCTATTAGAAGCATCAAAAAAAGGTGATATAGAACGTCAAGAAATTGCTTTAATGCAAGACCGTATGTTAATGGAGTCTGGAGAACCGCAATTATACGGATCACAACTTTTTATGAACGCAGATGGATCTTATGAATTGCATGAAATTAAAGAACCTTCTAAAGTAGATGCCAGAAGAGCCATCATGGGATTAGGACCACTTTCTGAATATGTACAGCACTGGGGTTTAAGTTTTGATGTGGAGCAAGTAGAGAACTAAATAAAAAAGGCATTTTTCAATCTATTTTAATTGAATCTATCTTTTTTAAAATTGAAAATAAATAAAAGGTTGCACCTCACTGCTTGCAGTCGCGCTAATGATCCAAATCACCGCTGCAAATAAGATCGTTTTACCAATCAGCGGAATTTTATGAAAGAATTCTAATTGTTCATCTTGCCAGCGTTGTGGTACAAGATGCCACAAAAACCCAATGAATAGCAGTATGGCTATATTTTGATATCCTAGAATTACACTCCACCAGTTTTGTGGATCCCATTCCATCGTACCTATGTTTGTTATAATATTTAAAGCGTTTGTAAAATCTGAAGCTCTAAAGAAAATCCAGCAAAAGGCTACAAAATGAAAAGTAACAAGTCCTGCAGCAAGTTTTAAGGTAAAATTTTTACTAGTTAATTTAGGGATTTGGAAAGCCTTTTCAATCGCAAGAACAGTTCCATGCATCGCACCCCAAAAAACAAATTTCCAGGAAGCCCCATGCCATAATCCACCTAGCAACATGGTCATGAAAAGATTGAAATAAGTGCGTATTTTACCTTTGCGATTTCCTCCTAAGGAAATATACAGGTAATCCCGCAACCATCCAGAAAGAGAAATATGCCATCTGCGCCAGAATTCTGTGACACTGCTACTTTGATAAGGTGTTCTAAAGTTAGGTGGTAATTCAAAACCTAATAATAAGGCTAGACCGATCGCAATATCAGAATATCCTGAAAAGTCACAATAAATTTGCAACGTATAACCATAAACTGCTAGTAAGTTCTCAAAAGCCGAATAATTATCGGGAAAATTAAATACTCGATCGACAAAATTGACACTTATATAATCTGAGATCACCGCTTTCTTGATCAAACCACCGATAATAAGAAACATGGCATAACTCAATGCTTTTTTTGTCAGTTCTAGTTTTTCATAGATCTGTGGTATAAAATCTTTTGCACGTACTATAGGCCCTGCGACTAGTTGTGGAAAAAATGAAACAAAAAACATAAAATCCCATACGTTTCTGGCTGGTTCTAATTCTCTTCTATAAATGTCTATGGTATACGACATGGTTTGAAATGTATAGAAGGAAATACCAATGGGTAGAAATATGGTTTCAAAACTTAAATCACCAGAGAATATCGCATTAAAATTTTCTGCTAGAAAGCCCGTGTACTTGAAATAAGCAAGTAACCCTAGGTTAATCACACAAGAGAGAATCAGCAGCCATTTACGTTGTCTCTGGTCGCTATTTTTATAGATTAATTCAGAAATATAATAATCTACAAATGAAGAAAAGACAAGCAAAAGGAAGTAGATACCACTACATTTATAATAGAAAAATAATGAAAATGCGATGACGTAAAAGATGCGCATTTTGCGTACATCTTTCATTAGAATATAAATGAGGTAAAATCCTAAGAACAAATAAAGAAATGCCTCACTATTAAAAAGTAAGGGCGTTTTAGGATCATAATTGATCCACTCTATTATTTGAGCCCATTCCATCATTTGCTATATGTCGAATAAGCGTTTATGATAGATTCTACGAGTAATTCTGCTTGTAGTTGATATCCTTTTTCTAAAAAATGAATTTTATCTTTAGAAGTTAGTTTTGCGTCATACCAATCTGGCATAGCGGTGCTAGTTTTTGAAACCGAATGCAGATCATAAAAAGCCCAAGAATTTAAATTTGCAAAAACACCTATTTCATAAGCATATGCAGTAGCTGTAGAATTAATGGTTGTACCTTTTTTCATAGATGGTGGTGGACTGGTTATCAAAACACTGCCAGTCATGCCACGGTTGATCATTTCTCGATTAAAAATATCCATATCTATTTTTAATTGTTCCTCTGTGTAAGTGTCATAAAAACTTTCATTGGTTCCTAAAGAAATCAGTATTAAATCAGGATTTAATGCTGCCATTTGATCAAAAAACCTCGGGAATTTATTGTAATCGCTAAATTTGGTACCGTTTACACCTATTGCGTGATAATGAATTCCTTTATTACCATTTGCTAAAAGTAAGCCATCAAGAACATACTTGTTATTGTTTTGAGCGGCTCTCAAATACAATTGACTTGTACCATTGGGTATTTGAAATTTAACACCATCATTAGTGTATAAATCGGTAAAGTCCACATTAGAATTCACCTTAGTTTTAGAATTATTACTAGGTATTTTAAGAGATTGCCCAGCTCTTAGATTAACGTTTTTCATCCCATTAATGCGCTGGATGTTTTTAACAGTTGTATTGAATTTAACTGCGATTTTTCCTAAATAATCGCCAGATTTGACTTTGTAAGTTTGTGTAGAAGCTACTTTTCTGAAAATATTCGCCTTATTTGCAACGCTTATTTTGAATCGCTCTGGATGTGGAGAAATAATTTTAATTTCGGTAACATTTTCTATAGATTCTTTAAAGTTGATCTCTATAAGGAATTCTTTATCAGTAGTTTCTAGGTTGATCCCGCTTAAACCTATGTTATCTGTTCCATTACTTTTTACATTGCGTACTGATTTCCATTCGCTACTTGCCTTAAATCTTACATCTACCGCTCCATTTGTTCCTGCTACTCGATAGGGAAAGACAAAACCACGACCAGCGTTGCCCCATTTATTTTGTAAACCTTGCCTAATATATTGTGGGAAATAAGGCCCTTGCACGTGAGAATCTCCTATTTGAATTACTGTTACTTGATCTCTTTTATTATGTTCTAATTGTTCTACTTTTTTGAAAAAACCATTCAATACTAGTGGATTTTTAATCTCCTGAAAGCTACGATCAATGAGTAATGGGTTAATTTGTAATTCATCTAATTCTTGAGAAAAAAGAGGTGTCACCATGAACCCTATTAGAACTAAAATAACATATTTGATCATGGCAATAATGGTGTTTTTAAACTATCGTTAGCTATATTTAAGCTGTCTGTAATTTGTTTTTGATCTTTAGTTTTCAATTGTTGTTCTTTTAGTGATCTCGCTTTCGCGAAAGCGGAATACTCATTCATCAACTCGCTATAAAGCATACGTCCTATTTTACGAGAGCCTTTTGGGCTGAAATGAGTAAAATCAGTATTAGCAAGTTTTTGATCTGTCCAAATAGGCATGGTATTAACGCCACCCATAAGGTGAAAAAGGCTTAAAAATGCAGACTCAGTTCTCGCTGCATATTGTTGTTGAGAACGCAATAACTTTACAACACTAGTGTCGGTTTTAATCGTGGCCTCTATTTTTGTACCTTTATCTGCCGTTCCTAGAATCAAGAAATCTGCTTCAGGAAAAGCTAGTTGTAAATGTTGTACGACCTTAGTCATTCTACTTCTGTACCAATTGTAATTTTTAGACTTTCTAGTCAGCACATTTGCTCCATATTGTAAAATAATCAAATCATAACTTAGCGTTTCATCAAACTGTTTCATTTGAGAAATGTTGAGCATACTTAAGGGTAATCCAGAATTGCCACGTTTAGAAAAACCATCTACAGCCATTCCCACTGCATCAGAAAAGTCAATACCGTATACAGCAGTATTGGGTGCTTTTGAAAAGTCTAGTTCTATTTTTTTGAGGTTTTTATTAGAAAGCGCTATATGGTTAACATTGCTTTGTCCATCTAAAAAAAATTCTTTTTGAACGGTATCTTTTTCTTCGATTACTTGAAGAATATCAGATTTATTTCCCTTTCTGTAGTATAATACAGGCGAGTTAAGTCTTGTAGAATTCTTAATGCCACTGGCAAGGTATCTTACACGTGCTGTAGAATCTGCTGGAAAGAAAACAGCACCATTAACACCGTAAGGAATACTGTCTGTTTTACCTTGCATATAATTGTTTTCTTCCCAATTCCCTTTACTGTAATGTTTTACAGAATATCTGGAACGGGCACTTTCTGATTCTATAGAGACAAAACCTACTCCACGACCGCCAAAACGGCTTTGCAGCGCACTTCGGAAGTCTTGTACAATTAAATCGCCATCAATCATAGAATCACCATAATATGCAATGCGTACTTTTCCTTTTTTAGATTGTTCTAGATGGTAAAGTTTCTCAAAAAATCGCTGTAAATGTTCTAGGCCTTTATAAGAGTTGTAGTTTAATGGAGAAGGAACTGCGGTATAACCTATGGAGTCTGAGGGATACTCTTTGTTATAATTAAAATCAGAGATTTTAATCATTTTAGAATTAGACCCTATTGTCTTTTTTATATGTGGTAGGATGTCTTCAATTGAGTTTTCCCTTAAAAGGCTATCTTTTTCTTTAACAATAGCTTGTGCTTCAGGTTCCGAGAGCGGCAAATATTCTTCTTCTTCTTCTTCTTTTTCAAAACTATCCATAGCATTGATCATTAGACTATCAACAACTATTTGTTCATTTGTGGTGTTCTCTGTGAAAATTTTTGCAGGTAAAAAAGGCTGAGTAAAATAGAATAGCAATCCGCCTATTGCGATTATAAAAACTGCAGATACAAATGATTGGTATTCCTTAAATTCCATAATTGATTGTCATCGCCTTCAACAAGACCTTCTAATGACTGCAAGTTAATAGAATACTTAAAACTATAGTAAGAAAAGCTATTACATTCTTTGTGTCTAGCAATAAATATTTTCTGTGATTCATTTATACCGCAATTTTGATGTTTATGGTAAGCTTGTGCAGCTTATTTAGTTATTTGTAGGTCGTTTTCATCATGGATTTGGTCTTTAAATTATAAGCCTAAGGTGGCATAAGGTGTGAAGGTTGTAATAATGGATTTGCTTTAGTTTGCTGTAAATAATTTTTAAAATTGAATTTGTTTTAATGCGCTATAATTACAGCATCCTTTTTTCTTAAGCAGCTTGAAAAGCACATTTAATACTAATTTCCATTAATCCCTATAAACTGAGCAGCCTACTGATTATAAACAATCACCAAATCATAACTGTTTAGTTTTTATGTTGATTTGAAAACTGTTTCTGTTAGCACTTTCTTTTAAAACCAATAGTTTTTCATCACATATACTTACCATTATAGGTGACTGCAAGTAATAAGCATGAAAGTCTTATGTTAGAATAGAACTCTCTAAATTATCAAAGAGGCACTATTTTTCTGTGGTTTTACATAAGTGTAATCATCACTTCTTTAAAATGTTTTTTGTATCAAAAGCTTATTAAAATTTATGTAGCACTGTTTCGCTTTCGCGAAAGCGGGAAATATTAAATTTTCTATTTTTTTTTAATTTACACCTTCATTATCGTTTTATTCAACTACTACAAAAACATTATAAAACTATACATTACCTCAACATTTATCCAAGTAACTACAATTGCTTTAGCTTTTTTATTAGTTAATGTACTGATAAACAACAGGTAGTAAATTAAATTAGGTAGTTGAGCATTTGTAATATATTATATCAAGTTGGGATTCTATTGTTGTCTAAATTTGTAAATAATAAATTTAAGTTAAAGTTAACTACAACGATGTAGGGACTTTTTAAACAGAAAATAATCTAGGTTTTCATGAATAAATTTACTCTATTACTATTTTACTTTATAGCTGCATATAGTTTTGCACAACAAAGTATTGTCTCGGGAAAGGTTCTTGAACAGTCAACTGGAGAGGCCTTATTAGGAGCAACGGTCCAAAATAAGACTAAAAATAAAGCTACAACCACTGATTTTGATGGTCTTTTTTCAATAGAAGCCTCTGTAGGTGATGTATTGCGTTTCACTTATGTCGGTGCATTGACTAAGGAAGTTACAGTAAAAAACTTTGATCCCTTAACTATTAAGTTACTTGAAGATGTAGCAACTCTTGAAGAGGTAGTAGTTATAGGTTATGGTACGCAAGCGGTAAGGGAAGTCACGGGCGCTGTGAGTATTGTTGATAGTGAGGTTATTGAGAATTTGAAACCTTCGAGGGTAGAAGAAGCTCTTCAAGGACAAGTAGCTGGTGTAAATGTTACCTCTTCTTCTGGTTCACCAGGTGCAGGACTCAATATTAGAATACGTGGTATTTCAACAAATGGGGATAATCGTCCATTAATTTTGGTGGATGGTAATATAATTGAAGATTTAAGTGTTATTAATCCAGGTGACATAGAAAGTGTTTCTGTTTTAAAGGATGCAACAGCTGGTATTTATGGAGTTAGAGCTGCAAACGGTGTTATTATTATTACAACTAAAGGCGGTCGTAAAAATCAACCGCTTACTGTTGAGTTTAATTCATGGGGTGGTTTTCAACAAACCTCTAGAAAATTACCGACTTTAAATTCTCAACAATATGCTTTGATAAAAAATGAAGCTTTTGCTAATAATGGTGAAGCAATTCCATTCACAGACATCTCTAATTTGAGTAATACAGATTATCAAGATGAGGTTTTTGAAGATGCATTAGTTTTAAACAACGATGCATCTATACGAGGTGGAACGGAAAAGTCAACTTATGCTTTTGGTGTCGCAGTATTATCACAAGATGGAATTGTAGGAAGCGACAAGTCAGATTTTGATAGGTTCACAATGAGAGGAAATTTTGACCACAATTGGACAAAAAATTTAAAAATGGAAACTGGTTTTCTATATTCTTATACAAGTAATAAAAGCATCAATGATGGTGGTTTAGGATCAGTGCTTTTCAATGCCTTGAATATGGCTCCTACGATTCCTGTTAGAAATGCTGCAGGAGAATTTTCACTTGCAGAAGGTTTAGGAAATGAAGTAATCAATCCTGAAGCACAATTAGCTAATACTTTTAACAAAAATAAAGTAGGTAAAATTAGCGGAAATTTTGGTCTTACTTATTCATTTTTGGATCATTTTAAAGCAACCGCTCGTATTCAAGCAAATTATTCTGAGGCCTACGGTAATAATTTTAATCCAAGAGCTTTTTACGGTTTTGGAAAAGTTTTTAACCTTACTGAAAATGTGTATAGTGAGTATGAAAACTTCTTTAGTGATTATACTTACGATGCCTTTGTAACTTATAATAATACGTTTAACGATAAACATAATGTAGAAGCAACATTGGGTATGAGTGCTTTTAGAACTAGAGGTGATTTCAATGATCAAACTGCGTTTGGAAATGTAAGTAACGATTATAATGAAGTAAGTATTTCTGGTGGTCGTAATATAGTTGACGGAGACGAGTTGGTAGGTAGTGCAAGACGTTTTGATCAAAGATTACTGTCTCATTTTTTAAGAGTTCAATATGATTATGACGGGAAATATTTATTCTCTGGAGTTATAAGACGAGATGGTAGTACGATCTTTGGACCAGAAAATAGATTTGGTGTGTTTCCAACTGCTAGTCTTGGTTGGATCGCTTCAGAGGAAAGCTTCTTAAAGGATAATAAAATTTTCGATTTTCTTAAAGTTCGTGCTTCAGCAGGAATAATTGGTAATGATAGAATTCCAGCATTTGGTTTTGTTTCGTTATTGACCGGAGAAGGTCAATATGTTTTTAATGATCAGATAATTAATGGTACTGCAGGTGGCGCTTTAAGTAATCCAGAGATTAAATGGGAAGAGCAGTTTACTGCTAATGTAGGAGTTGACATGCAGTTTTTATCTAATAAATTAAATGTCACATTAGATGTTTTTAATAGAGAAACAAAGGATCTTTTAATAGCACCTGATGTATCTGGAATTTTAGGAGCAGCAGCTCCTGGATCCGGTGCTCCCTTTATTAATGGCGGAGACATAAGAAATAGAGGTGTTGAATTTTCTATAGGTTACTCTGATAAAATTACAAATGATTTAAGCTTTAATGCCAATTTTAATTTTGCTACTTTAGATAATGAAGTTCTTGCGGTTAATAATGATAATGGTTTCATTGAAGCTGGTGGTTTTGGAGTAGGCCAGCCACCTATTACAAGATTTCAAGAAGGATTTACAATAGGGTATTTTTATGGATACCAAACTGACGGTATTTTTCAAAATGCTGCAGAAGTGGCAGCTCATCCTTCCCAACTTGCTTTGGCAGGAGTTGAAGCACAGCCTGGAGATTTTAGATACAAGGATTTGAATGGTGATGGTGTCGTAAATCTAGACGACCGCACAGAATTAGGAGATCCTTTGCCAGATGTTACTATGGGATTCAATCTAAGTTTAAATTATAAAAATTGGGATTTTCAGAGTTACTTCTTTGCTTCTTTAGGAAATGACATGGTTCGTAATTACGAGCGTAACCAGCCATTAACAAATACAACTACTAATATTCTTAATAGATGGACGGGAGAAGGTTCTACAAATTCTTTTCCAAGAGTAACCACTGGTGCAACAGCAAATCAAGTGTTTTCTGATTTCTTTGTTGAAGATGCTTCATTTCTTAGAGCGCAGAATTTACAATTAGGTTATACGTTAAATGAGAAGGCGTTAGATAATGTAAAACTTAGTAAGCTTAGAATTTATGCAGCTGTAAGAAATGCATTTACACTAACAAAGTATCAGGGTTTTGATCCAAGCGCAAGTTCAGGAGATCCTTTAGCAAGTGGTATCGATAATGGATTTTATCCAGTAGCTAGAACTTTTCTAATCGGAATAAACGCAAAATTTTAAAAAATAATCAAGATGAAGATTTATAAATTATATATAGTATTATTCGTCGTTGCAATAGGTTTCAATGCTTGTAGCGAGGATTATTTAGACGTAACTAGTGAAGATACAAACTCAGAGAATTTCTTCAATTCGCAAGAGGATTATGAAAGTGCCCTAGTTGGTGCATATGATTTGTTGCAGTCTACCTATTTAAATGTGATGCTAGGAGATATTGCCTCTGATAACACTCTTGCAGGCGGAGAAAGTGCTACGGATGTAATAGGAATACAGCAAATAGATGATATGCTGCACACACCTGTTAATGAGCAATTATCCGATATTTGGCAAAGAATGTTTGCAGGTGTTAACAGGACAAATTTCATTATGGAGTTTCAAGATAAAACTGATTTTCCTGATAAACCAAGAGTTTTAGGAGAAACACGTTTTTTAAGAGCTTATTATTACTTTGAATTGGTTAAGTTTTTTGGAGATGTACCATTAGTGGTTGATCAAAGGTTTTTGTTCGGTGATCAATTTGAGGTAGATAGAACACCGAAGGCTGATGTTTATGCACAAATTGAGAGGGACTTAATTTTTGCCATAGATAATCTAGAGTATACTACGCCTGATGTCGGTCGTGCTACTAAAGGTAGTGCTCAAGCTTTGCTAGGTAAAGTATACTTGTTTCAGCAAAAATATGGAGATGCTGCTGACGTATTAGATGATTTAATTTTGTCTAATGCATATAGCTTGGTTACGGACTATTCAACCATTTTTGAAAATGATAATGAAAATAATTCTGAATCTGTATTTGAAATTCAATATTCTGATGCCGAAGGCGCAGGCTTTGGTTGTTTGCAGTGTAGTGAAGGAAATGTTGCCGTGGGATTCAATGGTATAAGAAATTATAATGGTCCATTATTTGATTCTGGTTTTAGTTTTAATGTTCCTACTCAAGAAGTGGTAGATTTATTTGAGCCATCTGACCCTAGAAAGGATGTTGCTATACTAGATATAAATGCCTTTGCAGCTTCAAACGGCGCAACATTTAGTGTAGGGTTTGAACACACAGGTTTTTATAATAGAAAATATATTGCAAGACAAGGCGATTTGAATACAGGTGATGCAAATCTTACCAACCCTAATAATTATCGTGCCATAAGATTAGCAGATGTTTATCTAATGGCTGCAGAAGCATACAATAGCGGTAATTTAGGAGATGGGCAGGCAAGGACTTATTTAAACATAGTTAGAACAAGGCTTAATCTGCCAGATGTACAGCTTTCTGGAACCGCACTTAATGATGCGATCTTTTTAGAACGTAGATTAGAATTAGTAGGTGAAGGTCATCATTTCTTTGATTTAGTAAGGACTGGTAGAGCAGCAAATGAAATAGATGGTTTCGTATCTGGTAAGCATGAAGTGTTCCCAATTCCTTTAGAAGAAATATTATTAGCTGGAAATCGCTGGGAACAAAACCCTAATTATTAAAACGAATTTGTAATGAAAAATATTAAATTTTTATTTGTTGCTTTATTAGTAATGAGTTCATTGCTATCTAGTTGTGATAGTGATGATGATAAAGACTTGAGTTTAAGCTTGGAAGCTCCCACAAATTTAGGATTAGTCTTTAATATAACTCAGGACAATTCTGGTCTTGTAACCATTTCACCATCTGGTGAGAATGTAAGTAGTTTTGAGGTCTTTTTTGGAGATGGAAGTGGTGAGTCGGTAACATTACCTTTGGGGCAAAATACACAACGTAATTATTCAGAAGGTACTTTTCCTGTAAGATTAGTAGCGACAAGTCTGGGAGGTAAAACGACGGATTTCGTTAGAGATTTAGAAGTGTCTTTTAGAGCGCCAGAAAATGTCTCCATTATCGTTACAGAAAGCGCTACTTCTAACTTTGGTGTTTCTGTAAGCGCAACTGCAGATTTTGAAACAGCATTCGAAGTAACATTTGGAGAAGACCCTTCAATGAACCCTATAGTATTTATGGAAGGAGATGTAGTAAACTATGACTATTCCAGTACAGGAACTTATACTATTACAATAACTGCTTTAAGTGGTGGAGCAGCTATTACTTCTGTTACCGATGTTGTTATAATAGAGGATCCAGTTACTTTACCACTTGATTTTGAATCTACAACTCTCAATTACAATCTTATCAATTTTGAATCGGCAGTATCAATAATTGCTAATCCTGATGTTAGTCCTAGTAATAATAGTACTAGAGTTGTAAGTATTGAAAAAACTGGGACTCAAACTTTTGGTGGAGTAGTTGTTCCATTAAGTGGGCCGATTGACTTCTCTGGACCTCAAGGTTTAAGAATGAAAACTTGGTCACCTATGCCTGTCGGTACTAAGGTAACAATGAAATTTGAAAATGCTGATGGATCTATCGCTTCTGCAGATTATGAAGCATTCACTACAAAAGTAAGTGAGTGGGAAACTTTATTCTTTGATACTACAGGGTTAGATACTACACAGGCATTTAGTCGTTTTGTTGTCTTCTTCGATTTAGGTGGAGCACCTACAGGTGATATCAATTATTTTGATGATTTAGAGCTTGCAGACGGACCACCCATTCTTTTGCCGCTTGATTTTGAAGATCCTTTGAGACAATATGATATTGGTACAAATAATGGATCTTTTTCGATAATTACTAATCCTGTACCAGATGCATTAAATAGCTCAAGTACTGTCTTACAATTTGATAGAAATGCCACAGGAACAAATAGTTTTGCTTTGGTAGCTATCGTTGTAGATCAACCGGTTTTATTTACAGCTACTACCTCTTTTACCTTAAAGGTTTATTCGCCTAGAGCAGGTTTGCCTGTATGGTTAAAAATTGAAAGAGTAGGTAATGGAGGTTTATTTCAGGAGGTTACAAGTGTAACAACTACGGTAGCAAATGGCTGGGAAGAACTAACATTCAATTCTTTTACTGGGAACGAAACAAATGACCTAAGAAACGTAGTTATATTTTTTGATCCGCTACAGGCTACTACAGGACCAGAGACCATTTATATCGATGACTTAATTCAAACAAATTAAAATAATAAGAATGAAAATTTATTATAAGCTTTTACTAGTCTTGATAATGGTATGTTTTACCCAATCTTGTCAAGATGATGATACTGAATTTGGAGATGTGATTGCGCCAAGTAATCTAGAATTAAACTTTACTATACAAGGCCAAAGTTCTACAGATCCTAACGGTGATGGTACTGGAATAGTTATTTTTAATGCTACTTCAGAAAACGCACTTAATTATACCTATGACTTTGGTGATGGTCGTCAAGGGTCTACCTTTGATGGCACTATTGAACATCGTTTTGTAGAATTAGGAGTGATAAGTTATAATGTCACCGTTACTGCTACCGGTACAGGTGGTGCTGCAACTACTACAACACAAGTGGTAGATGTATTGAGTACTTTTGATGATCCCGAAGCAAAAGATTTTTTAACAGGCGGCTCTTCCAAAACATGGTATTGGTCAGTAACAGAAAATGGACATTGGGGTGTTGGTCCTACTAATTTGATTCCTGGTCAATCTCCAGATGCATATTTTTCACCTGCATTTTTTCCCGTACCAGCTTTTGGCAGATATTGTAACGATCTAACAGAATGTTTCTACGAAGATGAAATGGTTTTTACAAAAGATGGTAATAATGTGATATATGAACTTAAGAATTTTGGAGGAACCTATTTTCATAATTCGTATTTAACACAGTTTGGTGGCCCATCTGCGATTAATGGAAATAATGATGATGAGTGTCTTCCTTTTACTGCTCCAGGTCCAGGAGTAGTAACTTTTACTCCTACACTAGACACAGACGTGCCAGTAGAAGAGTCAAGAAAAACAACCATATTACTTCCTAATGATAGTTTCATAAGTTGGTATGTGGGCAGTAGTGAATATGAAATTATGGAAATAACGGCAAATCGCATGGTGTTACGCACAGTGCAAGGTAATGATCCAGCACTTGCCTGGTATCATGTGCTCACCACCGACCTTCCAGTTAATCCTAATCCGACTTGTATATAAATCTCTCTATTGATTTTATTAGATAAAGCCACTTTACAAAGTGGCTTTTTTTATTCTTGCTTTCGCGGAAGCGGAACAAAACAACAACAATATCTTAACCATTACATTGAAAGGAAATGGAAGAAATTACCACTAATTCAAGGTAAATACTTATAGAAACTATTAAGATTCAATCCAAATAAGCATGTTAACAAAGCCTTTTGACTATTACGATTGAAATTGATACGACTGAAAGTTATCTTTGCGACAAACTAAAAAATTATACATGAGCGCATTAGTAAAATCATCGCTTGCTAGAAAGTGGGTAATGGCACTTTCAGGATTATTTCTGGTAATATTTTTAACACAGCATTTTGTAATTAACATTACATCAGTCATCGCACCAGACACATTTAATGAGTGGTCTCATTTCATGGGATACAATCCTTTAGTGCAATTTGTTGCACAACCTATTTTAATAGGTGGATTAATTGTTCATTTTGTTATGGGAATCGTTCTTGACCTACAAAATAGAAAAGCACGTCCAGTTAAGTACGCACAATTTTCGGGAAATTCTAACTCTTCTTGGGTGTCAAGAAACATGATTATAACGGGACTTGTCGTTTTAGCATTCCTAGGATTGCATATGTATGATTTTTGGGTGCACGAGATGACTGTAAAGTATATTGATGTGCAACCAGAAGATCCGACTAGATATTTACCAGAATTAAAAGAGAAATTTGTAAGTCCAGTGAGAGTAGGAATTTATGTAGTTTCTTTTATTTTACTAGCATTGCATTTATGGCATGGATTTAATAGTTCATTTCAGTCGATGGGTGCAAAAGCTATCAATAAAGGTGATGGGCTTAGAAAAGCAACATACGCATGGTCAGTATTGATTCCAGCAGGGTTTGTTTTTATCGCTCTTTATCATCATTTTACTCACTAATAATATAAAATTATGTCAGTATTAGATTCGAAAGTACCTCAAGGACCACTTGCTGAAAAGTGGGTAACACATAAAAACACTATTAACTTAGTAAATCCAGCTAACAAACGTAACATCGATGTTATCGTTGTAGGAACTGGGCTTGCTGGTGGAAGTGCAGCTGCTACTCTTGCAGAGCTAGGTTATAACGTTAAGACATTTTGTTATAACGATTCCCCACGTCGTGCGCACTCAATTGCAGCACAAGGTGGAATCAATGCTGCCAAAAATTATCAAGGAGATGGAGATTCAAACTTCCGTTTATTCTATGATACTATTAAAGGTGGTGATTATAGATCACGTGAAGCAAATGTTCACAGACTTGCAGAGGTTTCTTCTAATATTATTGACCAGTGTGTTGCACAAGGAGTTCCTTTTGCACGTGAATATGGTGGGTTATTAGATAATCGTTCTTTTGGTGGTGTTCTTGTATCAAGAACCTTTTATGCAGCAGGACAGACAGGACAACAGCTGTTATTAGGAGCATATTCTGCTTTAAATAGACAGATCAACCGCGGTAAAGTGCAGCCATTTAACCGTCACGAGATGTTAGATCTTGTAAAAGTAGATGGAAAAGCTCGTGGTATTATCGCTCGTAACTTAGTTACCGGTGAAATAGAAAGACATGGAGCGCATGCCGTAGTCATTGCATCAGGTGGTTATGGAAATGTATTTTTTCTATCCACTAACGCGATGGGAAGTAACGTAATGGCAGCATGGAGAACACACCGTCGTGGTGCTTACTTTGCAAATCCATGTTACACACAAATTCACCCTACGTGTATTCCAGTATCTGGAGAGCATCAGTCTAAATTGACATTAATGTCAGAGTCATTACGTAATGATGGACGTATATGGGTTCCTAAAAAGCTAGAAGATGCAAAAGCAATACGTGAAGGAAAATTAAGAGGTGTAGACCTTAAAGAAGAAGACAGAGATTATTATCTAGAAAGAAGGTATCCTGCATTTGGTAATCTTGTACCACGTGACGTAGCATCTCGTGCTGCAAAAGAGCGTTGTGACGCTGGTTATGGTGTAAATAAAACAGGTAATGCTGTTTATCTGGACTTTGAAGAATCTTTTTATCGTTATGGTAAGGTAGAAGCCTTGACCAGTGGTAAGAAAGATGCTAGTAAGCAAGAAATGATAGCTTTAGGTAAAAAGGTTATTGAAAAGAAATACGGAAACTTGTTTGACATGTATCAGAACATATCTGATGAGAATCCTTATGAAGTACCTATGAAAATATTTCCAGCAGTTCACTACACGATGGGTGGATTATGGGTAGATTATAACTTACAGACTACAGTACCAGGTTGTTTTGCCGCTGGTGAAGCAAACTTCTCTGATCACGGTGCAAACCGTTTAGGAGCAAGTGCATTGATGCAAGGTCTTGCAGACGGTTATTTCGTCCTTCCATATACAATTGGTGATTATCTTTCAAACGAAATTAGAACGGGAGAGATTTCTACCGAAACTCCAGAATTTGAGCAAGCAGAGAAAGATACTCGTGCACGCATTGAGAAATTGATGAATGGTTCAGGAACTCATTCTGTTGACTATTACCACAAGAAACTTGGTTTAATCATGTGGAACAAATGTGGTATGTCTCGTAACGCAGAGGATTTGCAGTCTGCAATGGACGAAATTAAAGAGTTGCGTGAAGATTTCTGGAAGAACGTAAAAGTTCCGGGAAGCGCTGATACTAAAAACCAAGAATTAGAAAAAGCAGGTCGTGTAGCAGATTTCCTTGAATTAGGAGAGTTGTTTGCAAAAGATGCTTTAACTAGAAATGAGAGTTGTGGTGGTCACTTCCGTGAAGAATACCAGACTCCAGAAGGTGAAGCGCTACGAGATGATGAAAACTTTGCATTTGTAAGTGCATGGGAGTACAATGAAAATCCGCGTGATGCTAAATTGCACAAGGAAGACCTAGTGTTTGAAAATGTGGAATTGAAAACTCGTAGTTATAAATAATTGAATGTTAAATGTTACGCTTTCGCTAAAGCGTAATTAACTAAATATAAAAAGTATGAAACTTACTTTAAAAATATGGAGACAGGCTGGTCCTGAAGCCAAAGGAAAAATGGTTACTTATCCACTAGATGGTGTAGATGGTGATATGTCTTTTCTTGAAATGATGGATATTCTTAATGAAGAGTTAGTCAATAAAGGTGAGGTGCCAGTAGAATTTGATCACGACTGCCGTGAAGGAATCTGTGGATCTTGTAACATGATGATTAATGGGCAGCCTCATGGACCGCAAAAACTGACTACTACATGTCAATTGCACATGAGAAAGTTCAATGATGGCGATACTATTACGATCGAACCATGGAGAGCAGCTGCTTTTCCTGTGATCAAAGATTTGATTGTAGATCGTTCTTCATTTGATAGAATCCAGCAAGCAGGTGCTTATGTATCTGTAAATACTTCTGGTAATACTCAAGATGCTAACTCTATTCCTGTTGAAAAGGAAAAGGCAGATGAAGCATTTCACAGTGCCACGTGTATAGGTTGTGGAGCATGTGTAGCGGCTTGTAAAAACGCAAGTGCTATGTTATTTACCAGTGCCAAAGTATCTCAATATGCTTTATTACCTCAAGGTGAAGTAGAAGCTACAAAGCGTGTTCAAGATATGGTACGTCAGATGGATATTGAAGGATTTGGTAACTGTACCAATACAGGAGCTTGTATGATCGAGTGTCCTAAAGGAATCAAATTAGAGAATATTGCACGTATGAATCGTGAATACTTAAAGGCGGAGACTGTTTCATAGTTTCAATTCTTATTACAATTAAAAAATCCCATTTCAATTTAATTGAAATGGGATTTTTTGTTAAAACTATATTGATAGATAAGCAGTTTCTGTATCCTATTTCTTAATTTACGAACATGACTAGATCAAAACTTCCTAACGTTACAGACTCCATCTTTACAACCATGAGCGTCTTGTCTCAAAAACATGGTGCGCTCAATCTTTCTCAAGGCTTTCCTAATTTTCCAGTAGATCCAGTTTTGAAAGGGTTGATTACAAAGGCCATTCAAGACGATAAAAATCAATACGCACCTATGGCAGGACTTATGTCCTTGCGTGCTGCTATTTCTAACATGACCCAACAGCAACACAAGGCTTTTTATGACCCTGAAAATGAAATTTGCCTTACAGCAGGAGCTACACAAGGAATCTTTACTGCTATACAATCGGTGGTTCATACAGGTGATGAGGTAATTGTTTTTTCTCCAGCTTACGATTGTTATGGACCAGCGATAGAATTGGCTGGTGGAAAAGTGATGGATATTGCCATGAAATTACCAGAATTTATCATTGATTGGCAAGAAGTTAAAGACAAGGTTACTGCTAGAACTAAAATGATTCTGATCAACTCACCCCATAATCCTAGTGGCAATATGTTATCTCATGAAGATATGTTGCAGCTAGAAAAAATAGTAGTAGAACACAACTTACTACTTTTAAGCGATGAGGTTTATGAACATATCGCTTTTGATGGAAGAGAACATTTAAGCGCTGCTAGGTATAATGGATTACGTGAGCGCAGTTTTATAACAGGTAGTTTTGGTAAAACCTTTCATGTCACTGGTTGGAAAATGGGTTTTTGCTTGGCTCCTAAAAAATTAATGGAAGAATTTTATAAAGTGCATCAATATGTAGTGTATTGCGTTAATCATCCAGTACAAGACGCACTCGCAAATTACCTGATACAACCAAAGCGGTACACAGAATTAGGTGCTTTTTATCAACGTAAGCGAGACCTTTTCTTAAATCTTATAAAAGATAGTCAGTTTAAATTTAAAGCGTCTCACGGCTCTTATTTTCAATTATTAGATTATTCGGCTATTACAGATGAAAATGATGTTGATTTTGCTAAAAGGCTTACTACACATCATAAAATCGCTAGCATTCCTATTTCTGTATTTATGAATGGTAAGGATCCTAAAATGTTACGCTTCTGTTTTGCTAAAAAAGAAGAAGAAATTATCGCGGCGGCAAATATTTTGAATAATTTATGATCTAGAATTTTTAAGGTTAGCTATATTTCTGCAACTTAAAGCAAAAATTACTATGAAATATTTTACGCTTTTTCTACTACTGTGTTTAACTTCTTGCGGTTCAAAAAAAGTCACGCAAAGCATGTCTTCCAGCCAGTTTGAAAAAACAGAACAACCTTATTTTGAAGAATGGTCCGGTGGTGCTCCAGGATCTGGAAATGGAGTAACTCTTTACTTTCCTGCATCTATTTTAGAAGGGCATACTCTTGCAGCAGTCTATTTTAGAGGAATGGAAAACAATATCGCAAGATTTATTGCTAACGATAAAACGATGCTCATTTCTCGCTTTACATATCCATCAACTGCGTACAATATGAGTGCAGATTCAAAAGAAGAATTTGGGAATAGAGTTCCTAACTATGATGGAATACCCTTTGAATTAGCAAACGATAAAGCAGTTATTGCTTTTGAAGCAAATGGCAAAATGAAATATGTCAAATTAGAAAACATTACTCAAAAAGAAACCGTGGCATACCCTAGCGCACCGTTGCAAGGTCAGTAAGCGATTTCACTCATTCATATCAAGGGCTCACTCATTGCAACTATGTGTGAGTCCTTTCTTTTTCTAGATTTATCAAAAATATAGATCATGAAAAAGTTATTTATTGTTGCGGTTGTTGTTTTAGGTGCCGCTTTCGCGAAAGCGCAAGGAGCAAAAATCGCTAAAGAATTAAGAAGCTATATCAATGCCGAAAGTTCTGACGAGATTATTGAGGTAAAAGACAAAACAGGGAAAAAACACTACGTAAAAAGTGCTAAAGCTAAAACTGCACACCGCATAGGCGGGACCAGTACGTCCAACAGTACGGTAGTTTTTGATGCATTTAATGCACATCCAGAGTGGCAAGATATGTCCGTTATTGTGGACTGGACCGGAAGTATGTACAGTTATGTAGGTCAAGTGGTGCGCTGGCATCATGTGAATAAAGACAAACAGCTCATTCATAATATGGTTTTGTTTAACGATGGTGATGATAATACAAACCGAAATGGTAACGGCAAAACAATTGGCAAAACAGGTGGTATTTACCATCCAGATCATTCTGATATTGATGCATTCTTGAAAACTGTTGCAACAGCTGTTGATAACGGTAATGGCGGCGATGGACCAGAAAATGATATCGAGGCGATTCTTGCAAGTCAAGAATTATGTAATGGTAAAAAAGACTTTGTTCTTATAGCAGATAGCAGCGGTATAAGAGATATTTCTTTGGCAAGTCAAATCAAAAGACCGGTTCACATCATTATTTGTGATTATGTAAGTGATGATTATATTCAATTAGCAAAAATCACCAAAGGCAGCATCACCTGGCCAGGCGGCTATACAGATTATAGTGGCAGCAATGTATGCAAAAAACGTCATGTGCATAGTCATGATGTAGCTTGTGCTGGGTAAATTCATTTTTAATTCCAATTTTTCGGTAGAAAATGATTTGAAACCAACATGCCAAGTATTCGTCTTGGCATGTTTTGTTGCTATCGACCAACTAAAATACAGATGATAAGTTGACTTCATAGTAAGTATTTCTGCGCAGCGGTCATTTGTCCACTTCAAACAATAAGTAAAAAGCACTCAATTTACGTACCTTTGAATCTTAGAATAAACCAACGCTATTGAGCTCCATAAAAAACCTTTTTAAGAACACGTTTATCTACGGTCTTGCGACGGTGTTGCCGCGTTTATTAACGGTTTTATTGACCAAGTTATTAACGGAATATCTACCTGGTAAAGTAGAGTTTGGTGAGGTTTCTATAATTTTTTCTTACATCATTTTTGCAAATGTGGTCCTTACTTATGGGATGGAAACGGCATTCTTTAGATTTTATAACGATGCGTCAACAAAAGCTAAAACATTAGGAACAGCACTTATATCTTTACTAGTATCAACTTTAATTTTTGGAGTTTTAAGCTATGTATTTATATGTGATATTGAAGCTATTACAGATTTATCTGCTCATTACTGGAAATGGGTGTTTGCTATCATCATCTTTGATACCTTAATGGTTATTCCGTTTGCTTATATGCGAGCGCAAGGAAAGTCTACTAATTATGCCTTGATCAAATTGTTTAATGTGGTCGTTTCTGTAGGAATGACTTTTATCTTTTTTTCTGCTTTACAGTATTTTACAGCGCTAGAAAAAGTACTTCCAGGTGATAGAATACAGTTGTTTTTTATAGCTTTTCTTGCTGCTAGTTTCATTACCTTCTTAATAGTCATCAAACCCTATTTTATGAAATGGGAATTTGATAAAACCCTATGGAAGAAAATGCTTTCTTATGGTTGGCCTATTTTATTAGCTGGTTTTGCATTTGCCATAAATGAAACACTAGATAAAATTTTATTACAAAAACTACTTCCCGTAAGTGAAGAAGAGGCGGAAGGTATTGTAGGTGTTTACACCGCAGGTTACCGACTTGCCGTTGGGATGACCTTATATGCTCAAGCTTTTAGATTAGGTGTAGAACCTTTCTTTTTTAGCCAGGCTGGCGATAAAAATGCGACGCAACAATATGCATTGATTACTAAAGCATTTGTTGCCTTCGGTGCTGTTGCATTGATGGCTTATGTAGTTCTGGTAGATTTAATCAAACCTTATATCGTTAAAGAAGGATTTGAAACTGCGATGGAAGTCGTGCCGTTGATTTTAATTGCTTATTTCTTTTCTGGGATTTATCAAACGCTATCCGTATGGTACAAAATCCAAGATAAAACTAGATACGGCGCTTACATTTCTATCACGGCAGCGATTCTTACGATTGTTGTAAACGTATTGTTGATTCCGCATATAGGTTATATGGCAAGTGCTTATGCGACTTGCGCTGCTTATGGACTCATGATGGTAGTTTCTTATCTTATAGGAAAAAAACACCTTGCCGTTCCTTACGATCTCAAAAATATTCTTTTATATTTAGGAATATCAATCACGTTATCACTAGTATTTTTCTATTACGTTAGAGAAGAATTAGGAGTAGAAAGCCTAGCTACTTATTTAGTAGGAACTGCTATGACTCTATTAGTTTTAGCAGTAGTTAGCTTTCGCGAAAGCGGGATCATCAATAAAATAATAAAAAGAAAATGACTATTAAGATCATAAATAAATCAGCTCACACATTACCTCATTATGAAACAGAGGCTAGTGCAGGAATGGATTTACGAGCACATCTAGAAACCGCAGTTACTTTACAACCGTTAGAAAGAGCGATCATAAAAACTGGATTATTTATAGAACTTCCTATAGGAACGGAAGCCCAAGTAAGGCCTAGAAGTGGTCTAGCTGCAAAAAAAGGCATTACAGTTCTTAACGCACCAGGAACTATTGATGCCGATTACCGTGGCGAGATAGGTGTCATTTTAGTCAATCTTTCTAATGAGGCTTTTACTGTGGAAAGTGGCGAAAGAATTGCCCAACTAGTCATCGCAAAGCACGAGCGAGCAGAATGGCACAAAGTTGAGGAGTTAAGTTCTACAGAACGCGGTGAAGGTGGTTTTGGTAGTACTGGAGTGAAGTAACTGGATTTTGTTATGAAAAAATCCAGTTCAATCTTAAGTTAGAAAGCTAAGATTCATCTTTTGAAGCTGTAATAACACCTTATAAGTTTTTAACTTAGCGATTTGTATTTAAAAGATATAAAGTCAATATAATCATATAACAAAGAGATTTTTTGAGGGAATACTTGGTTTAAATCTCGATAAAATTAATAGACAACCGCGCAAGCGGTTGAGATGCTTATGAAAATAATTGTACCTATGGCAGGTCGTGGTTCACGATTGCGCCCACATTCATTAACAACGCCTAAACCTTTAATTCCTATTGCAAACCAGCCTATCGTACATCGATTGGTAAAGGATATCGCGCGCATACTTTCAGAACCAGTAGAAGAAATTGCTTTTATACTTGGTGATCCAGCATTCTTTGGTGATGAGGTTGTTAAAAGTTTAGAGCAACTAGCTGAAGGTCTTGGTGCAAAAGCTAGTATTTACCGTCAGTTAGATCCTTTAGGAACTGGACATGCGATTATGCGTGCAGAGCCTTCACTTTCTGGACCTGCGGTGGTAGCCTATGCAGATACCTTAATAAGAGCAAGTTTTGAACTCGATCCAGCTTCAGACGCTGTGATCTGGACAAAACAAGTGGACCAGCCAGAAGCTTATGGAGTAGTTAAATTGAATGAAAAAGAAGAAATTGTAGAGCTAGTTGAAAAGCCAAAACAATTTGTTAGCGATCAAGCAGTTATTGGTATATATTATTTTAAGGAAATTGCAGATCTCAAAAAAGAACTTCAATTTGTAATCGATAATGACATTATTAACGGTGGCGAGTACCAGATCAACGATGGTATTAAAAGAATGATGGCGTCAGGAAATGTGTTCAAAACAGGAACTGTAGATGAATGGATGGACTGTGGTAATAAAGTAGTTGCTATTGAAACCAACCAGCGCATCATGAGTTTTATGGAAAAAGATGAAAGCGTAGAGTTAACTACACAACCCACTTTACATGATTCTAAAATCATACAACCTTGCGTTATCGATAGTAGTGTGGTACTTAAAAATAGTACCGTTGGACCTCATGTTTCTATAGGCGCTGGCACAGTAATTGAAAATTGTACGATTACAAATTCTTTGATTCAGAAAGATTCTGTTATTAAAAACGCTATTTTAGAAGAAGCTATGATAGGTAGTCACGTAAAGTACGATGGTAAGTTTACCAGAATTAGCATAGGCGATTATACCATTATGGAATAGTTGTTGAAAAAAGAAACACATGAATAAATCATTAAAAATAGCATCCTTATTGGTCCTCTTTTTGCTAGGTAAAAGTCTTTTTGCTCAGGAAGAAGTCTTTTCTGATGAGGTAAATGTGGATGATTTAGGAGATGTGTCAGACAGTTTCAAGGACAATTTTTTCAATGCACTCTCTGCAAAGGCCATTGGTAATCACGATAAAGCGATTACATTTTTAGAAGCTTGTGAGAAGCTAGAGCCAGAAAATGGAGCAGTGCAATATGAATTGGGTAAGAATTATTTGATGAGTGACGCTTTCGCGAAAGCGGAACAAAAAATAAAACGTGCCATAGAAATAGCTGGAGAATCAGAATGGCTATTAGAAACATTGTACGATGTTCATAATAAGCAAAATGAGTACGAAAAATCATTAGCTGTACTTCAAAAGCTGGCTGTAATAAATGAGAATTATGAAGAGTTACTTCCTTATCAGTTTTATAGAGTAGGCAAAAATGAAGAAGCTCTAGCCATTATTCAAAAGCTAGATCAACGATTAGGTGATGATCAACGACGCAGCCAGATAAAAAGACAAATAGAGGCTAGGTTAGGTGCGATAGAAGCAAGGGA
This sequence comes from Nonlabens sp., assembly GCF_965657255.1. Taxonomy (NCBI): domain Bacteria; kingdom Pseudomonadati; phylum Bacteroidota; class Flavobacteriia; order Flavobacteriales; family Flavobacteriaceae; genus Nonlabens; species Nonlabens sp. Next base: position 250,929 of record NZ_CBFHNM010000003.1, read on the forward strand.
TGAAAGTATTGAAGATCTAGAACTAGCTATTAAGAGCAATCCTAAAAACGAAAAGTCTTATATCAATTTAATTTACCTATACAGTAAGAAAAACAATACGGATAAGGTTCAAGAAATAGCAGAGTTGTTAGATAAGAATTTACCAGATAGCGATAAAGCACAACTAGCTCTTTATAAAATTTATTTAGAAAACGGTAAAACTCGCAAAGGAATAAAAAGCATGCAAAAAGTCTTTGAATCCAATCAGTTTGATACCGAGACTAAGATCAATGTACTCAACGATTTTATCCAGTCAGAAGCCACAGATGTGGAAGACGAAGAAATTCAAGACGCGATAGATAATTTTGCTGAAGAAATACAAGATGTAAAAGCATTCCATGCATTAGGCGATTATTATTTGAAAAAGAAAGACGTTTCTAGCGCGATTTCATTTTACGAAAAAGGCTTAGAAATAGACGATAAGAACTATGAGTTGATTAAAAAAGTAGCGCTTTTAAGCATTGATACAAAGGATTTTAAAAAAACAGTAGAGATCACAGAAAAAGCACTCGAGGTTTTTCCAGCACAGGCATTGCTTTATTTGTTGAGAGGTGTAGCACATAACAACCTAAATGAACCTGATAAAGCCATAGATCAGTTAGAAACTGGTTTGAGCTTTTTACTTGATCAGCCTAACTTAGAGAGTGATATTTATCAGCAACTAGCGATAAGCTATGATCAAAAAGGAGACGCAACTAAAGCCGCAAAAATGCGTTCTAATGTAAAAATGCTATTTAAAAAATCTTAATGAAATATTTGAAATACCTTTTTATTGTTGCTTTGTTAATCATCGCAGGATGCGGTAGTACACAGCGTGCTGCAAATAATGCAACTGCTAAGGCAAAAAAATCTAAAGTGGTGAGTGCTCATGAAGCCGCACGTATCGATTTTAAAACCATGAGCGCTAGACTTTCTATGAGTTATGATAATTCTGCTACTACTAGATCGTTTACTGTGAATTTGCGTATGGAAAAGGGCAAGCAAATATGGATGAGTGCTAGCATACTAGGTTTTACAGGTGCAAAAGTATATATCACTCCGCAGCGCGTTCAGTTCTATGAAAAGCTACAAAAAAGATCTTTTGATGGTGATTTTAGTTTGATAAGTGACTTTTTAGGAGAAGAAATAAGCTTTGAACAACTGGAAGATTTATTGTTAGGTCAGGCAGTAGATCCATTAGGTAATAAAGATTTTTCTATTGTAGAAAATGAATATATGTTCCAACAGGAAGCTCTTGTGAATAAATTATTTAGCTTGCGTCCTACTGATTTTAAGGTTTCAGAACAGTCTATTTCAAAGCCTTCAGAAAATAGTTTTTTAAAAGTTATTTATCCAGAATATCAGATCGTACAAGATAAAATTATTCCTAAAGAGATTAAAATTGACGCCACACAACGCAATCGCGTTTCAAAGATAGAGATGGAATTTAAAAATGTAGAGTTTGACAAAGAGTTAAGCTTCCCTTTTAGTATGCCTTCTGGTTACAGCCCATTTAAATTATAGATGAAAAAGTACAGTTACCTTTTGATATTGTTTTTGTTGTGTTTCGCTTTCGCGAAAGCGCAATCAAATAAAGCCTCTCTAGAACAGCGCAAAGCCCAATTACAGAAAGAGATCAATCAATTTGATAGATTACTTAAAAACGTGCAAAAAGAAGAGAAAACAATGGTTTTGCTCGTAGAAACTATTGATAAAAAGATTGCGAGCACGCAGGAAATCATAAATATTACTAATAGGCAGGCAAATAATCTTACTAGAAACATAAAGACAAATACTGCAAAGATTAAAAAGCTTAAAACTGAAATCAAAGGTTTAAAAGCAGACTATGCAGAGATGATTGTTAAATCATACAAATCTAAAAATGCTCAAAGTCGTTTGATGTTTTTACTAAGTTCTGAAGATTTTTTACAGGCCTATAAAAGAGTTCAATATTTACAGTCTTATGCTAATTATCGTAAAAAGCAAGCAGACGAGATCACTTTGAAATCAATAGATTTGGAAGAAAAGAATATAGAATTAGAAAGCGAAAAAAAGGAAAAAACCAAAGTTCTCGCGCTTAACAAAAAGCAACGAGAAGCACTTAAGGTTGATAAAGTAGAGCAAGAGAATCTACTGGCAGTCGTCCGAGCAAATGAAAAAGAGTACGCAGCAGATATTAAAGAGAAAGCCAAAGAACGTAATAAAATAGATAGAGAACTTAAAGCATTAATTGCAGCAGATATTAGAGCAGCTAACAAGGGAAAAACTGGTGCTGTTGCTAATAAATTTTTCCTGACACCAGAAGCCAAGTTACTTGCTGACAATTTTAAAAGCAATAAAGGTAAGTTGCCGTGGCCGGTAGAAGAAGGCTTTGTTTCTATGGGCTATGGAGTACAAGCTCATCCTATATTTAGAACTCTTACTGTAGATTCTAACGGTCTACGTTTGCAGAGTAGAGCAGGAGCTAAAGTGCGTGCTATTTTTGAAGGTGAAGTGATACGCATTACAAAAAGTAAATATGGAATTTTAGCTGTTTATATCCGTCATGGTAACTACACCTCTATTTATAATAATCTAAGAACAGTTACGGTAGAAAAAGGCGATAAGGTAAATACTAAAGATATTATCGGTGAGATTTTTACATCTAACTCTGGAGAGACAGAATTAAAGTTTGTCTTGATGGAAGATACAGAAACCGTAGATCCTGCAAAGTGGATAGCTAGGAAGCGATGAGCATCGGTTGAAAATGATTAGATCAAATTTCCATTTTCGTTACTATTAAAAAATCACAAAAATTTGTTACTCAAAAAGCGCTTTTAATTCAGTAGCGTCTTTTGCTTTCATTTTTCCCGCAAGAACTAAACTTAACTGTTTACGCCTTAACGCTGCGTCATATCGTCCTTTTTCTATTTCAGTTTCAGGTTGAATAGGGGCAATTTCAATAGGTCTGCCAGTTTCATCGACAGCTACAAAAGAGTAAATAGCTTCATTTGCCTTAGTACGTTGACCACTTTCACGATCTTCCACCCAAACGTCCATATAAACTTCCATAGAAGTCTTAAAAGCTCTTGTAACTTGCGCTTCTATAGTAACAACACTACCTAATGGTACCATTCTATTAAAAGCCACATGGTTAACAGAAGCTGTCACTACAATACGTCTAGAATGACGTCTAGCAGCAATGCTAGCTGCACGATCCATACGTGCCAGCAACTCACCACCAAATAAGTTATTCAGCGGATTCGTTTCACTAGGTAAAACCATATCGGTTACGGTAGTAAAAGATTGTGAAGGTGTTTTAGCTTCCATAGCACTTAAATTTTTTGCAAAGGTACTCGCTATGGTTGATTAGGTTGATCTTTTTTAGAAAAGATTGGTATTATAAATCTTCAATTTATCTTTTTTTGATAGTTTCTCTTCTTTATGAAAGATGTGTGATTATGAAAAGCTTTCAGGTTAAAAGATTAGGTTTCATCTTTAAAAATGACTTACTCTAAAGTTCTTTAGTGTCCTTTGTTTTTAAAAGGAAGTTTCTAGAATAAATCAGTTTTAATTTAATAAAGAAGGAAATTCTTTAAAGTCATTGACCGTTATAAATGACAAACCTCAACCAATATTAAAATGCGATATGCGTATGTTTAATGTTGCTTTAAATTTGAATAGATACTGTGATTTTATAAAATAACTAACCCTGTTATTATATCGCTTTCGCGAAAGCGAAAATTTTAAAAACACACCACAAAAAAACGCCTACAGATCAAAGCCTGTAGGCGTTTTAAATTTTAAGTAAGATCGTTACCATCTTTATCTTTGAAATTATATTCTAGATAAGTATAGGCATCTCTAGGTACTACTTTGATCCATTTTTTGTGGTTCATGAACCATTTAGATCGTATAGAAGGATAACCTTTTGTAATAAAAGCAGCTATAAATGGATGCGCATGAAGCGTTACCTTTTTTACACCAGCTTTAAGGTGTCGTTCTAAATTTTCAGTAATTTCTTGTATGACAAGTATAGGAGCTTGTATTTCTTCTCCATTGCCATCAGGATTTTCCTCACGAGTTTTGATGTTTACCTCTTGCCTTACACGCTGTCTAGTAATTTGTATCAAACCAAATTTACTAGGTGGAAGTATCTTATGTTTTGCACGGTCATCTGCCATTTCATCACGCATGTGCTCATAGAGTTTCTTGCGATTCTCTGCTTTGCGCATATCGATAAAATCTACCACTATAATACCACCCATGTCTCTAAGCCTAAGCTGGCGTGCAATTTCTGTTGCTGATATCATGTTGGTTTCTAGAGCAGTATCTTCTTGACTATCTGCTTTATTAGATCTATTCCCAGAGTTTACATCTATAACATGCATGGCTTCAGTGTGTTCTATTACAAGGTAAGCACCTTTGCTCATAGAAACTGTGCGGCCAAATGATGTTTTGATCTGTCGTTCAATACCGTATTTTTCAAAAATTGATGTCTTTGGATTGTGGTATTTTACTATAGACTCTTTATGTGGGGCAATAGTTTTTAAATAGTTTTTAATTTCATCATAAACTCCTTGATCATCGACCACTATAGAAGTATAAGTATCATTAAAAACATCTCTCATAAGGGAATTGGTACGACTTACTTCAGTCATGACCTTGGTTGGAAAACTTGCCTTGTGTATTTTCCTACACATGGTTTCCCACTTTTCTACAAGATTTTGTAAATCTTGGTCCAGCTCTGCTACGAGTTTACCTTTTGCGACTGTACGTACAATAACGCCAAATCCTTCAGGTTTAATGCTTTTTACAAGTCTTTTAAGTCGGCTTTTTTCCTCTCTATCTTCTATCTTTTGAGATATAGAAATACGATCAGAAAAAGGAACAAGAACAACATATCTACCTGGTAAAGAAAGCTCTGCACTAAGGCGAGGTCCTTTAGTAGATATAGGTTCTTTAACTACTTGAACAAGTATAGGTTGATTAGGTGCTATGGCATCTTCAATAGCCCCATGTTTTTCTATATCTTTTTCAAATTTGATGTCTTTGAGCGCAAAATTTTTGCGTCTACCGCTCAAAATTTGTTTAGTAAATTTAAGTTGAGTGAGGTATTTAATACCTAGATCGTGATAGTGTAAAAAACCATCTTTTTCATAGCCTACGTCTACAAAAGTAGCGTTAAGACCAGAAAGAACCTTACGTGACTTTGCAATGAATATGTCACTTACTGCAAATTTACTTTCTTCTTCATCTTTATGTAAATCGGTTAGCCTACCATTTTTAGTAAGGGCATAGTCGATTTTTGTAGCACTGGAACGGATAATAATTTCTTTATCCATAATTCCTGTAATGTTTATAACCTTACTTTTTCTAACGATTAGAAATAGTAAAGTAGGTTTATAAGTTTTTTGTACAAGGTTATATTAAAACTTGTACTGCGCGCGAGTTGTCATTTGCAACCCTATTTCAATGAGCATTTAAAATAGAAAAAGTAGTCCTAGACTACTTTTTCTTCTTGTGACGATTAGCGCGACGACGTTTCTTACGTTTGTGCGTTGCAACCTTATGTCTTTTTCTCTTTTTACCGCTTGGCATATCTCTTATGGTTTTACTTTACTTTTACGTTTGATTTTACTCCGTCTACAAATACTTTAGCTGGTTTAAAAGCTGGTATATTGTGAGCAGGAATTTTAATAGTTGTATTCTTAGAAATGTTACGTCCAGTCTTTTCAGCTCTAGTTTTTACTATAAAGCTTCCGAAACCACGTAAATATACGTTTTCTCCAGTTTCAAGTGAGTCCTTCACCTCATTCATGAAAGATTCAACGGTTGCCTGTACATCAGTCTTCTCCATTCCCAGTTTATCTGAAATCTTAGATACGATATCTGCTTTAGTCATTTTTAATTTAATTAGGGTTTATTAAATAGGGCGCAAATATACCCTAAAAATGTAAATATGAAATCTCTAATCAATTAAAATTTAAGAAGATATATATTGCAGGTAGCATTTTAACACATTTTATGAACTTTTCTCAGCAACTTATTGATTGGTACGTAGTTAACAAAAGGCAGCTTCCATGGCGGGATACGCATAACCCATACTTTATATGGCTTAGTGAGGTGATTTTACAGCAAACACGCGTTAAACAAGGGCTGCCATACTATGAAAGTTTTGTTAAAACCTTCCCGACGGTAGAAGATCTTGCTGCAGCACCACAAGATCAAGTACTTAAATTATGGCAAGGATTAGGTTATTACTCAAGAGCTAGGAATCTACAAACTGCTGCCATGCAGATTGTCGATAATAATTCAAAATTTCCTGATAATTATAAAGATTTACTCGATTTAAAAGGAGTAGGCGACTATACTGCTGCGGCGATTGCAAGTTTTGCATATAATGAGGCTGTTCCAGTTGTGGATGGTAATGTTTATCGTGTATTGTCACGTATTTATGGTATAGCCACGCCTATAAATGTGCCGGTAGGTATTAAAGAGTTTAAAAAACTGGCTAGTCAATTGCTTAATAGACAAGATCCAGCGACACACAATCAGGCGATTATGGAATTTGGCGCGTTGCAATGCACTCCTAAAAATCCAGATTGCACTACTTGCCCATTTCAAAAGGATTGTGTTGCTTTTAATGAAAACAGGATTCCTGAGTTGCCACAAAAACTCAAAAAAACTAAGGTGAAAAGCCTATTTCATCATTATTTAGTGGTTCAAACTCCATCTAATAAAACGATACTTCGGCAACGTGATAACAGTAGTATTTGGGCAGGACTATTTGAGTTCCCTTACATTAATGCAAATGGTGCTATGTTGTCTAGTGAAGTTACAGAACATGAAGTTTTCAAGGAATTAGTTGGAGGATCTCGCTTTCGCGAAAGCGTTTACAATCAAGAGCCTATTATCCATAAATTATCACATAGAAAAATTCATGCTTATTTCTGGATCGTAGAAGTGGAACAAGAAATGGAAGAAGCTATAACCTTATCGACGGCTATTGAGAAACCAGTGCACGTGCTCATGGAGCGATTTATGCAGGAGTACTGGCAAATTAAATAAAACTAATTTTAATTTATCAATTCTAACAGTCTAGCATCGTGAGTGTTTTTCTTATCTTTGTAGACTTTTGAAACGTACAAACAAGACAACTAATAAACGCAATACAAACTAATTATGGCAGGAACGGTCAACAAAGTGATTCTTATAGGTCACACAGGAGATGAAGTAAAAATGAAGTATTTTGAAGGTGGTAATTGTATAGGGAGATTTCCTCTTGCAACCAATGAAGAATATGTAAATCGCAGCACGGGCGAACGTGTTTCTAATACAGAATGGCACAACTGTGTAGTGAGAAATAAAGCAGCAGAAGTTTGTGAAAAATACCTTAAAAAAGGAGATAAAGTTTACATTGAAGGACGTATCAAGAATAGACAGTGGACAGGTGATGATGGACAGCCACGATATACAACAGAAATTCAAGTGCAAGAGTTTACATTTTTAACTCCTAAAAATGAAGCCGCAGCATCTGGCAAACCGCAACAAAATACACCTGCTCAACCACAGCAAAATCAACAAAGACAACAAAGTCAGTCTAAACCGCAAGCTGCAAATTCATATAGTCAACCACAACCTACAAATACTGGTGAAAGTGAAGATGATGATTTACCATTTTAACTTAAAAAGAATTAATTTACACTAATTGGATCCTGACCCATCACTTTTATCAAATAACACGATGATTTCCAGTGGAGATCAATTGATCTATCTAATCGTTTTTATTCTCTTACTTATAGGAAGCGCACTTATAAGCGGTGCTGAAGTCGCATTTTTTAGTCTCTCCAGTACCGAGTTAGATGATGAAAATGAAGATTTTCCTAGACGCAGCATTGTCAATAAATTGCTAGACAGGCCCAAAAAGCTGCTTGCAACTATCCTGATTACTAATAACGCTATTAATATCACTTCTGTACTTATTTTTGGAATTTTGAGCGATACGTGGTTTGATAATATATCAGACTGGACTCTTGCTGGTTTTCAAGTGAATATTAGATTTATTGTAGAAGTAGTTGTAGTTACTTTTTTAATACTACTTTTTGGAGAGATTTTCCCAAAAGTATATGCTAACCGCAATCCAAAAGGCTTTGCTAGTTTTATGGCTATTCCCTTAAATGTTCTAGACAAAGTGTTTAGTTTTTTAAGTTTGCCCATGCGTTATGTTACTATCCAAATACAAGACCGTTTAGGTAGTAAGAAGTCAAATATTACTGTATCTCAACTATCTCAAGCATTAGAGTTAACAGATGAGAATGATACCACTGATGAAGAGCAACAATTGCTTCAAGGTATTGTTAGCTTTGGTAACACACATACAAAAAATGTGATGCGCAACCGTACAGATGTTTTTGCACTAGATGAGACACTTGCTTTTAAAGAAATTATACCACAAGTAATAGAACATGGATACTCTAGAATACCTTGTTACAAAGAAAGTATAGATCAAATTACAGGTGTTTTATATGTAAAAGACCTACTGCCTTATATAGACCGTAAAAATTATGAGTGGACTAAGCTGCTAAGAGAAGTTTATTTTGTTCCCGAGAATAAAAAATTAGATGATCTTCTTCAGGAGTTTCAAGAAAAGAAAAAACATATAGCTATTGTAGTAGATGAGTATGGAGGAACGAGTGGTTTGATCTCTCTAGAAGATATTATTGAAGAAATCGTAGGAGATATAAGTGATGAGTTTGATGAGCAAGATCTAGTTTACTCAAAGCTGGATGATAAAAATTATATCTTTGAAGGTAAAACACAATTAAAAGATTTTTATAGAGTTTTAGACCTCGAGGAGGAAGATATTAATACTTTTGATAATGCAAAGGGTGAATCTGAAACGCTAGCAGGATTTTTATTAGAACAGACAGGTTATTTTCCACGTAAACTAGATAAAATACCCTTTCATAATATCACATTTTTGGTAGAGGTGATGGATAAGAAACGCATTAAACAAATCAAATGTACACTAGCTTAAAAACTTTATTTGTTTTAATCATAGTTATGGTTATTTCTAGCTGTAACGATAAAGAAACTTTACCTAAACCTAATGGGCAGCTAGCCTTAGATTTTCCTAAAGGAGAATACATAAGTTTGAGCAATGTTAATTGTCCTTTTTCTTTTGAGGTAAATGAATATGCACGAGTACTGGCAAAAAGTGATTGCTCTATGAAAATAGAATACACTGGCATGGATGCTACAGTATATCTTAATTATAGACCAGTACAACAGAATTTAAGACAACTACTTATCGACGGTCAAAAGTTATCCTACGAGCATAATCAAAAAGCAGATATCATTGCTGACTTTCCTTTTGTAAATAAGTTAAACAACACCTACGGAATGATGTATGAGATTGAAGGAGATGCGGCTTCAAATGCTCAATTTTATGTTACTGATAGTGTAAAACATTTTATAACAGCCTCTCTTTATTTCAACACACAACCTAATTACGATTCTATTTTACCAGCTGTTGATTATGTAAAAGGTGATATGGTAAAATTGATGGAAACCTTAGAGTGGAAAGAATAAAAGAATACCCTATAATGGGTATTCTTTTGTCTGGTTTTTTAATGTATTCTTGTGTTAACTAAACAATCATAACCATGAAAATATTAAAATCAATCTTACTTTTAGCCTTTGTGGCTTGCTCCTTAATCTCTTGTAAAGACGACGATGACAGTGGCAGTGTGCCCGGCAGCGGTACAGGATCGTTTAACTATGATGGTAGTACATTTATTCTTGATAAAGGTTCTCTAATTGACTTTGGTGGCACTGGAAACTCTTTCAACTTTGATATCACTTTAGTTTCATCAGGTTTTAGTTTTGATGAGTTTGGTGATATTAATGGTTCTGGAGAATCAGTTTATTTTGAATTATGGACCGATCAAGAGTCAGGACTTAAAAACGGAACTTACGATTACAACAACTCTTCTCAGACAGACTTTACTTTTTCTATAGGAGAAGTTGGCGTAGGATGCAATGATAACGGAACGTGTACTTTTCAAGATAGTGCAGATTCAGGAACGGTTACTATTAATAGAAGCGGTAATAATTATGACATCTCGTTTAATATTACAACAAGTACTGGAGAAGTAATTACTGCTAGCTATGACGGTTCTTTAAGATCTTTTTCAGGTCTATAAAAAGACACTCATTTTACAATTACCGATCTGAAATCTTATTTTAGATCGGTTTTTTTTATGTTTTTATGTAACCTATTAGATTTCAAAAAGTGCCACCTTTGCGCTTTAAAGCATTATGGATAATTCGAGATTAAAATACGTTTACCTTATCATGTTAAGTCTCATTTGGGGCTCATCTTTTATTTTAATAAAGAAAGCTTTAGGAGGCGAAAATGGAGAATTAGTATTACAGCCACTACAATTAGGTGCTGTACGTACCATGATTTCGGGAATTATTCTAATTGCCATAGGATGGAAGTCTTTTGCAGCTACCGATAGAAAAGACTGGCCATGGTTAGCAGTTTCTGGTTTATTGGGTACTTTTTTTCCAGCGTTTCTTTTTGCTTATGCACAGACTGAGATTGATAGTGCGATAAGTGCGATTCTTAATTCTACAGTACCACTGATATCTTTAATTATAGGTGCTGTCATTTTTGGCATTTCTTTTTCTCGCAACCAGTTTATAGGTGTTATAGTTGGACTGGCTGGTGCGATAGGATTAGTCATCGCAGGAATGGAAAATAATCCAGATCAAAATTATTTATTTGCAGGACTTATTTTAATAGCATGCGTCTGTTATGCCAGTAATGTAAATATTATAAAGAAGTATTTACAAAATATAAAGCCTCTTGCGATTGCTACTGGTAATTTTATTTTTATCGTTCCTCTAGCCATAATAGTATTCTTTTCTTCAGACGGTCATTCTATAGAATTCACTGACAGTAGAGTGCAAGAAAGCTTTTTGTATATAATTGTTCTGTGTTTATTTGGAACAGTTGCTGCAAAAATTATGTTTAATAAATTGGTGCAAATGACCTCGCCAGTATTTGCAACTTCAGTGACTTATTTAATGCCAGTAATAGGTCTAACTTGGGGCGTGTTAGATGGTGAATCTTTTAATTTATGGCAAACTATCGCAACAGGAGTCATTATTTTTGCAGTTGTTTTAGTGACTCGAGAAAAGAAGAAAGTTTAATCAATCACTTCACTTGTAACCATATAGTTTACGATAGCCTCTTTCATTAGCAAAGATTGCTCTCCAGCTTTCAGGGCTGGCAAGTTTTCTTTTACAGTATAATGTGGCCATTTATCATCATCATAATGTGAGAATTCATAATAACCATAAGGTTCTAAAACCCTACATATGGCAATATGCATAAGCTGTAACTTTTCATCTTTTTGAAATTTACGATGCAACTGTCCTAGTTCTTGAACTCCTATTATAAAAAGTATCGCATCCAGGTCCATTTCATCACCATCTGCAAATCGCGATTGAAAAAAGGCTACTGTTTTCACCCATCTATCCTTTAATTGCTCGTCTTTCGTCATGCTACAAAGATACCGCTAGAATATGGTAGTTGGGTCCCAATAGATGTAATTTTTCCGCTTTCGCGAAAGCGATAAAACAATCTATATCGATAAATAAACGATTCGGTAATTCATAAATGTACTCTTTATAGGGTATTGATTCTATTTTATTGAGCTTCTAAATCTCTATCACAAATCAGTGATAAATTAGGGGTTTTCAGTGATTTTAATCCGTGTAGCTAAAGTTTGATGTTTTTTTTGTTTTGTATAGAAGTCGTTTCTTCAGATGTAACTTATCTATCTTTGTAGTTTAAATCAATTCCATGAAACTGTATCTTGTTCCTACACCTATCGGTAATCTTAAAGATATGACCTATCGAGCTGTAGAGGTATTGAATAGTGTTGATATCATTCTTGCAGAAGATACTAGAACGAGTGGTAAATTACTGCAGCATTACGGCATTGGTACACAAATGCTATCCTATCATATGCATAATGAGCACAAAATAAGCGATGGCATTGTAAAAAGGATAGAAGCTGGAGAAACTATGGCATTGATAACAGATGCTGGTTCACCAGGAATAAGCGATCCAGGTTTTTTACTAACTCGCAAGTTGATTGAGAATGGTCTGGAAGTAGAATCACTGCCTGGCGCAACGGCTTTTGTGCCTGCCCTTACAGTTTCTGGAATGCCTTGCGATAAATTTATTTTTGAAGGCTTTCTTCCTGTAAAAAAAGGCCGCCAAAAACGATTAGAATTTCTAAAAGAAGAAACAAGAACTATAGTCTTTTATGAATCGCCTCACAAATTATTAAAAACTCTAGCCGACTTTAAAACGCACTATGGTCAGCAGCGACAAGTTTCCATCTCTCGTGAGATAACTAAACTGTACGAAGAGCATTTTAGAGGAACTGTTACCGAAGCCATCGTTCATTTTGAACACAAAAAACCTAAAGGTGAGTTTGTTGTGGTTTTAGGAGGTGTTTCTTAATTGTTTTTTTGGAATTATCACCCCAGAAAATTTGTCGTGATAGTTTTTTAAACTTTGGATAAACTATATTCAAAGTTATCTGGGATCGGTTTATTTTATCTCGGTGCTTTTAAAATTCTTAATCAATTTCCACCATAACAGGACAGTGATCACTATGTACAGCTTCACTTAAAATCACAGATCTTTTTACTCTGTCTTTAATTGTATCATTAACCATGTGGTAATCTAATCTCCATCCTTTATTTCTGGCTCTAGAGCCACCGCGGTAACTCCACCAAGAATATTGATCTGGTTGATCATTAAACATTCTAAAAGCGTCTACAAATCCACTTTCTATAAAACGGTCCATCCACTCGCGTTCTTCTGGTAAAAAACCTGAAGTATTTTTTAATCGAACTGGATCGTGAATATCTATTGCTTTATGACATATGTTATAATCACCACAAACAATTAAATTGGGGTGGTCTTTGCGTAATTCTTTAGAATACTCTAGAAATTGCTCCATGTATTCAAATTTGAAGCTCAAACGCGCATCATTTGTTCCACTAGGTAAATACATAGACATAACAGATACATCACCAAAGTCTGCTCTTATATTTCTACCTTCAAAGTCCATAGATTCAATACCAGTTCCGTATTCTACATGATCTGGTTGTATTTTAGAAATGATCGCTGTTCCAGAGTAACCCTTTTTTTGAGCACTATAATAATACTGGTATTCATATCCTGCTGCTGTAAAGGCTTCCGTATCTACTTGGTTTTCTTGAGCTTTTATCTCTTGAAGGCAAAGAACATCTGGATTTGCAGCAGTAAGCCATTTTATAAAATCTTTCTTCATCGCTGCTCTAATACCGTTTACGTTATAGGATATGATTTTCATTACTTTTCTTATTTTTTCTTTTCTAAAACTGCTGGCAGACTGAAATGTGCCGCTATGAATTATTTTGTCGCCTCACGGCGTTCTTTTTATTTTACTAAATCAATATTGTTTTTTCTTGCGAGAAACTAATGGGGTTTCGATTTTTCTTAACTCTTAACTCTTAACTCTTAACTCTTAACTCTTAACTCTTAACTCTTAACTCTTAACTCTTAACTCTTAACTACTCCTTATACATACCAACAGTTAGTTTTCCTTGATCGTCCATCATGGCGCGATACATTCCTGCCGTATTAAATTCCATTGAAATATTTCCTAAATGGTCTAGTGCCACGATTCCGCCTGTTCCTCCTAGATTTACTAGTTTTTCTTGAATTACTTCTTCTGTTGCTTCTTCTAGAGTTCTACCTCCATATTCCATTAAAGCACTTATATCATATGCAACTTGAGTTCTTATAAAATACTCGCCATGACCTGTACTAGAAACGCCACAAGTCTTGTTATTTGCATACGTACCACTTCCTATGATAGGAGAATCACCTATACGACCGTACTTTTTATTGGTCATTCCGCCAGTGCTTGTTCCTGCTGCAATATTTCCATTTTTATCAAGAGCCACACAACCTACCGTTCCATATTTAGAATCTTTTAAAAACGGATCTTGTAATTCAAGAATTGCAGCTGTTTTCTGGTCGTTTGCCTTTTCTCTTTCAAGAACTCTTTGTAAGGATTGGTATCTGTTTTCTGTAAAAAAGTATTTATTATCCACTATTTCTATATTGCCATCTTGTAAAGATTTTGCAAATGCATCAGCACCTTCACCGCTTAACAAAACATGTTCTGAATCAGTCATAACCTTTCTGGCTAGTGAAATAGGATTTTTTACGGTAGTCACACCAGCAACAGCGCCAGCGTTTAAAGTTTTTCCATCCATAAAACTTGCATCTAAAGAGTTGATACCATCATGAGTAAAAACAGCACCTTTACCAGAATTAAAAAGAGGCGAATCTTCCATGATTCTTATACTAGCTTCTACTGCGTCCATAGCATCGCCGCCATTTGCAAGAACTTCATGTCCTGCTCTTATAGCTTCAGTTAGTTTTTCATTGTATTGACCTTCTAATTCTGCAGTCATGTTTTCCTTTTTGATGGTTCCCGCACCACCGTGAATGACAATTGCAAACTGATTAGTAACTTCTTCTGCCTGTTCTGTAAGATCAGAATTAACGGCTTCAGTAGTTTCTGTTGATGACTTTTGATTACATGAAATTAGAAAGATGGATAAAATTAGGAAGATTAGGTTTTTCATGTCATTGTTTTTTTAATTCTCGAAATATAATTTTTTACCGATAGTTATTAATTTAAAGTATACTAGTTGAGTAGATTAGTACTTAAAATTACGATTTTGCTTCTTCTCACTGTGTTTTTTCTTGTCGTTAATTCTTTTGCGTTTTAAGGCTTTGGGAATTGTTCTTTTTTTACGAACCTTTGGTTTTACTGCAGCTTGTGATAAGGTATTTACTAACTTTTTAAACACAAGTTCTTTATTTTTAGCTTGACTTCTGGATTCTTGACAACCTATGATCAGTATACCATCATTAGTGAGCTGGTTCTTTAATTTTGAGATGACTCGTTCTTGTTCCGCTTCCGCGAAAGCGATACTATTTACAACATCAAAATACAATTGCACTTTTGTAGCTACTTTATTGACATTCTGACCACCAGGACCGCTACTTGCAACTGCTTTGTATTGAACTTCTTTATGTAATACATCTATGTTCATCAATCGATTTGATGTGCCGATTTTAGTAAATCATTGACCGTTTTAACTGGATTGAAAGTGACTAATGGGACTTCTACAAAAATAGTATTCCATCGCGCCATACCACCATTCCATAATCCAGGAAGTTCTTGTGCTTTTATTTTGATTCCGTTACGTGATTTGTAGGTGATAAAACCAGTGTCAGCATCACAAAAATTCATTAGATCAAACTTTTTACCATGGTGGTCGCGTACACTGCAAATGAGGTCTACTGGGTTAAAGTGCGTCGCTTTTGCGGCAATACTTTGCTGTTTCTTATTGTTAGAATCTATTTGAACACTTTCAACAATTTGTAATGACAACTCACCTTTCTCATTCTCCACCCAAAAAGGTCCACCACCTGGTTCACCTTCATTTTTTACCATTCCACAAACTCTTAGAGGTCTATTTAACTGGTCAAAAAGATATTCTAATTGATACTCATAAGCATACTTTTTATAATCATGCGGCAAAACGTTGTCTAAGTGTTGAGTAAGAAATTTTTCTATGGTTATTTTTAATTCTAGATCAACATTTTTCTGTTCAAGTAGCTGTAAATATTTAAACATCTCTTCTCTAACTTGTAGCAAATAACCAGCAAGTAGTTTTTTGTAAGAACAAACATGCTGTTCATAAGCAGATGTAGTTACGTTATCTATATTTTTTATAAAAATTAAATCTGCATCAAGTTGATCAAGGTTATTTAATAAAGCTCCATGACCGGCAGGCCTGAAGAATAAATCACCATTTTCAAGCACCACGGCTTTGTTTTCATTATTAACTGCTATGGTATCTGTTGACGAGGATTGAAAAGAGAAGCTTATATCAAATTTTGTATTTGTCTTTTTCTCTACTATTTGTCTTATGTGTTCAAACTCCTTGGTAAAATGATCTTTGAAGGCTGGCGCAATCGTAAAATGTAATTGAGCCACCTGACCACTTTTTGCATATATAGATGCTTCAAAAAGATGTTCTTCAAAAGCAGTTGCTGTGTGCTTTTTATACTCATGAAAGGGAACTAAACCTTTAGGCATAGATCCAAAGTTAAAACCGCTATCAAGTAGCATTTCTTCAATGAATAAGATCTTTTTTGCTTGAACTGGTTTTGAAACCCAATCTTTATGTTTTTGCTTTAGTGATTTTATCACAGTTTTATAGAAAGGGAATTTTTCCATTCCTATAAAAAAGGTGAACAGTTCTGGAGCTTTATTGATATTTATATAGCCGTTTAAAGAGTCTTCCTGAGGATCAAAATTATTTAAAAATTCATGTAGAAATTTAAACATGCGAGTGGCAGCGCCACTTGCAGGCACTAATTTTATCACATCTAATTTTGAGACTTCTTGCTCGTAAAGCGCAATTAACTTTTTATCATCAAGATCTTTAAACGATAATATACCATCATTGATAACTGCTGGTCTATCTAGTTTTATTAAAGGAAAGCCGCTCTTAAACCTGTCTAATTGTTGTAATAACTTTTCTTCAGAAATCCCTTTAGTTTCCAATTGCTTTTTTTGTTGGTCGGTAAGATTCATTTAGTTACTTATCTTTTGGATAGCTTTCAAAGCATTTTCAAAACGTTTTTCTCCTAATCCGCTAATAATAGTATAAGGTTTGTTAAATTCTTTCAATCCTTTTTCAAACATTTGAAACATCTCGTTTCTGTCTTCTGGTTTGTCTCTTAAATCGTCAGGAGTCCATGGAGTATCGACATGGAGAAGTAAATATAAGTCATATTTACTTTGTCGGGCTTCTTCTTCTAGTTCTAAAGGCGCCTTATTGAAATAAACAATAGAATAGATAAAAGTTTCTAAAGCGTCTGTGTCGCAAAACAGGTGTTTATTTGCTTTTTCAACGGCTTCATTTTCTGCTATTCTTTGTCCTATGGCAATAGACATTAGGTCATGATATTCACAAACTTTGCCGGTAGCGTCAAATTTATCTTGTAAATAATCCCTAGCATACTCGTCCACTTTTACCGTATTAAAATGAGTAGCAAGCTGTTGTGCAAGTGTGCTTTTACCAGTACTTTCTGGCCCAAAAAGGACTATTTTTAAACCGTTAAGGGCTCTTTGTTGAGGTATTTTTTCCATTGTTGGTAACCTAACCAGGCGATAATTGAGAGAAATATAAAAAGCAAGGCAGTTAATCCATAACCCTTATAAAAATATAAAGGTACAGAAATCACATTAGCAACCAGTAAAACCAACCAGTATTCAATTTTACGCAAGGCCATTAAATACATGCCAACAAAGGCAATACTTGTTGTGAGAATATCGATGTAACTCACCCAATTTTCAAAGCGGTCATATTTCCAATAAATAAAGTAAACAAAAACTCCTGAGATTAAAAACAAACCAGTTGATCTCATCCATTCCCTTTTCACTGTTTGGGATATAGGAGTAACAATAGTGTTTTGATCCTTTCTAGTCCAGATATACCATCCATAAATACTCATTATAAAATAGTAGATGTTAATGATCATATCACCTACTAGATTCCATTCATTCAACAAATAAACAAAGATTCCTGTACTAATTATTCCATAAGGAAATACAAGAATATTATTCTTTTTTGAGTACAACACACTAATGACACTTGCGATTATTGCTATGGCTTCAAAAACAATATGCACCACACTATAATCACTGTATTGTCCAAAAAGGAAATCAAAAACTTCCATTAAAAGAACGGTTGATAATCGTGACGGTCTGTTTTTACCACTTTCATGTAGAAAAGAACAGCTTTTGTATCTTCCATACTTCGTTCCATTTCTTGAGTAAGAAAAGACATCATAGGAGCAAACTCTCCATAGACTTGAGTTGCTAGCGGATTTTCTAATACTTCAAATTCTGACTCGCGTAGTCTTTTAATGAAATCAATGATGTGTTGCTCATAATCGTCTTGAAGTGGAGACATGGTCAATTCAATGGATGCTTTCATTATATTTCTTTTTTTAAAATACAAAGCTAGCCTTTCCAGTTGATATTTTCTTCAATAGCAGTTCCTATAACGACCATATTTGCACCAGCTTTGAAGGTTTCTTCTATCTGACGTATGGTTCTTAATCCACCACCAACGATTAATGGAATATTTATTTGATTACTTACGTCGCGCACAATTTCTTTAGAAACTGCATGTTTTGCGCCGCTTCCGGCTTCTAGATAAATCAACTGATTACCCATAAGTTGGGCTGCATAAGCGTGATTTACGATGTTTGAAATATCTTTTTGAGTAAGCGGTTGTGTTTTTGAAACACGTTGCACGGCAGTCTCTTTGCCGCCATCGATTAGTAGGTAGCCAGTTGGAATAATTTCTAAGCTTGTTTTTCTTAATTGTTGGGCTGCATGAACTTGTTGTTCAACTAAATATTCAGGATTACGGCCTGACAAGAGGTTGATAAATAATAAACCGTCAGCATTTTCTGATAATTGAGTATGAGATCCAGGAAATATAACGATCGGTATCTCTGTATTTTCTTTTAAGGTTTGAATCCATAAATCAAAGTCTGTCTTTTCCATGGTGCTGCCACCGGTAAAAAAATAGAATTGCTCAACATGCAGTTTTTCTTTTAAGATGGTGATGGTGGTAAAAACCGCTTTCGCGAAAGCGGAAACAGTTCCCACCTTCATTTTTTCTGGATCGATAAGTATAGCAAGGCTGCGATTTGTATTTGTAATACTTTTAAGAATATCAACCATTCCTAGATGGAATTACGTACGCCATCATGAAGTTCTCTACTTCTTCAAAATACACATCAAACTTCAGATTATCTTCTTCATAAATAATCCTGGCGATGGTCTGATCGCTTTTCATGGTAAAAGATTCTACAAGACAGTGTGCTTTAAAACCTAGCCCTTTTTTGCCATATAATTTATACATAGACTCTTTTGCACCCCATACTACCGTAAGCTCTTTCACTGGATTATCAAGTGTTGCAAGAAACTCTTGTTCATAGCCTATAAATTTTGGGGCTATGCGTTTAATTTTATCGCGCTGTTTTTCAATATCGATTCCTGTAGGAACGTCACTTATAATGATCGCGGTAAATTCAAAGCTATGGGTAATAGAAATGTGTTTGTTATCCGTTAGATAAGGTTTACCGTGTTCTGAATAGTATAAATCTAAATCT
This sequence comes from Nonlabens sp., assembly GCF_965657255.1. Classification (NCBI taxonomy): domain Bacteria; kingdom Pseudomonadati; phylum Bacteroidota; class Flavobacteriia; order Flavobacteriales; family Flavobacteriaceae; genus Nonlabens; species Nonlabens sp. Next base: position 270,283 of record NZ_CBFHNM010000003.1, read on the forward strand.
GTATAACCGGCATGAAGAAGTAAATGTCTAATACTTAAAAACCCACGTCGGTGCAGTTCTGAGCTCATGGTAAAAAGTCGGTCTATTGAGTTTTGGGAAAGTTCTATATCGGTTCTTAAAAACGCTTCAGACTCAGTTATTTTCCAGACGAATACCTGTGTATTATTACGGTTGTTAATGGATTTAAAAAGAGGCATAAAAATCGGTTGATTTTTTGTAGATTTGCAGCCGCAATTTAATAAATAAAAAGGTATTTAAATTGTTGATTTCTAATACAATCAACGACTATCATACCAAAACTATATGTCTATGAGCACAAAAACAGTTCCTTACGTACCGTATAAAGTTAAAGATATGTCCCTTGCAGAGTATGGACGTCTTGAAATACAACTTGCTGAGGCAGAAATGCCAGGTCTAATGTCATTGAGAGAAGAATACAAAAATGAGCAACCGCTTAAAGGTGCGCGTATTGCAGGATGTCTTCACATGACTATACAAACTGCGGTTCTTATAGAAACTCTTGTTGCATTAGGAGCAGACGTTACTTGGTCTTCTTGTAATATTTTTTCTACACAAGATCACGCTGCTGCTGCAATTGCTGCTGCTGGTATTCCTGTTTATGCCTGGAAAGGTATGAATGAAGAAGAGTTTAACTGGTGTATCGAGCAAACCCTTTTCTTTGGAGAAGATCGCAAGCCTTTAAATATGATTCTTGATGATGGTGGCGATTTAACAAATATGGTTTTTGACGAGTTCCCAGAACTTGCAGCAGGAATTAACGGTTTGTCTGAAGAAACGACTACTGGAGTACACAGATTATACGAGCGTATGAAGAATGGTACTTTAGTGATGCCAGCTATCAACGTAAACGATTCTGTAACAAAATCTAAATTTGATAACAAATACGGTTGTCGTGAAAGTGCAGTAGATGCTGTACGTCGTGCCACTGATACCATGCTTGCAGGAAAGCGTGTAGTTGTTTGTGGATATGGAGATGTAGGAAAAGGTACCGCAGCTTCTTTTAAAGGTGCTGGATCTATCGTTACAGTAACAGAGATTGATCCTATTTGCGCATTACAAGCAGTAATGGATGGTTTTGAAGTGAAGAAGTTAGAAAACGTAGTAGGTAACGCAGATATTGTAATTACTACTACTGGTAACAAAGATATTATTCGTGGCGAGCATTTTGAAGCTATGCGTGATAAAGTAATTGTATGTAATATTGGTCACTTTGATAATGAAATTGATGTTGCCTACCTAAATACAAATCACGGTAATACAAAAACTGAGATCAAGCCACAGGTTGATAAGTATACTATTAATGGCAAGGATATCATCCTTCTTGCTGAAGGTCGTCTAGTAAATCTAGGTTGTGCGACTGGTCACCCAAGTTTTGTAATGAGTAACTCTTTTACCAATCAGACACTTGCGCAAATCGAACTTTGGAACAATAGGGATGCTTATGAGAACGAAGTATACATGTTACCTAAGCACCTGGATGAAAAAGTAGCAGCCCTGCACTTAGAAAGAATGGGTGCTGAACTTACTGAGTTAAAAAGTGATCAAGCAGAATATATAGGTGTTAAAGTAGAAGGACCTTTCAAGCCAGAATACTACCGATATTAAAAATACCTGCCATTTGTTAGGATATACAAAAAAATAGATTAACTTTTGGCATCGTAATTGATTTTAAATGATTACGCTTTCGCGAAAGCGAGATTAAATTAAAGAAAAAAATGGATATAATAAAAGACGCAAATGAATGGTTAGGCGCATCGATGAGTAATATGTCGACTAGCGATAGAGTACATTCATCTAGAAAAGCTAAAGAGCTTATTCTAGGCCTTAATGAGGTTTACAAAGAAACAAAAGATGAGGAGTTAATGGATCTTATGAAATTGCTTACGGCTAAAAAACAAAAGATCGAGAAACGTCTAAAAGGAATAAGAACCTAGTTTCTTAGTTCAATACTATAGAAATCCCGATAAAGTGTGTTTTACATTTTATCGGGATTTTTTATATGGCATTGTAAATAAAAACTAGCTAAATGAACACCTTTAAAATTTCTTCTATTTTGATGAATATAAACTATGTTATTTTTTATTATCTTACCGATCTTTAAATCAGCCCAATGCGTTCAATAAAATCCTTAATTCTTTTAGCAATTTTTGCCTTATCACTTTATTCATGTGATAAAGATGAGTATATTCCTATTGAAGATGTTATTTCACCTGTTCTTGTAGATATAGAAAATGTTCCATATCAAAAATTAAGCGACTATAATTTTTTTAAATCACCTATGAATTTATTAGAGCCAGAAATAGGTGTTCTAGAATATTCTTTGATCAATGAGCTTTTTACAGATTATTCCATAAAAAAACGTTTTGTATGGATGCCTAATGAAGTTAAAGCAGTTTATCAGACAGATGATAAATTACTTACCTTCCCAAAAGGTACTGTTTTAATTAAAAACTTTTATTATGAAAATGTGCTGCCGGATAGAACGAGGCGTATTATAGAAACTAGATTATTGTTCAAAAAAGCATCTGGTTGGGAGTTTGCTGATTATGTATGGAATGATTCTCAAACAGAAGCATTATTAGATCTTAACGGTAGTTTTACTGAAATTACGTTTGAAAAGGAAGGAGTACAGCGTACTATAAATTATCGTATTCCCAATTTGTTAGAATGTAGAGTTTGCCATAAAAGTGATGATACTTCTATGCCTATTGGTCCAAAACCTCAAAACATGAACATGGTGAAGACTTATCAAGACGGTACTGATGTAAATCAACTTGTTAAATGGCAAGAGGTCGGTTATTTAGAGGAAACAAATGCAACCATATCAGCTTTACCAAACTGGAAAAACCCTAGTATTTCACTTAAAGATCGCGTGAGAGGTTATATGGAGATTAATTGTGCTCATTGTCACATGGATGGTGGTCATTGTTCTTACCGTGATATCAGATTTGACTATACAAGTTCTTTTACAGATGAAAGTCTCGGGATCTGTGAGGAGCCTGATGAAAATATAGGAAATGGACTAACGCACATAGTGCGACCGGGCATCCCAGGTAGGTCAGCCATTTATTATAGGTTTGATACAAACAACGAATCAGAAAGAATGCCTTTATTGGGTAGAACGGTTCAAGATGAAGAAGGTCTGGAATTAATAGAAGACTGGATCAATTCTTTAAATGTGAACTGCAATTAAATTAACTTAATTATGAACAAACTATACTTTATTTATTTCTTTATTTTTTCAGGTAGCTACTTTGCTAACGCTCAGGACGCAAATAGCTGTTTAAACGCAATACCGGTGACCAATTCTACTTATTCTGTTGGTACAATAGATGGTAATCAAACTAATACGATATGTACCACAAGCACGACAAATACTGCTAACAATGCTGAGTGGTATGTGTATACAGCTGCTGCTGATTTTACTGTAAATATAACTTCAGACTTGCCTCAAAACTCTGGTACAGACACTCGACTGCATGTGTATTCGGGAACTTGTGGTGCTCTAATTTGTGTTGCAGGAAATGATGATGTTACATCAAATAATTTTGCATCTTCCACATCATTTGCGGCAACGGCTGGAGAAGTTTATTATTTGGCTTGGGACAATCGTTGGAGCAGCTCAGGCTTTGACTTTCAAATTAGTGTAAGCGCTGCTACAGCTCCTTCAGCCTTTGCTTTTAGTATAGCCAGCCTGACCAAATTAGGAGTTAATAGAGCTACAGTAGACATGAATGGAGATGGTCTCGATGACACTGTTAGTATAAGTAGCGATAATATTTCAATTAATTATCAAACCTCTACAGGATTCGATAATGTAAATATTCCAACAACTAATGCTGTAAATACACCGACTTGGAGCCTCGCTGCCGCTGATTATGATGGTAATGGATACACAGACCTTCTTTATGGAGGAGGAAGTGGAGTTACTTTTATGAAAGCAAATGATACGGGCACTAGTTTTACTCAAATATCTGGAAATGAGTATGTTTTCTCTCAAAGATCAAATTTTATAGATATCAATAATGACGGTCATCTAGATGCGTTTGTATGCCATGATGTAGCGCCAAATGTATATTACATCAATGACGGCAATGGAAACTTAAACTTCTATCAAGGTGCTGATCCTAATGGTGTTCCTAGTGGTTTAGGTCTAGTTGCTAACGGTGGTAATTATGGAACTATATGGATAGATTATGATAACGATAGAGATATGGATCTTTTCATAGCAAAGTGTCGCGGAGGTAGTTCAAGTGCTAAGATTAACGAATTACATCGCAACAATGGTGACGGAACGTTTACTAATGTTGCTGCTCTTCCTGGGGTGAATTTAGCTGATCCAATTCAAACCTGGTCTACAGCTTGGGGAGATTATGATAATGACGGTGATATGGATGTTTTCATAGGGGCTAGTAGTCTTTCCGACGGAGGACATAAAATGATGCAAAATAATGGAAACGGAACTTTCACTGATGTTACCTCTAGTATGGGACCGGATGTGAACTCCCTTGGAACTGATATTGAAAATGTTGCGGCAGATTTTGATAACGATGGATTTATTGACATCTTAACAGATGGAAATATTATGGGTAATAATGGTGATGGAACTTTTACTAGATTCACCGACAATATTCCATCAAACGGTGCTGTAGGCGATTTAAATAATGACGGTTATCTGGACGTTCTAAATTCTGCGAACCTTCATCTGAATAATGGAGGAACCAATAAATATTTAAAAATAAAATTGATTGGTACGCGAAGTAATAGTAATGGAATAGGCGCTAGAATAGAGGTGAACAGTGCAAATATTGGAACGCAGATAAGAGAGATAAGAAGCGGTGAAGGCTTTAGGTTTATGGGTTCATTAAATGCTCATTTTGGATTAGGGACAGATGTTGTAGCAGATATTAATGTCTTTTGGCCTTCGGGAGCTATATCAACGATAAATGCACAAAGTGTGAATGAAATGGTTGTAATCACAGAGCCCAATAATACAGCTAGTCTAGAGAGCTCTGCAACAAGTGAATTGGTAATTTATCCTAATCCGGCAAATAGTAAGCTTTATGTAGAATTGCCAGAAATAAATGGTAATATGGTGTATTCTGTTTTTGATACAAATGGAAGACGCGTTTTGAACGCATCATTAACTTCAAATGAAATATTGATTCAAAATTTGTCAAAAGGCTTCTATTTTTTGCGTATTGTAGACGGTAATCAGATTAAAGTTAAAAAGTTTTTGAAAGAATAGTTTTTTAGGTTTTTAATATACTTTAAAAGTTGTTTTCGAAATTAGAATAAAGAAGCTTTACCTTCGTTATTTTTAAATATTTCAAACACATGAGACTGTTTCTAATTATACTACTTTTTGCTGCTGTTTTAACTTCTTGCAGTACAGATTTTTCCAAAAAAGATATTTCTACCCAAAGTCTAAGTGGCTTTATTCAAGGTGGTAGTGCAACTGGTGTTTATGGGAAAGCAGGATTGAAAATTACAGTAGACTCTATCACAATGAAGGACTGGCCTATTTCTAGATTAGTCAATAGTTTAAACACGCTGCGAGATACTACGATTATAGATCAAACAGGATGGTCAGACGTATATTCTATTCAAATTGCAAACATAGGTGAGCTGGATGAAGGAGCTTTTTGTGATTCATTAATTGTAGAATTAACGAGAGCCGGATTAGCCAGGTAATCAAAAATAGGATAGTATTAATAAAACTTTCTTATCTTTTGAAAACCATTGGACTTTATTTATAGGACGCTTTAACCTAAAATTGAGTTTGTGTTTTTCTGGTTTTCCTTAAAGTTGAAAATTAGAAGAGATATATATAATGTAAGTTTTGAATAAAACTTTATCAGATTTAAGTGGTGGATCAATAGGATCTTCAACTTTATTAAAAAACGTTTGATCTTTTTATAGAACAGGATCTACTTCAGTTGGGTATAATATCAATTACCATCAATAAAAAATCCCAAACCGATTGAGTCGATTTGGGATTTTTTGTAAATGTAATAGTTGTTGTTCTTAAGCCTCAGCTACAGGAACGATAGATACATATGATCTATTATTTCTCTTTTTAGTAAACTTAACTAGTCCGTCTACTCTTGCGTGTAATGTGAAGTCCTTACCAGCATATACGTTTTCACCTGGATGGTGAGTCATACCTCGCTGACGGATTAGGATGTTACCAGCTATTGCAGCCTGACCACCGAAAATCTTAACACCTAAGCGTTTTGATTCTGATTCTCTTCCGTTTTTCGAACTACCTACTCCTTTCTTATGAGCCATCTTGTTCTAATTTTTTAGGTTATTATTTACTTAGTAACTCAATAAGTTCAGCTTTTTTCAATGCTGAATATCCTTCAAGTCCTCTTTCTTTTGCTAGTTCTTTTAACTCAGCAACTGTATGCTTTGATAAATCAGTATTAGCAGTAGTTGCTTGTACTTCTTTTTCTTCTTTTTTAGGAGCAGCAACTTTCTTAGATTCATTTTTCTTTCCACCTGATGCAGAAATACTAGAAATTTGAATTTGAGTCAAATACTGACGATGACCGTTTTTCTTACGGTATCCTTTTCTACGTTTTTTCTTAAAAACGATTACTTTGTCACCTTTAAGGTGTCCCAGAACTTTTGCTTCAGCAAATGCTCCTTCTATAGCTGGGGCGCCGAGTGTGATGTTGTCACCATTTCCTAAAAGGAGAACTTTGTCAATATTAATTGACGCACCTTCATCCTCTTGTAAACGATGTACAAACAACTTTTGATCTTTCTCGATCTTGAATTGTTGCCCTGCTATCTCTACGATTGCGTACATAATTGTTGATTAAATGTGATTAATTTTGGGCTGCAAATATAGTTTTATTCCGTTAACTACCAAAGTTATCAACAAATTATGCAATAAAAAATAGTTTTATTGATTCATTGGCTTCTGCCTGGTTCTCACCTCTTTTGTATTCCATGATTTTTTGTATAATGGTAATATAAGTAAAGGTGTTACCATTGAGGTTGCTAAACCTGACAGTAATATGAAAAGCAATAAAGAAAATCTAACACCTTCACCAGCAGTATTTATTTGACTTTTTAACTCCTCAGCAAGTTCAGGTTCAACTTCAAATAAGTATATAGCCATAAATATGGTAAAAATTAGTGTAGCAACAAAACCTGATTTCACTCCTGCTACAAAACCTTCCATATACTTAAAACCTGTTTCATTTTTATAAACATCTCTTATTACAAAAAATATCCCTACACCTACAATAACTGCATTAAAAAAACTTAAATAGCTTTGCTCTCCATATCCCAGTGTATTTATTATCAAAAAGTAAATAATGAGTGCTATTCCCATTAATAAAGAGTATTTTAAAGTGTGTGTCGTTTTCATAATAAAATTGTGATTTATTTAAAGTTCGCAAAAACAGATCATTAATCTTGCTATTTTCATTTTACTTTAACTTTCAAATTGCTTGTTAGGCTTATTTTTGTGATGTCTTTAAATTTTATGTAACGTTTTATATAGAAAAGACACTCATTATATTAGAAACATAAAAACTATCAAATGAAAAAAATTGTTTTAAGTCTTGCTGTTGTTTTTGCAATGGCAACAGGTCTTGCTCAAGAGGTAAAGTATACCGAGTATGATCTTGATAATGGACTTCACGTTATTTTACATCAGGAGAACAGTGCTCCAGTTGTGACGACTGGTGTGATGTATCAAGTAGGAGCCAAAGATGAGGAGCCAGGAAGAACTGGATTTGCTCATTTCTTTGAACATTTACTTTTTGAAGGAACTGAAAATATTGAAAGAGGAAAGTGGTTTGATATTGTTTCTGCAAATGGTGGAAGTAATAATGCAAACACAACGCAGGACCGTACTTACTACTACGAAACTTTCCCATCTAATAATTTAGAAATGGGATTATGGATGGAAAGTGAGCGTATGCTGCATCCTAAAATTGAACAAATAGGAGTAGATACTCAAAATGAAGTTGTTAAAGAAGAAAAGCGTCAGCGTATCGATAACGCACCTTATGGGGCAATTATTTATAGAACTGGAATTGACAAACATTTATTTAAGAAACATCCATATGGTCAAAGTGTGATCGGTTCTATGGAAGATTTAAATAATGCAAAGCTTTCTGAATTTATCGAATTTAACGATAAGTATTATAACCCTAACAATGCTACTCTCGTAGTAGCTGGGGATATTGATATTGATGAGACAAAGAGAATGATTGAAGATTATTTTGGTCCAATTAAAAACAAAGCTCCTAGAAATGAAAGAAAGGTGATTGTTGAAGACCCTATCACAGAAACAAGATTTGCAACAGAATATGATGCGAATATTCAAATACCGGTAAAAATTTTCTCTTACATCACACCAAAGTCTACAGATCGTGATGCATATGTTATCGATTATATATCTGCTGTATTAACAGGCGGAGCAAGTTCTAGAATGCAAAAGAGAATGGTTGATGAAGAGCAAATCGCAGTTCAGGTACTAGCTTTTGGTCAATCTAATCAGGATTACGGAACCTATACAATGGGTGCTCTTTCAAAAGGTGATGTAGCGTTAAGTAAATTAGCTGAGGTTATGGATGAGGAAATTGTAAAGCTTCAAACAGAATTGATTTCAGAAAGAGAATATCAAAAACTTCAAAATAATTTTGAAGCTCAATATGTAAGCTCAAATTCTCGTGTAGAAGGAATAGCGGCTTCTTTAGCTCGTTATAACATGTTATTAGGTGATACAAGTTTGATCAATAAAGAGCTTGATATTTATAGAGGTATCACACGTGAAGACATCAGAAGAGTAGCAAATGCTTACTTGAAACCTAATCAAAGATTAGAGTTAGACTATTTAGCTGGATCAGCTCCTACAGAAGAAGAAATGAAGGAAGCTATGGAAGAAGTGAAAGTAGTAGATAACAAATTACAAATCAATAAGATTTACTTTGATAATGATAAAGCTACTATAACTGATAGCGCTAGCAAAGAACTAGATCGTATTGTTAATATGATGATGAAAAACACATCTATAGAAGTTCTAGCTGAGACTTATACAGATACAAAAGGTAGTGATTCTTACAATAAAACATTATCTCAAAAGCGTGCAGATGCGGTTAGAAGTTATATACTAGCAAAAGGAATTGCGGCAGATAGAATCAAAGCGGTAGGTCGTGGAGAAGCAAATCCAATAGTAGATTGTGAATCAAAAAAATGTTCTGAAGAAGAATACGAGCAATCTAGAAGAACCGAATTTACCATTACTAAAAAATAATTACCAAAATGAAAAAGCAACTCATATTTTTAATGGCCTTATTCCTTACAGGAGCAACAGCCATTGCGCAAATAGATAGATCGGTGATGCCTACTTCTGGTCCTACTCCAGAGATTAATTTAGGTAAGCCTTACACGTTTGAATTAAAAAATGGCCTTCAAGTACTGGTAGTTACAGATAAAAAACTTCCTACATTGAATATGAGCCTGGATCTGAACAATCCACCTGTTTTTGAAGGTGGTAAAGCAGGTGTGCAGTCTTTGACAGGTGCAATGATGGGAAAAGGATCTACAGAAACTTCTAAAGAAGAATTTAATGAAAAGGTAGATTTCCTAGGTGCTTTTATCAGTGTTAGCACTGGTGGCGGTTTTGCATCTTCCTTATCAAAGTATAAAGAAGAAGTTTTCGCTCTTTTTGCAGAAGCAGCGTTCAAGCCTAATTTTACTCAGAAAGAGTTAGAATTTGAAAGGTCTCAGGCAATTGAAGGGTTAAAATCTGGAGAAAATAGCGCAGCGGCGATTGCTGGTAAAGTACGTGGCGCGTTAGTTTATGGTAAAGATCATCCAGCTGGTGAGTTTGCTACTGAAGAAACGATGAATAGTGTAACTCTTGATGACGTTAAAAAATTCTATGCAGATTATTTTCGCCCATCAAACGGTTACTTGATTATTACTGGAGATATTGAAAAGAAAGAGGCTAAAAAATTAGTAAAGAAATATTTTGGTGATTGGAAAGAAGGAATGGCTCCTAAACCAGTTCTTCCAGAATTATCAGATGTTAGCGAGACTCAAATTAACTTGATCGATGTTCCTAACGCTGTTCAAACAGAACTAGCTGTGTTGAGCCTTTCTGATTTGAAAATGAACGATCCAGATTACTATGCAGTAATTGTAGCAAACTATATTTTCGGTGGAGGTTTTGGTTCTTATTTAAACATGAATCTACGTGAGGCAAATGGATATACGTATGGAGCGAGATCAAATATAGGTGCTGGTAGAAACTATAAATCAACTTTTAGCGCAACTACAAAGGTGCGTAATGAAGTGACCGATAGTGCTCTAGTAGAAACATTCAAAGAAATCAATAGAATTAGAAATGAATACGTAGAAGATGAAATGCTTGCAACTGCAAAAGCTAAATATTTAGGTAATTTCATCATGCAATCAGAAGATAAATCTGTGGTTGCAGATCGTGCTATTAGTATTAAGAAAAATGAGCTAGATAAAGATTTCTACAAAGATTTTATTACAAATATCAATAAGGTAACAAAGGAAGACGTAAAGCGTGTGGCTAATAAATATTTAAGCCCTGACAATTTGCGTATTGTATTAGTAGGTAAGGCAGGTGATATTCTTGAACCTCTTGAAAAAATGAAATTAAACGGTAAAACAGTGCCGATTAAGTTCTATGACAAAGATGCAAATGAGACAGAGCGTCCATCTACTATAGAAATTCCTGCAGGTCTAACGGCTCAAACAGTACTAGATAATTATATCACCGCAATAGGTGGTAAAGAAGCGGTAAGTGCATTAAATTCCACATCACTTTTTGCAGTTTATACAACTCCTCAAGGAGATCTCATACTAGATATGAAAGGTACTAAAGATAATAAAATGGCTAAAACTTTAAAAATGGCTGGAAATACCCTTATGCGTCAGGTAGTTGCAAACGGTAAAGGAAAAGTAAGCGGTATGGGCGGTAGCCAAGAGTTGACAGGTGACGATTTAACGTCGGCTGAGTTAGAGGCTACATTCTTCCCAGAACTTTACATTTCACAAAAAGCAATGCTTGAAGGTGCTGAAATGATGGGTGAAAGCCAGGTTTATGTGATCAAGTGGTCAGATAATAAAAAAGCATTTTATGACGTGAATACTGGATTAAAAATAGCTGAAGAAACAACTCAAGAAGCTCAAGGTCAAAAAGTAGCTGTTATGGTTAAGTATTCAGACTATAAAGAGACTAGTGGAGTAATGTTTCCTATGACTATCACTCAACAAATGATGGGTCAAAATCTTGGTTTCAAAGTTAAAAAAGTTGAGGTTAATACTGTAAAAGATTCAGATTTTGAGTAATAGGAATTGATGGATTTATGTTTCGCTTTCGCGAAAGCGTAATAAATACAAACTTTATATAACTAAAAACGGCTTCTAGAAATAGAAGCCGTTTTTTATGCAATAAACTCCATCGTTACCAACCGCTATAGGAAGGCGGCTCAACATCTTTTAAATTTAAATAAACAAGCAATTGCCCACGGTGATGTGTCACGTGATCTTGCATTAAATTTAAAATTTGAAGTTTAGTTTTAGGTCCGGTGAAAAATGCTACTGTTTCCTTTAATTCCTCTTCTGATGTTGCGCTTATTGTAACATATGCTTTGTCAAAGCTGCTGCGTAACAATTCTATCGTGTCCTTTTTGTTAAAGGTAAAATAATCAGTATTGTTTTTATCTTTCTCGTTTTTGATAAAATAAGATGAATTAAGCCAGTTCATATTACTTTGAATATGAAGTAGTTGTTCTTTAAAAGATTTTTGCCTTGATGTAGGTTTGTAATCATAATATTCTTCTGGCATTGCTTCTGCAACTGCGATCATATAATCGCGAGAGTTATTCCATTTCTCTAGAAAAGCACCTTTAACTGTTGCTTGTTGCGCCGTTGTTAATGCACTTATTAGTAAAAATGATACATATAGTATCCTTTGCATAATCTGTTTTTTAGATCATCAAAAGTAACTAGAAAATTTAGCGTGAAGTAAAATGTAATTATGTAAGGCTGTCTATGAATACATTACACCAGCAACAATGGCTATAACTCCTACCGCAAAACAGTAGTAAGAAAAGTAATGAAGCTTTGCCTTACGCACTAAGGATATCATCCATGTACAAGCTAATAAGCCAATAATAAACGCCGATAGAAAACCTGCAATAAGTGGTGTGGTAGAAACAGTGTCTATCACGACATCACCTTTAATAATATCAAGTCCATCTTTTGCGATCTTACCAAAAATCAACGGCACGACCATTAAAAATGAAAATCGTGCGGCTTTTGCTCTGTCATTTCCCAATAGAACAGATGTAGAAATAGTAGCACCACTTCTAGAAACACCTGGTAGCATTGCAATGGCTTGAGAAAGACCTATAATGATAGCATCTTTCCAGGTCACGTCTTTTCCTGTTTTCTTTGCTCTACCTGCTAGAAATAATAATAAACCAGTAATGATAAGCATAAAACCTACAAGTATGATCTGTCCTTCAAAAAGAGCTTCTAATTGCTTTTGAAAAAGCAACCCTACAATAACTGCCGGTATCATAGATAACACAATTTTTGAAGCAAATTGAGTTTCTTGATTCCATTGAAAAGAAAATATACCCTTTAAAAGTTCAATAATATCTTTTCTAAAAACGATAATTGTGCTTAAAGCAGTTGCAAAATGAACAATAACCGTAAAAAGTAGATTTTCTTCTTTATTGCCTATATCTGTTCCTAGTACTGCTTTTCCTAGTTCGATGTGTCCACTAGAAGAAACCGGCAAAAATTCAGTTAGTCCTTGAATTGCACCTAGAATAAGTGCATCTAATGTTTCCATTATTTTTTATCTGGATTTAGCAATATCGCATACATTTCGATTCCAAAACCAGCTAACACCAGCATAGGTGCTAATCGTATTCTTCTCCATGAAAAAATAGCCTCATTAAATACCGCAGGATCATCACTACCGCCGCCAGCCATAAGTGTAAACCCTAAAGCAATAACTACTAGACCTATAACCATCCAGACATAGTTTTTCTTTTTAAAGATAAATTCAAACTTAGGTTTGATGTTTTCAAAATGCTCCTTGTTTCCCTGTTCTGCAACTTTCCTGTTCTTACTTTCTCCCATGACTTAACTTTCTTTTATTCTAATCCTTCGATCTAGGGAAGGAGTTTTTATTATTTTGAATTTCGAGTTCAATTTCGAGTTCAATTTCACTTTAATAATACAATTGATCTGTCTTCAAGTTCAAATAACGAGTTGTTGCAAAAAATGTACTGATCAAACTTATCAAAATCCCAAATACTAAAACACCGACGAATAAGATTCCTAACATCTCATAATTCTTGAGAATTTCTAATTCTGGCACAAAACCATCAGCATAATATACCACAACGGCTAGCAATCCTAGGGCCAAAACTGCTGCTATCAATCCTAACTTAATACTGGTCATAATAAATGGTTTACGTATAAAACCTTTTGTCGCGCCTACCATTTGCATGGTTTTGATAGTAAATCTTTTTGCATAAACGCTTAGGCGTATAGAACTGTTGATCAATAAAAATGCAATCAAAACAAATATTCCTGAAACGATCAACATCCAGAAAGAGATACGCTTTACATTTTCATTCAATAAAGAAACCAGCGGTTTATCATAACTTACTTCTTGCACAAAATCTTTTGCAGCTAGATCATCAGCAATTTCTTGAATCTCTGTTGCAGTTACAAATTTGGCATTCAATCGCACATCTATAGAATTAGGAATAGGATTAAAGCCATCTAATTGCGCTATAAAATCTTCTCCTAGATCTTCTTTCATGGTTTGTGCGCCTTCTTCACTACTTATAAAAACAGCACTTTTAGTATAGTCTACCATTTGAAGGGTTTTCTCTAGCTGGCGCATTTCCACATCCTTTGCAGTATCTTTAAAATAAATGGACATAGGAACAAGCTCACGAGCATAATCGGCTAGCTTCTGACTATTCAGTAAGAAAAAACCTTGAAGGCCTAGCATGAATAACACTAAAAACAAGCTGATCACCACCCAGAAATAGGAGCTGAATAAACGGCGTTTTTGATAATTGGATTGTGATGACATAAATTTAACCGCTACTAGATTTAAGATACAAAAATAACAAAGTAAATCTTCTACTAATGATTACAACGTGAATAGTTTAATCATTGTTGTAAACACCCTATTTTTGTGCCTTATTACAAGAACAAACTATGTTACTCTACGATCACAAAGAAATAGAAGCAAAATGGCAAAAACATTGGGCAGAAAATAAAACCTTTAACGCGGTAAATAATTCGGACAAGCCTAAGTTTTATGCACTCGACATGTTCCCTTATCCTAGTGGTGCTGGGCTACACGTTGGGCATCCGTTAGGTTATATCGCCAGTGATATTGTCTCTCGCTATAAGCGTCACAAGGGTTTTAATGTCTTGCATCCTATGGGTTATGATAGTTTTGGACTACCTGCAGAGCAATATGCTATACAAACTGGGCAACATCCTGCAGAGACTACTAAAACAAATATTGAAGGAGGAACGGATAAGTCTGGAAATGAAATTGCCGGATACCGCAATCAGATGGACCGTATCGGTTTTAGTTTTGATTGGGATCGCGAGGTGCGTACTTCCTCGCCAGATTATTATAAATACACGCAGGAAATTTTTATCATGCTTTTTGAAAGTTGGTATGATAAAGATGCAGATAAAGCACAACCTATAAGTTTGTTGGAATCTCGCTTTCGCGAAAGCGGAACTACCACTATCAACGCTGCCACAGAAGATGATTTGAGACAATTCACAGCGGCACAGTGGAATGCGTTTACAGACAAAGAGCAACAAGAAATATTATTAGATTACAGATTGACATTTCTTGCTGATACTGAAGTGAACTGGTGTCCGGCTTTGGGAACGGTTCTAGCAAATGATGAGATCGTAAACGGCGTTTCAGAACGTGGTGGTCATCCAGTAGTGCGCAAAAAAATGCGCCAATGGATGATGAGAATCAGTGCGTTTGCAGAGCGCTTATTGAACGATTTAGACGGTCTAGACTGGTCAGAATCCATCAAAGAAATCCAGCGCAACTGGATCGGGAAATCTGTTGGTGCGATGGTTTCTTTTCAACTAGATGAGCATAAAATAGATGTCTTTACAACGAGACCAGATACGATTTTTGGAGTAACATTTATGACTCTAGCTC
Organism: Nonlabens sp.; assembly: GCF_965657255.1. Classification (NCBI taxonomy): domain Bacteria; kingdom Pseudomonadati; phylum Bacteroidota; class Flavobacteriia; order Flavobacteriales; family Flavobacteriaceae; genus Nonlabens; species Nonlabens sp. Next base: position 285,545 of record NZ_CBFHNM010000003.1, read on the forward strand.
CAGAGCACGAGTTAGTAGATGTGATTACTACACCTGCGCAAAAAGAAGCTGTTGAAGCCTATAAAAAAGCAACTGCAGCAAGATCTGAAAGAGAACGCATGGCAGATGTAAAGACTATTTCTGGCGTGTTTACTGGAGCTTATGCTACGCATCCTTTAAGTGGTGAGCAAGTCCCGGTTTGGATAGGTGATTATGTTTTGGCTGGTTATGGAACAGGAGCCGTCATGGCCGTACCATGTGGTGATGAGCGCGATCATGCGTTTGCTAACTTTTTTGCCGGTCAGGAAGGAATGCCTGCTATCAAAAACATTTTTGATGGTGTAGATATTAGTGAAGAAGCTTATGCTGCAAAGGATAAAACACCGCTTTGCAACAGTGATTTCTTAAACGGAATGAGCTATAAACAAGCCATGTACGCAGCCATCCAAAAACTAGAAGAAATAGGTGCTGGAAAAGGAAAAACCAATTATAGATTACGTGACGCGGTATTTTCTAGACAGCGTTATTGGGGCGAACCGTTTCCTGTATATTATAAAGACGGCTTGCCACAAATGATAGACCGCAAATACTTGCCTATCGAGTTGCCAGAAGTAGACGAATACCTACCTACAGAAGATGGCGCGCCACCATTAGGTCGTGCGACAACGTGGAGCTGGTGCACTCAAGAAAACAAAGTCGTTTCTAACGAGGATGATCGTGATTGTGTGTATCCGCTAGAATTGAACACCATGCCAGGATGGGCAGGAAGCTCTTGGTATATGTTCAGATACATGGATGCTAACAATGAAAACGAAATGTTTTCAAAAGAAGCACAAGAATACTGGAATAACGTAGATCTATATATAGGTGGTAGCGAGCACGCGACCGGTCACTTATTGTACAGTAGATTTTGGGTAAAATTATTACACGATCTAGGTAAAGTCACGGTAGAAGAACCTTTTCAGAAGATGATCAATCAAGGGATGATTTTGGGGGAAAGTGCTTTTGTGCATATGATAAAACCAAAACTTATCAGTTTAAAGGATAGAGTGAAGATCGATTTGAATCCGCCTATTATAGTGATTGATGAAAAAGTAGCTAAAGGATTATTAGACTCTAATAAGTTAAGTGACTTACATCAGGATGTAATCAACTATTTTGAAGAGGAATATAAAATGTCATTAAAGTTTAATAAAGACTATGATAAATACGACTTGTGCTTTGAGATATTAAAATCTGGTAATATTCCGATAGCAAATGTAGTTAATGCTGAGATTAAAACTGAGTTTCTAAAAGAGTATCATACGACTAAAAATTTTGAGTATTTCTATGATTCTTCTGGTTTAAATAAGATTGATGAGTTGAAATCAATTCCACTTTTCTTTGAGCCTGAAAAAATGTCCAAGTCTAAATACAATGTCGTGAATCCAGATGACATTTGTGATCAGTATGGAGCAGATACTTTGCGTTTGTACGAGATGTTTTTAGGTCCGCTAGAGCAAGCAAAGCCATGGAATACGGCAGGTATTACTGGTGTTTATGGTTTTATGAAAAAGCTGTGGAAACTGTATCATAACGATGCTGGTTTTTCTGTAAGTGATGAGAAAGCGTCTCCTGATAGCATGAAAACCTTGCACAAGACTATTAAGAAGGTACAAGATGATATCGAGAACTTCTCATTCAATACCAGTGTAAGTAGTTTTATGATTGCGGTTAATGAGTTAACGCAACAAAAATGTAATAGTCGTGAGGTTTTAGAACCGCTTGCAATTCTAATATCACCATACGCACCACACATCGCTGAGGAATTGTGGTCACTTTTAGGTCATAATGAATCAATAAGTGAGGCGTCTTTCCCAGTATTTGACGAGAAACACTTAGTGGAAAGTAGCAAGACGTATCCTATATCATTCAATGGAAAGATGAAATTCACATTAGATTTACCAGTAGACGTTTCAAAAGACGAGTTAGAGAAAATGGTATTAGAAAACGAGAAGGTACAGCAGCAATTGGAAGGAAAACAAATTCGTAAAACGATCATTGTACCTGGAAAGATTGTGAATTTTGTGGTAGGATAAAAGATCTGACATCAGATAAATTAAAAAGAGAGCTTTTATAGCTCTCTTTTTTTGTTTGTGATCTCGCTTTCGCGAAAGCGGAACGGTTCCATTGCTCCATAATCATAAAATAGTCTGAAAGCTACATAAAACCTTTGCGGCAAAGCAGCTGTGAGGTATCTTTGCAAACCTTTAAAAAACAGCTTTTTTGAGTGAAACGACTGCCATAGAAAAATCTCCTAGTGTAATTAAAAATTACATCGAGATTACTAAACCGAGACTTTCCATAGTTGTCGTGTTTTCTTCTATTGCTGGATATTTTCTGGCTGCTAACACCTATGATCCTTGGACCATTCTTTTACTTGTGGTAGGTGGTTATTTTTTAGTAGGTTCTTCAAATGTTTTCAATCAAATTATAGAGAAAGATCTGGATGCGTTAATGAAACGTACTCAAAATAGACCTTTGCCTACAGGTAGAGTTTCTGTTCAAAGTGCCTGGATTTATGGGCTACTTATGGCATTGAGTGGTGTTTATATGCTGTATTTGATCAATTTTGCCACTGCCTTTTTTGGGGCGCTAAGTATTATTTTATATGCAGCAGTTTACACACCATTAAAGACTAGAACACCTTTATGTGTGTTTGTAGGTGCTTTTCCTGGTGCTATTCCTTATATGTTAGGTTGGGTTGCGGCTAGTGGGGATTTTGGTATCGAGCCAGGTACTTTATTTATGCTGCAGTTTTTTTGGCAATTTCCTCACTTTTGGGCGATAGGATGGATGCTAGAAGACGACTATAAAGCCGGTGGTTTTAAGATGCTTCCTACAGGATCTGCAGATAAAGGAACAGCAGTTCAAATTATTTTATATACCATATGGACCGTAATGGTATCATTGATTCCAGTTTTTGGCATTACTGGAGAGCTTTATATGACCGTATGGAGTGCTGTTATTGTTGGGTTGCTAGGAGTTTGGTTTTTATATTATGCGGTAAAATTGTACCAAGAACGTAGTAACGCCATCGCAAAGAAGTTAATGTTGGTAAGTGTGAGTTACATTACGCTTATTCAAATCATCTACGTGGTAGATAAATTTTTAAGATAGAAATGATAGATATAACGCAATTACCTGTTAAAGAAAAAATAGCTAGATCAAAAAAGCAAATGATGTGGTTTGCCATTATGAGTTTATTGATGATGTTTGCTGGACTGACTAGCGCCTACATTATCAGTAGCAGTCGTAGAGATTGGGTAGAGGTAGAACTTCCATCAGAGTTTTTTTACAGTACTGGCGTGATAGTACTGAGCTCGCTAACTTTATTTTTAGCTAAAAAAAGTTTAAAGAATAATAATTTATCTGGAGCATCTTTAATGACAGCTATCACCTTTTTATTAGGGACTATTTTTGTTGTTATGCAGTTTTATGGATTTAATTCATTAACAGATGCTGGTATTTTCTTTACAGGAAAAGGTAGTAGTGTGGCTGGATCTTTTATTTATATCATAGTAATGGCGCATCTTGCTCATATTGTAGCAGGTCTTATATCGCTGACTATCATCACATTTAAAGCGGTGACGAAAAGATATTCTAGAAATAACATGCTAGGTTTTGAGTTAGGAGCTATTTTCTGGCACTTTGTAGATGTGTTATGGATTTTTCTTCTTCTGTTTTTAGCATTTGGAAAGTACATTTTTTAACTTATTTTTGCAACAACTTACAACTAATCTAATGTTATGGATACAACAGTAGCTTCTACTGGTACCGAAGGCCAAAAATGGGGTGGTGGAGATAGCAAACCTCTAAACGCCAGTTACGGAAAAATGATGATGTGGTTTTTCATCCTGTCGGACGCACTGACTTTCACAGGTTTTCTTGCCGCATACGGTTTCTCGAGATTTAAATTTATTGAAGAATGGCCTATTGCAGATGAGGTTTTTAATCACTTTCCATTTATGCATGGAACTGATGCTCCTATGTTTTATGTTGCATTAATGACTTTTATTCTTATCGGTTCTTCTGTTACCATGGTACTTGCTGTAGATGCAGGTCATAGGATGGATAGAAAGAAAGTAGCTTTCTATATGTTATTAACAGTAATCGGTGGATTTGTGTTTGTAGGTTCACAAGCATGGGAATGGAAAAATTTCATCAATGGTGAATATGGCGCAGTAAAAACTAAAGGTGGTAAAATACTTCAATTTCTCGATGTAGAAACAGGTAAAAGAGTCGCATTAGAGGATTTTGCGCAAGTAGGACCTAGAGACGTTGCTCCTTATGGAAATAATGAAGGCATCTGGTTTCAATCATCTGGTGAGTATAATGCTTCTTTCACATTAGAAGAGGTGATGACAGGTTTTGAAGCAAATCCTAATGTAACTATCAGAACACAACAGTTAATTCTTAATGAAGAAACTGGTGCAAGTGAAAAATTAGTTCTTTCAAGAGAAGATGCACTAGTGAAATTAAAGAAAGATGCTGTAGGTGTTGTAGAAGGAGCAAACCTTACTGAGAATGAATATGGAGCACCGCTTTTTGCAGACTTCTTTTTCTTTATCACAGGTTTTCATGGATTTCATGTATTTTCTGGGGTAATGTTCAATCTGCTTATTTTCTTTAATGTGCTATTAGGAACTTATGAGAGAAGAGGTAGTTATGAAATGGTAGAGAAAGTTGGTCTTTACTGGCACTTTGTAGATTTAGTTTGGGTATTTGTATTTACATTCTTCTACCTAGTATAATTTTTTAAGATATTAAAATGGCAGATCACGCAGCACATAGCGACGGACACGCAGAGCATAAATTAGAGATCTTTAGAGGTCTTGTAAAATTTAAATCAAACACGCAAAAAATTTGGGGTGTATTGATATTCCTATCGATACTTACTATTATAGAAGTAGTTCTAGGATACATCAAACCAGATTTTTTAAATGGAACTTTTCTAGCTCTTAAATATTTGAACTGGATATTCATTATCCTTACATTGGTAAAAGCTTATTACATCACTTGGGATTTTATGCACATGAGAGATGAGACAAGTGGCTTAAGAAGAGCAGTGGTCTGGACTGGTGTATTTCTTGTTATCTATCTAATAGCTATTTTATTAGTAGAAGGAGATTACATCTATGAAGTTTACAAGAGTGCAGCTGTAAGTAGAGACTTCTAATGACGACTTTATAAACATATAAAAAGGACGGTTTTACCGTCCTTTTTTATACCTCATTTTGAAAATAATTATATAAGATTATGTCCAACTTTCCTAAGGCCCAAGGAATTAAACAAACTAGTAGAGTAGCGATAGTTAGCGTACTGCTTATTCTATTTGCCTTGCCATTACTTACGTATTTATTTTTTCTAAATGGAGAGCATCACTTTAAAACACTACCAATCGTTACAGAGAACGTTCTGGAATTAGATGCGTTTAAAACAATTGAAGGTGAACAGATTAGTCTCAAGGATAGTGTTTCGATTATTAATTTTCTAGGAAACAATCCTTACAACCGCATCGGTTATGTATCTAACATAAATGAGAAAATTTACAAAGATTTTCATGAGTTTGATGGTTATCAAATGATCAGTATTCTACCTGCCGAAGGTGTTAAAGATATAGAGGAAATAAAATCTCAGATGTCAGAAACAACAGACCTAAGCGATTGGCATTTTGTTGTTGCAGATGAAGAAGAGATTAAAAACTTTTTCAACTCTTTTAAATCTAACCTTACATTGAATAAGGACCTCTCTTCAGAACATGCCTTTATTGTAGATAAACAGTTATCGCTCAGAGGAAGAACTGATGATGAAGAACTAGGTGTTGTATATGGATATGACACATATTTAATTGCAAATTTGAACAAAAGAATGATGGATGACATGAGAGTTCTTCTAGCAGAATATAGGTTTGCTTTCAAAAAAAATAGAGACGAAAAAATTCAGATGAATGAGCAATAAGAAAGACACTCCTTATTACGTAGGTCTTGGTATCGTTATAATCATATTTGGCTACTTTGCAGTAACAAATGTTATTGATTACGTACAGAAAAACAAAGTCACAGATAGTAATAGGTCAGAAGATCGCATTCCTGTCGCAGATAAATTTTTGAAGAAATTCAATAAAGTCCCTGATTTTGAATTTATCAATCAAGACGGAGATACAATAACTAACAGAGACTTATTAGGTAAGGTTTATGTGATCGATTTCTTTTTCACTACGTGTCCTACCATCTGTACTCCTATGAGTATGAATATGTCAAAAGTCAGTCAGGCCTTAGAAGATCAAAAAGATTTTAGAGCCGTATCCATTACCATAGATCCTGATAATGATCAGCCTGAAGTATTAAAGCAATATGCTCAAAAGTACGATGCTAATGATAATTGGTATTTTTTAACAGGTGATAAAGAAGCTACCTACAGATTAAGTAGAGAAGGCTTCAATGCTTATGTTGCCGAAAGTGAAAATCAAGATATACGCTTTGAACACAGTGGTAATTTTGCATTAGTAGATAGAGATGGTTACATAAGATCGCGTAAAGTAAGAATAGACGATCAAAATGAAAATTGGATTTACCATTATAATGGCGTCCAAGAAAACGATATTCCTGCGCAGATTAAAGAGATTATTGAAGATGCAGAAACACTTTTAAATAAGTAAATATGTTAGAAAAAAGAGGTCCAGCGATTATTATAGCTATTTCTATATTAGTTCCTTTAGTAGTAGTAGTTTTAATTTTTATGCCAGAGAGATACAATTTTTTAGGAGTTGACGCTGGTTTATTGCCATTATTTCATGCGGTGCTTAACGGTATGACCGCCTTGTTGTTAGTTACTGGTGTTACTTTAATTAAAAAGCAAAATCGTATCGCACATCGATATGTGATGACTACAGCTTTTGTTTTGAGCGCTATATTTTTGGTCAGTTATGTGATTTCTAAGATAAGTAACGAGCCTGTTTCTTATCCTGTAGACGCTCCATTTAGGTATTTGTATCTATTTATTTTAGTAAGCCATATCGTCCTTTGTGCTATAATATTGCCGTTAGTGTTGTACACGATGTATTTTGCTTGGACTAAAAAATTTGAAAAACATAAGAAGATTGCCTCTTGGACTTTTCCTATTTGGTTATATGTTGCAATAAGTGGTGTTCTTGTGTATGTTTTTATGCAACCTTACTACTAAAATATTGTTATGAGAAAGCTACTAGTTTTATTAATTGTTTTCAGTTTTCCCGCTTTCGCGAAAGCGCAATGCGCCATGTGCCGTGCCGTTATAGAAAGTTCTGGAGATACCGCAGCTGCTGAAGGTTTAAATAATGGAATTACTTATTTAATGGCATTTCCATATCTTCTTGTGGGAGCAATTATCTACATGATTTACCGCAATACTCAGAAAAAATCTGAAGATATAGAGGTGTAGCCTTCAACCTATTAAAACTCTTTAACACCCATTAAACACAGATGGGTGTGAATTAACATATTATTATAAGGAATTAGTGTAACAAGTACTGAAATTTACGGTCTTGTTAAAATAGATCTGCCCAAGGCAAATCTGATAAACACTAACCATGATTGAAATCACTGATTTACATAAATCTTATAAGACTGGAAACACCTCTTTACACGTATTAAAGGGTATTGATTTTTCAGTTAAAGAAGGCGAACTAGTTTCCATAATGGGTTCTTCTGGTTCTGGTAAATCAACGCTTCTTAATATTTTAGGAATGTTAGATGAAGCTGATAGTGGTTCCTACACATTAGATAACACACCGATAAAGAACCTTAATGAGAAAATTGCAGCTCAATATCGCAATAAATTCCTAGGTTTTATTTTCCAGTCTTTTAATTTGATTAGTTACAAAAACGCTATTGATAATGTTGCATTGCCATTATATTATCAAAAAGTTAATCGTAAGGAAAGAGATGAAAAAGCAATGTATTACTTAGAAAAAGTAGGACTTGCTGATTGGGCAGATCATTTGCCTAATCAACTTTCTGGTGGACAAAAACAACGAGTTGCTATAGCAAGAGCATTAGCTAGTAACCCTAAAGTCCTTCTAGCAGATGAACCTACAGGAGCATTGGATACAAAAACTTCTTATGAGGTAATGGATTTGATTCAAGGAATTAATGAAGAAGGCCGCACTATACTTATTGTTACTCACGAGCCGGATATCGCTCAAATGACTAAGCGCATTGTCAATCTTAAAGATGGTAGAATTATAGATGACACCCTTGTAGATCAAGTAAAAGCTATACCTCATGTTTAATTTAGAGAGCTGGCAAGAAATATTTGATACTATTCGTAAGAATAAGCTACGCACATTTCTAACGAGTTTATCTGTAGCATCTGGTATTTTTATTTTGGTTATTCTTCTAGGTGTTTCCTCAGGAATAGCAAATGGCGTGAAGGAAGAGTTTTCTAGTGATGCTACAAACCGTATTCAAATAAGAACTAGAATCACTACTAAAGAATTTAAAGGGCTCAATCCAGGTCGCAGACTTCAGTTAACTAATAAGGATTATGAGAATCTCAATAGAAAATATGAGGACCAGCTAGAATATAAAACTAGTCTCTATAGTACTTGGGGTGGGCAAGTAAATTATAAAGATAAACAAGGTAGTTATAGAGTAGAAGGTGTGTATCCTGATCAACAATTTATTGAAAATGCAACGCTGTCTGATGGAAGGTTTATCAGTTTATCTGATAATGAAGAATCTCGTAAAGTGGCCATCCTAGGATATCAAATGAAGCAAGATTTATTTCCTGAAACTGATCCAATTGGTAAAATTATCCTTGTCAATAACAATATTAACTTTACTGTTGTAGGCGTTTATACAGATCCAGGTGGGACAAGAGAAGAATCTAGAATGTTTATACCTATAAAAACGGCTCAAAAGGTTTTTAATCAAGGAGAGAATATTAATAGTATTGCTTATACGGTTAATATGGGTAAGAATTTTAATGAAACTGCACAGCTAAGTGCCCAAATGACGCAGTCTATTGAACAAGATTTAAGAACAAGGTTTACGGTTGCTCCTGATGATAGAGTTGCCATAAGAGTCCGAGACACGTTAGAACAAGCAAAACCATTTTTTGATTTGATCGATACCTTAAAAGCGGTTTTTTGGTTTATTGGTTTGGGTACAATTATCGCTGGTATCGTAGGTGTAGGAAATATCATGCTTATTGTAGTTAAGGAACGAACAAAAGAAATAGGAATTAGAAAAGCATTAGGAGCATTACCGAGTGAAATAATTTTGATGATTCTTCAAGAATCTATTTTCATTACCAGTCTTGCTGGACTTATAGGTTTATTTCTAGGTGTTGGTCTTTTAGAACTAGCGGCGCCATATATTGAAAATGATTTTATAAATAATCCCACAGTAGATTTTACCACTTCCATTACAACAGTAATAATCCTTGTTGTTGCTGGTGCAATAGCGGGATTCATTCCGGCTAGGAGAGCAGCAAATATTAAACCTATAGATGCACTAAGAGACGAATAATATGTTTAGTAGAGATAGATGGAATGAAATTTTAGAAGCGCTCAATTCAAATAGAATGAGAACCTTATTAACCGCTTTTGGTGTGTTTTGGGGTATTTTTATTTTAGTCACTTTATTAGCACTTACTAATGGATTAAGAACAGGTGTTAGTGTTCAATTTGCTAATCGAGCCACAAATACAATGTATATATGGGGACAAAGTACTTCTATACCGTACAAAGGCTTGAATAAAGGACGTAGAATACAATTTAAACTGGCAGATGTTGAAGCATTGAAGCGCAAACTTCCAGCTCTTCAATACGTGTCTCCTAGGCAACAATTAGGTGGTTATCGTGGTTCAAATAATGTTACACGCAATGAAAAAACCGGCGCATTTCAAGTTAATGGTGATTATCCAGAGTTTATCAATCAACAGTATATGGATATTTTGAAAGGAAGATGGCTTAGCTATTCTGACATTCAACAAGAAATGAAAAGTGCTGTGATCGGTATTGATGTAGTAAAAGCTCTTTACGATATAGGAGAAGAGCCTATAGGTACTTATATCACACTTCAAGGAGTGAATTTTAAAGTCGTTGGTGTTTTTGATAATCCTAATACTAATGGTGATAGCGAGGAAGAAGCAAACACGATTTTTATTCCATTTACGACTTTTGGAAAGGCATTTAACTCTGCAGATGAGGTAAGGTGGATGACACTCACAGCTTATGATGGCACGAGTATAACTTCCATCAAACAACAAGTAATTGATATAATGAAAGAGCAGCACAGTGTTCACCCTACAGATCAAAGGGCTATCGGGAACAATGATGTTGCAGAAGAATTTGCCAAATTTAATGGGCTATTTGATATCCTAGCTTTTGTAGGATATTTTGTAGGTGCGTTGGTTCTTCTATCAGGAGGAATTGGAATTTCAAACATCATGCTCATAGTGGTAAAAGAGCGAACTAATGAAATAGGAGTGCGTCGTGCATTAGGAGCAACACCATGGAATATAAAAGCCCAAATTCTTCAAGAATCTATCGTATTAACATTAATCTCTGGATTGGCAGGGATTGCTTTTGCAGCAGGGTTGATATGGCTTATGAATTATTTATTAGACCAAAGTGGTCCTGTAGATAATTTTGCAAATCCATCCGTAAATATTGTAGTAGTAGTAATAGCCTTAATCATATTAACTATAGCAGGATTATTAGCTGGATTCATACCAGCATCACGAGCAACTACTATGAAACCAGTAGATGCATTAAGAACAGAATAACAACTAAGCAACAATAATGAAACGTACAGGAACCGTAATCACATTAATTATAATTCTCTTGCTTGCAAGTGCAGGAATTTACTATATCTGGCAAAAAGATAGAGAAGACCCTATTACTTACACAACAGAACAACCTACTAAAGAAACCATCATAAAAGAGACGGTAGCCACTGGTAGTATTGTCCCTAAAGAAGAGGTAAATATTAAGCCTAACATATCAGGCGTTATCGATAAAATCCATGTAGAGGCTGGAGATTTTGTTAACGCTGGAGACCTTATTGCAGATATCAAAGTAGTTCCTAATGTGTCTTCATTAACAAATGCCAAAAATAGTATTGCTGGAGCGCGTACCACTGTAGAAACTGCAAAATTAGCTCGTGATAATCAAAAAGCCATTTATGATAGGCAAAAAGTGCTTTTTGAAAAAGGGGTTATCTCAGAAAATGAATTTGACCTTGCTCAAAACGCATATAACAATGCACAACAACGTTACAAACAAGAGCAAGTAAATCTTACCGGTGCACAACAAAATTATGATATCATCAGAACAGGTACTACCGCAGGTTTAGGTAACCTAGCGCAAACATCAATACGCGCTACGGTTTCTGGAATGGTCTTAGATGTTCCTGTGAAAGAAGGAAATCAAGTTATTGAAGCAAACAACTTTAATGAAGGGACTTCTATAGCAATGATCGCAGACGTCAATAAAATGATTTTTGAAGGTAAAGTAGACGAAAGTGAAGTAGGCAAAATCAAAGAAGGATTAGATTTAGTCATAACAGTTGGAGCCTTTGATAATAAAAAATTTGACGCTGTTTTAGATTATGTAGCACCTAAAGGAATTGCAGAAAATGGTGCAATTCAATTTGCTATCAAAGGAACACTTAAAACATCTGATGATGCTACTTTTATAAGAGCAGGATTAAGCGCAAACGCAAGTATTATATTAGATAGAAGAGATAGTGTGTTGAGTATCAAAGAAGCACTAGTTCAATACGATCCTAAAACACAAAAACCGTTTATAGAAATTTCTTTAGGCGATCAACAGTTTGAACGTCGTGACATAGAGTTGGGACTGAGTAATGGAATAAATGTTGAAGTGATTTCAGGTGTGTCAGAAGGTGATGAAATCAAAGTTTGGAACGCTTTAAAAATACCTGCTGGTAGAGGTAATTTTGGCGGATAATTTATTTTCTGTAACAAATCACATATTAAATCTACATATAGACATTATCATATTATGAAGAAGCTATTAATTTACAGTGTTGTTATTTTGAGTTTCGCTTTCGCGAAAGCACAGTCACAAAAAACATGGACACTACAAGAATGCGTACAGTATGCATTAGACAATAATATTTCTATCCAACAAAGTGAATTAGATCTTAAAGCAGTAGACGCTGAAAAATTAAGTGCTTTAGGAAATATGTTACCTACCTTATCTGCAAATTCAAGTTTAGCTGAAAACACTGGTTTGAGTTTTAACCCATTAACTAATAACGCTCAAACTACTACCTTCTTGTCAGCAACTGGTAGAGTAAATGTTGGCTACACTGTTTTTAACGGCTTAAGAAACTTTAGAAATCTGCAACGCGCAGAAATTTCTAAAATTGCTGGAGAATACAGATTGGACAAAATGAAAGATGATATTGCACTCGCAGTTGCAAACAATTATCTTCAAATTTTAACAAATAAAGCAAATCTAGAAACGTTTATCGGTCAGAACCAGGTAACTAAGGAGCAGGTAAATCAAACACAAGCATTAGTAGATGCTGGTCAATTACCTAAAGGAGATCTCTTAGAAATTAAAGCCACAGATGCGGCAGAACAGCAGCAAATCATCCAGGCAGAAAATGCAGTGACTATAAGCAAGGTAAGCCTGGCACAACTGCTACTTATAAAAGACTACGCTACTTTTGATATTGCAGCAGATGATTATGAAGTTGTAGACACCGGCATATCAGAAAGACCTATCTCTGAAATTATTAACTCGGCCGAAGAAAATAGATCAGAAGTCAAAATAGCAGAACAAAATGTTGAACTTGCAATTAAGGATCTTCAAATAGCAAAAGGAGCTTATTACCCAACGTTAAGTGCTTTCTTTGGTTATGATACTCGATATACAGACGCTACTTCATTCGGTCAGCGCTTAGCAGACCCTAACAACCCAACTATCACTGAACAAATAGGGGTTGTTCAAGGGACAGGACAAGCTGTTGTTAGTGAAGTTTTGAATACAGAAAGTTTTGTAATAGCTGCAGATCCTTTTGTAAACCAATTGTATCAAAACGATGGTATTTCCTACGGATTTCAATTGAACATTCCTATCTTCAATGGATTTAGTGCTCGTAGTAATGTAGAACGCAGTAAAATTAACCTGGAAAGAAGTGAATTGCAATTGAAACAATCACAACTAGACCTAGAGAGTACTGTTTATCAGGCTTATGTTGATGTGAAAGGTGCTCGTAAATCATATGATGCTGCAAAGAAGTCATTGGAGTCTCAAGAATTAGCTTACGAATATGCTAGGGAACGCTATAATGTTGGACTTACTAATGCATTTGATTTTAGTCAGAGCAAATTGAGATATGACAACACTAAGATATCCTTGAATCAAGCAAAATATGATTACATATTTAGGTTGAAGGTTCTTGAATTATTTTTTGGTATTGATCCAAAAGACTTAAAACTATAATACCATGAAAAAAACTATTATTATCCTAGTAATTATAATTGCCTTAGCAATTTTGGGCTTTTTTGGCTACAAAATGGTTGCTGGTAATGGAGAAGAAGGGATAGCCGTAGAAGTGATGGAAGTTACCAACATAGACGTTACTGAAACGGTAAGTGCGACAGGAAAGATCAAACCAGAGGTAGAAGTAAGTATTTCTCCAGAAGTTCCTGGAGAAATTATAGAGTTGCCTATTAGAGAAGGTCAGGCAGTTAAGAAAGGTGATCTTCTTGCTAAAATCAATCCTGATTTGTTGCAATCTAGTGTGAGTAGATCACAAGCGGGACTTGCTAATACCAAAGCTGGATTTGAACAAGCAAAAGCAACCCTTGTAGAGGCCAAAGCAAATTATGAACGTTCTTCTAAGCTTTTTGAAAAAGGAGTGATTTCTAGAGCAGAGTTTGACACATCTACAGCTGCGTATCAAAGAGCAAAAGCTGCAGAACGATCTGCTTATTATTCTGTACAGAGTGCTGGAGCAACGGTAAATGAAGCAAGTGATAACCTAGGTCGTACGAGCATATTTGCGCCTATGACAGGAACTATTTCTTTGTTAGCAGTGGAATTAGGGGAACGAGTTGTAGGTACGCAACAAATGGCTGGTACAGAATTATTGCGTGTTGCAGATCTTTCTCAAATGGAAGTTGAAGTTGATGTTAATGAAAATGATATTGTTAAAATTGAAGTAGGTGACAAAGCAATTGTGGAAGTTGATGCCTATTTAAAGAGAAAGTTTGAAGGAGAAGTAACTGAAATAGCAAACACTGCAACAGGAACTTTAAGTGCAGATCAGGTAACAAATTTTAAAGTGAAAGTTAGAATTGTACCAGAAAGTTATAAAGAGTTAGTTGAAGGTAAAAGCGAAAATTATAGTCCATTTAAACCTGGTATGACGGCAACAGTGGATATTATTACTAGAGAAAAGAAAGATGCGATTGCGATTCCTATAAGCTCTATTGTGATCAAAAATGATACTACAGAAAGCTCAAAAGTATCAAAAGATCTTTCTTTAGTGGATGAGAAGTTTGAATGCGTATATCTGGAAGAGAATGGTAAGGCTAAACTTAGAGTAGTAACTACAGGTATTCAAGACGATAAAAATATTGTTGTACTTACCGGATTAGAGAAAGGCGATAAGGTGATTACTGGTCCATATAGAACGGTTACAAAAACTTTAAAATCTGGAAAACTTGTTTCTTCTAAGAACGATTCAAAGAAAAACGAGGAAGTTCTAGAAGAGAAATAAGAGTAACTATGTCTTTAATCTTATGTGTTGAAACGACTTCTACAAATTGCTCTGTTGCTCTTGCATTAGAAAATGGTGGTTTTGTTAATCAGTTTGGTATTACAGACTGTCTGGACTTATTAGAAGACAATAGCGATGGTTACAGCCATGGTGAACGTTTACATGTTTATATCAAAGAAATCCTTTCTCGCAATAGCCTTTCCGTAAAGGACCTAGATGCCATTGCTGTTAGTGAAGGTCCTGGTTCTTATACTGGTTTGCGTATTGGTGTCGCTTCAGTTAAAGGATTGTGTTATGCTCTTGATATACCTATGATATCTATTAGTACCTTACAATCTTTGAGTAAGCAAAATAGTTCAGCAGATACAACGATTGCCATGTTAGACGCTCGTAGAATGGAAGTTTATGCAGCTGTTTTTGAAAAAGGTGATCAATTACAAGAAGTTACTGCAGTGGTGTTGGATGAGAGTAGTTTTTCTCGCTTTCGCGAAAGCGGAACGACTACATTCATTGGTACAGGAGTACAAAAATTTAAAGATCTGATTTCTGAAGATCAGCACAATTACATTAATTCTAATCCTACAGCGCTTACAATGTGTCATCTGGCTCTTGAAAAACACAAAATAAGCGACACTGTAGATGTCGCTTATTTTGAACCTTTTTACCTTAAGGAGTTTAAGGCAGGATAGAATTAATTCACTTCAAATGTGATTTTCATATTTACGCGGTATTCAGATACTTTACCATCTTTTACTTGTGCGCTTTGCTCGTTTACATAAACTGACCTGATATTCTTTACACTTTTTGAAGCATGTTCAACCGCTTTGTTTGTAGCTTCTTCCCAGCTATTTTCACTATTTGCTAATACTTCAATTACCTTTAAAATTGCCCTAATAATACATTTTTAGTTTGAAAAAATATACAACTATTAACCGTTCAAGGCAACAACTCGATCTATTTTACCAGGGATCATATCTTTAAGCATGGTTTCTATTCCATTACGTAAAGTCATTGTTGAAGATGGACAACCGCTACAAGCGCCTTGGAGAATAACACGTACTTCTCCTGTGCCTTCTTCATATCCTTCAAAAACGATATTTCCACCATCACTAGCGACTGCAGGTTTAATATATTCATCTAATATCTCTACAATTTTTTTAGAAATATCATCTAAGTTTTCAAATTTTGGCAAGTCTACAGTCTCTCCTTTTTCTTTAACTATAGCAGCACTTTCATGTTTAGTCTCGCCTATAGATTTACCACTTTCTAAAGTTTCTCTAATAAAAGATCTTACTTCATGAGTAACTTCATCCCATGAGATGACATCGTGTTTTTGAATAGATATGTAGTTTTCATCTACATAAAGTTCCTTAATAAATGGGAATTTATATAAATCGCGAGCTAGTGTATCTACCTCGGTATCATTGATGCTTTTAAACTCTTTACTGTTTACCGTAAGCTTTTTATTTGCAACAAACTTCATTGCATTGGGATTAGGAGTAGCTTCTGCATATACAGTTACGGGAACCTTCTTTTTTTCATCATCTGTTTTTACAAGAGCTTCTCCACTATTTAAATACGCTTCTATTTGTTCTGAAACTTCTGTTTGCACATCTTCCCATGATACGATGTCATAACGTTCTATGGCAATAAAGTTTTGAGCGATATAAACCGTCTTAACAAAAGGTAGGTAAAACAATTGTTGCGCAAGAGGTGATGGTTTTGCCTCATCAATATTCTTAAACTCGTAACTGTGATTCTTAACTAGGAAATGATTGCTTTCAAATTTAATGATTGCTTCATTGCTAGTAGGAATTATATTTATTTGATGCTTTTCCATAGTTGTATAAATGAGTTGCAAAGATAAGCCAGGACTAAAGAACTAGTGGTTATTCGGACTATCGATAAAAACTATAAACGTTATTTTATAATCGATAATGGTACTAAATAAGAGATAACAGCACGATTAATGGTATTACAGCTCAACATAATTCGTATTAATCATTGTGCTACTTCAAAAATTTATATATTTGAAACTTTTCGCACCTAAGTTAGTGATGATTAATTTTTTGATTTTTCAAATGTTCATAAACACATTTGTTTGATTTTTTGAATATCAATAAAATAGTACAACGGATAAAACATTTTTATCGCTTATTGCGTTAAGAGTTACATAAAACTAAACATGAAGAAACTATTCATTTTACTAGCTGTCGTTTTTAGTGGCCAGCTAGCCATCGCACAAGAAGGTGTTCCAGTTTATTTAGATTATTTAACTGATAACTATTATTTACTTCACCCTTCCATGGCAGGTGCAGCAGCTTGTGGTAAAGTAAGAGGAACAGTTAGACAACAATGGTTTGATCAGGAAGACGCCCCAAATTTACAGACATTAAGTTTCAATACAGGAGTAGGAGAAAATAGTGGTGTAGGTGCGATTTTATTCAATGATAAAAATGGATACCACTCTCAAACTGGTGCATATCTTTCTTATGCATACCATCTTCAAGTAGGTGGTGGTTTTGAAGATTTAAATCGTCTTTCTTTTGGTATCAGTGCAGGTATGGTTCAAAGCAGATTGGACGAATCTGATTTTGATCTTACTGATTTTGATCCAATTATTACAGGTGTTCTTAGAAGTGATAGTTATTTTAATGTAGATATAGGTATGTCTTACTTCTACAAAGAATTCTATGCTCACTTTACTGTAAAGAATGCCATCTTTCAAAATCGCGAGATTTTTTCTGAAGGTTTTGAAAGTGCTAACCAGCGACGTTACATCGCTACTTTAGGTTATTTATTTGCACCACGTAACAGTGACTGGCAATTTGAACCTTCTTTTTTATATCAGCGTACAGATCGTACCGCAGAGCAATTTATGGATATCAATGCAAAAGCTTACTATGATCTTAATGATGATAGTGTTTTGTATATGGGACTTTCTTATCGTCAAAGTTTTGATGGTGCAGAGTTTTTAGATGGTGATAGTGTACAAGAACAAAACTTATCACTTCTTTCTCCTATTTTTGGAATTAAGTATAAAGAATTCACTTTTGGTTATAATTACAGTTATCAATTTGGTGATATACGATTTGCAAACGGTGGCTTTCACCAGATCACCTTAGGAATAGATTTCTTATGTAAAAAGGACAGATGGAGTTGTAATTGTCCTGCAGTGAATTTATAAACTCTAGGTAAAAGATAAAAAAAGGACAACTAACAAAGTTGTCCTTTTTTATTGCTGTTATTTTGTCTCGCTTTCGCGAAAGCGATATGAAACTTTATATATTATTTAAATCAATCAACACTAAGGGATTTTACTAATTAATCATCATGAGAAAATTACTGAACGAAGAACTAGATCGTTTAACTACAAAAGACTTTAAAGAAAGTCAAAAGACACCTTTAACTATAGTTTTAGATAATGTACGCAGTTTAAATAACATAGGTTCCGTTTTTAGAAGTGCAGATGCATATAGAGTAGAAAAAATATATCTTTGTGGGATAACAGCCCAACCACCACATAAAGACATTAGAAAAACAGCATTAGGAGCCACAGAAACCATAGAATGGGAATATGTGGAAGATACAATTGATGTAATTCATAAACTTAATGACGCTGGCTATACAACCTGCGCTATCGAACAAGCAGAACGATCTCAAAACCTTTTCAATTTTAGTCTTCAAAAAGGCCAAAAAACGGCAATCGTTTTAGGTAATGAAGTTAAAGGCGTCCAGCAAGAAGTTGTAGATGCCTGCAAAGAGGTAATTGAATTAGATCAATATGGCACGAAGCACAGTTTAAATATATCAGTTTGTGCAGGTATAGTGATTTATGATGTATTCAATAAGATCAGTCTGTTGCGTAATTGATAATCAATTAGGTACAGTATAAATTATTACCTACTGATCGACAATCCCCATTTTCCTTAATAAGAAACTAGCGTTCATATTAGTGGCAATGCCATCTTTAAATTTATAATCAAAAGTTAGTTCATCATTTGTGATGTCTGCATCAAAGAAATAGTTAGAAATACTATCGTATTCGTTTGCTACCTCTGTAAGACTTAAATCGTGAGTGGCGATAATTCCTGTTGCGTGTTTTCTGGACAGTTTTTCAATCAATTTGCGAGAGCCATTTGCTTTGTCTTGGCTATTAGTTCCTTTAAGAATTTCATCAAGAACTATAAAATACCGATCGGTTTCTATTTTATCTACGATGTATTTTAGTCGTTTCAATTCACTAAAGAAATAGGATTCATCATCTGTTAATGAGTCGCTAGTCCTCATGCTTGTGATCAGTTTTATAGGGCTATACATTACATTTTGCGCGCTAACAGGTAATCCAGCGTTAGAAAGAACAATCTTCATCGACACGGTTCTTAGAAAGGTGCTTTTACCAGCCATATTTGCGCCAGTAATAATGAAGAATTCGCCAGACAAAATTTTAATATCATTACCTATAGATTTGCTAGGGTCCAGTAAAGGATGGTGTGCATCAATAGCTTTTAATTGAAAATCGCCTTCAAGAATAGTAGGATAGTTATATGTAGGGTTGTTGTATGCATAGTTACCTAACGAGCTCATTGCATCAACTTCTGCCACTGCTTTTAACCAGTTCTCGATATGTGATGCGTTTTCTTGAAGCCATTTTTCAATGGTATGTACTTGCTTAAGGTCCCAAAGCCCTAGACCATTTGCAAGCACTCCAAAAAGCATATTATTTCTTTGATCTAGTCTGCCTATTGCTTTAGCAAGATTATGAAACCGATCTGAGGCAGGAGCGCCATTTGTGGTGATTTGTGATTTCAATTGAACAAGTAAATTACTTGTAAAAGTTTCTTTTTCAATAGCAAAAATCAACTGACTGTACTGGCTAAAGAATAACTCTAGACTGCTTATGTTACTAGAAAAAGTTGTGATTTGCTTGATGTATTTTCCAGTAATTCCTAAACCTATAAAAAACACAGCTGCCGGAATGTAACCAGTTACTAGATCATAGAAGTACAATGTAAAGGTTGCTATACTCAATGAAAGCCATAACCAGCATAACCATGAAAAAGCTTTGGGAACAAACGATTCATAGCTCTTTACCCATTTGAGCATCGTATTGGGATCTTTTTCATTATCTAATAAAGTAGCTGCAGCCCAAAACTCTTGTCTGAAATCTACCTTTTCTGCTAGTTCTTTAACGGCTGCTTGCTTTTCTTTAATATTAGAAATATTGTTACTGTTCAGTTTTCGAGCAAGAGAGATTACACCATCTTTTGTAACACTTCTATTTAAATACTGAAATAAAGAACCTACTCCAAAAAGATCAATATCGCGACTGTATTCATGCTCGTCTTCAAGAAATTCTTTACCAGTAGGAAAGCCATGAAAATCTCGATCTAGAATCTGGAGCTCTTTTCCATTAATATCTCTCATCCCGATTTGAAAATCGCGTTTGCGTTTTAAATTCTCATGTCTGGAAACTAGAAAAAGAAAGAAACCAAAAATCAAAAATGCGGCTAAAACAGCATACTGCCAGTAATCAAATAAGAAGTAAACAATCACACAACCACCTATAAAAATTAGAAAACGGAAGGTACTGGATAGTCGCAATTGATTTTGAAGTCTATTGCTAGAATCTGTAAATTGAGCAATACGCTCGTTGTAAAAATCTTGAAGTTGTGATTGCAATATGTTTATTTTTTATCCTAACTAGTGGGAAATAATAACTTTATTTAGAATAAAGCTACATCAAAACTAGAGGTTTTTTAGAGTCTCTTTATCTTTTTTAGTCAATTTAGAAACGACAAGATCATAACTATGATTGATCCAATGTTGTACTTCTTTAGAAGGCATATCCCGATCTGTATAAATCGTATTCCAGTGTTTTTTATTAGAATGAAAACCACCTATCACGGTTCCATCGTATTTTTCACGCAGTCTGATGGCTTGTTCGGGATCACATTTTAAATTTATAGTTTTCTCTCCGCGTTCCCATTTCTCAAGACCAGCCAGGCAAAATATCTTATTCATCACTTTAAAAACCAGCGTTACCTCATCAAAAGGAAATTCTTCTGTCACTCCTTTCTTAGAAAGACAATAGTCTCTTAGCTCGTCTATTTCCATTACGAGTCTATTTTCTTATTATCAGCAGGTTGATCCAGGACCAAAGCATTGTAATCCAGCTTCCATCCTATAGTCGCAGCAAGTCCTTCCATCATTTTAATTGCCATGATGGCTTCTTTTTTGGCTTGTTCCATAAGACCACTTTCTGGAACCTTGTCAATAATATATTGTTTGGCATTACGTGTTACTTCGGTAAGGTCGTCACTTGTAAAATAATTAGTCCAACCTTCAGATTTATCATAATAACTGAAGTCTGTTTCTATACTTAAAATTTGAGGCTGCGGGAAGTTTCTAAGCGTGATCGTTTTGGCATCTGGATCGCTATCCATTTCTATTTTAGTAAGATCAAAGCCTATATGCGCTTTTGCCTTGATCAATATAATGGCTTTCTTTTTTCCTAAGAGAAAGTTGGCAATTTTATCTTTTACATTTTGATAGTGGTAAATTTCAGAAAAATCACCTTCGACCGTAATGAACTTACATACAGAGCGTATTTTCTCCATCAACACAACGCTTTGTTCTTGTCTATTTTCTCTTTTACCACCTTTAAAGAAGTACTTGAAAATAAAAAACGAGGCAATGGCTCCTAAAGCTAGTCCAAGAAAAAATAATACATCCATATTTCAAATTTACAATATCTCGTAGAGAATAGGACGTGATGGCGCAGCATCATTTTCAATAGGCGCTACTTGAAGATCTAGCATATACAAACCATCTTTTACTACCGCAGGCACATAAATAAATTCGGTAATGGTTGCATCCAGCCGTTGCTCTCCATCAAAATTCCAAAAAGCTTTATGTGCCAGCAACGCGCCATTATCTTTCTCTTTATCTACACTGGGAAGATCTATTAAAATGTGTTTGATTCCGCTTTCGCGAAAGCGTAACATCAAGCCAGCATCTACATATGGTGGATTTGTATTAGAATATCTTTTTTGTTTCTTACTCTCAGGATTAGGCATCGTACGTAAAATAACAGCTGTTACACCAGCTTTTAAGTTAGCCGTTACAGATTCATTAATGACTAAATCACCCTTCATTTCTTGTGGCGTAACACTCATCAATTGCGCTTTAAAGAAAGTGCCATCCAGTGCATCGTTAACACTATGAAAGTCTTCCGTAATATGACCTATACATTCTGTGTGCGTCCCATGACTATGCGGATTAAAATTCACGTCATTAAAATTAGTTGAACCGCCCAATTTTACATTCCCAACATAACCGTCTACTTCCACATGTTTAATCACAGGCTGGTCGATATACCACGCGCCCACACCAGCATTATTTTGAACAGCAATACTGATATCATGAGGTTTTGAAAGATCAATAGAAACTTGCTCGTTTTCTAGTTGGATGGTTGTTTTCATAAAGGATAATTCTTCTTGTTGTGATTGTTTTTCACCACAACTCAGTATCAAAAGTGCAAGAACTAAAAAGTAGTGTTTCATATTTATTCTTAGGTTAACAGGACTTTTTGATAAGGGCAGAATTAATTCTGCCCTTATGAAATAAAGAAGTTCAAAAAATGTTACTCCACTACCAACTCCTGCGATGCGGTTCCACCACTTCCTGTTAATTTAACTGTATAAGTTCCTTTAGGTAAGTAGTACTTATCATTGTCAGCTTTCTTAGGTCGGTTTTCTTTGTCAAAGCGTTTTACAGCATACGATCCTACAGATCCATCATAAGTGTAAAAGTTTAACCCAATACTTGCCGTCATTCCATTTTCATAAATGGTTTTTCCTTCTTCATTAAGTACTTCTACTTTAACTTTTCCAGCCATAGGTGTGTAATACGTCAGTTGGACTTCAGGCTCTGGTCCTTTACTCCACATAAAACCTTGTGATCCATATCTAGACGAAGCTCTCATTTTGTCAACCTTTGCCATTTTAAAAGAAGTTCCTGATGAACCGGTGACAAATTCATTTCTATCTTGACCTAACAACTCTAACGCATCCAGATTTGCTGTGTAAATAGAACGACCATGCGTTCCTATCAATAGATCATTTGCCTCTGGCTGTATTTTCATGTCATGAACAGCAACCGGCGGCATGCCATTGTTTAGGAGATCCCAAGTACTTCCTGAATCGGTACTGATATAGCTAGCATTATCTGTTCCTAAGAAAAGTATGTTTCCTTTTTTAGGATGCTCGATAATTACATTTGCCGGCGAGGTAGGAATACTGCTTGCTATATTGCTCCACGTTTTACCATAGTCGTCACTTTTATATACATAAGTAGCGAAGTCATCAAATCGATAACCATTAAGCGTTACATAAACACGTTCCTTTTTATGAGCACTTGCCACTACACGACTTACCCAAAGGTTTGCTGGCCAGTTGCCTTTTATCTCATTCCATGATGCTCCACCATCTTTTGTAATTTGGACTAATCCATCATCAGATCCTGTATAAATCAAACCAAATTGAAATGGAGATTCACTAATAGAAGTAAGCGTTCCATAAGCTACGTTTCCTTCTTTACCACCTTGAGTAAGATCTGGAGAAATGGCTGTCCAGTCGTCTCCTTGATTCATAGATCTGTGCAGTTTATTGCCTCCTAAATAAAGGATGTCCTGATTGTGAGAACTCAATAATATAGGAGTTTGCCAATTGAAACGGTAAGGAGATTCTCCTAATTCATGTTTGGGCTGGATATAAGTGCTTTTTCCGGTGCCACGATCAATTCTGTAATAATTACCAAATTGATATCCTGTATAAACGATATCGCTATTTCTAGAATCTATTTGTATTTGCATTCCATCACCACCCATAATGGATTCCCACGGATACTGTCCTTGTTGATGCCATGATCGATCTTCTCTAGCATTGTGTGCGCCTACCCAAACACCATTATCTTGCAAGCCACCATAAACGTTATATGGTTTTTCCATATCATAATTGATCGCATAAAATTGCCCTACACTAGGCGAGTTGTTTTTGATCCAAGTATCTCCATCATCATAAGAGATGTTCAATCCACCATCGTTTCCATTAATAATATGACCGCGTTTTTTTGGATTGATCCAAAGTGCGTGATGGTCTGCATGGACATTTTCTTTTGAGATGCTTTTCCAATTTTTACCACCATCATCAGATTTGATAATTGGTACACCCATAACGTAAACATGATTTACATCGCTAGGATCAACTCTAACTTGAGCAAAGTAGTAACCGTAGCTGTAGAAAACATTATCTATCTGTCCATCGTGTGTTTTTTTCCATGTTTTTCCACCGTTATTAGAACGGTACAATTCTGCTCCTTTAACTGGTGTATCAAATAATTGCGTATTTGCATTTTCAAGATATTTTGCAACATCCATTGGGGTTGCGTCACCAGCGCGAACCATGTTTTTTACATTTTGCGCTCGGTATTTTTCTTGAAAGCCGTTTTGTTTAAGAAACGTATTGAGTTTTTTATCTTCTAATGCTAAAAACGCTTCTTTGGACATCTTCTGAAAATCATCCTTAGAAAGGTTTTTATTTTCATCTTTTGATGAATCATCTTCTTTTTTAGGTCTCCTAAATTGAGAATCGTGAACAGCATAAACGGTATTTGCATCGTAAACGGCAAGACCTATTCGTCCTACACCACTACCGACAGGAAAGCCACTGGATTTTGTAGTTACTTTAGTCCAACTTTGTCCTGCGTCGGTGCTTTTATAAATGGCACTGGCATCGCCGTCACCATCAAAATTCCACGCTTTACGATCTTTTTCCCAACTCGCCGCATACATTACATTAAAATCTTCTGGTGCTGCAGCGAGATCTATAAACCCAGCTATATTTGTTGCAAAAAGTGTTTTTTTCCAGCTTGCACCACCATCTTTTGTAGTGTAAATTCCTCTAGAATCACTTTGAGAATATAAAGGTCCTGTTACGGCTACCGCTACATGATCTGCGTTTTTAGGATCGATTAAAATACGACCTATATGATGGGAATCGGTTAACATAGGTTTACTCCATGTCTTACCCCAATCGGTAGATTTTAATAATCCGATCCCAGCATAGCTACTACGACTAGAATTATTTTCTCCAGTTCCAGCCCAAATAGTTTTGGATTCCCAGTCTACCGCAATATCACCTAGATTAATGGTGCTTGCGTTATCCATAATAGGTGTGAAACTGGTACCGTTGTTATTAGAATGCCATAATCCACCACTTGCATAAGCAACAAGCATTTCTGTTGGGTCGTTAGGGTTAACATCTACATCTACCACACGACCAGACATCACCGTTGGGCCTATGTTTTTAAACTCTAACTTTTTGAATGGCGATGATTGTGCCATTTGTTCCATTTGTGAAAGCCCATTTTGAACTTCCATAGTTGGAGTTGCCTTTGGGTTTTGGGCAAAAGAAATGAGAAATGAACTGATTAATAGAAAAGATAATATCTGTTTCATAATGCGTTTTTTATTGGACTTTAAAGATAAGGACTTTGAAGACGAATATAGAAATGAAAAGCGCTTTGAAATGCCAACTTTATTATATCTGTAACAAAATCGTGATACTGTTTATTTACTTTTCATTTATGAAAAAAATAATGCTAGCCTTAATTGTAATGACGCTATTGACGTCTTGCAAAACCGAAGAAAAAGAACAATTTTCTACAGACACTAATAAAGCTCTAGAAAAAGTAAACGTAGATCTCACCAAATATCCAGAATCGTTGAGAGAGGTTTTTGCTGCTCATGGTGGTCTTCAAAACTGGTCGGCAATGAGAAGCATGACTTATGTTATGGATGATCAAGAAACTATAACTGATCTTCAAACTAGAGATATAGTAGTAAAAGCACCGACGCATACCATAGGTTCTAAAGATGGAAAAGTATGGATCGCACAGGACAGCACTCATTTTCCAGAAGCAAGAGCTCGTTTTTACCACAACCTCATGTTTTACTTCTATGCGATGCCCTTTTTACTTGCTGACGATGGAATAGTTTATAGTGATGCAGCGTCGTTAGAAAAAGATGGTCTGATATATCCAGGAATAAAAATAGGTTATGAAGCAAACATAGGTGATGCGCCAGACGATAATTACATACTGTATTACCATCCTAAAACAAAGAAAATGGAATGGCTTGCGTATACCGTTACATACGGTAAGGAAGGTAAATCAGATCAATACAGTTATATCAAATACAACAAATGGCAAGAGGTAAACGGTTTGCTACTTCCTGAAGAGTTGACTTGGTATACTGTAGAAGAAGGAAAGCCTGTAGACGCAAGAGACGAGCCTAGAGTTTTTACTAGAGTAGATGTCGATCGGGCAGGACTGGATACAATTACTTTTGCAATACCAGATAATGGTGTTTATGTGGATTAAAGTTTTAAACGACTTACATAATTGAAAAGAGACAGGCAAAAGACTGTCTCTTTTTTAATTGATAGAAATACTTTAAATTAGTAATTCAATCTAAACCTATATATTATGGAAGCTGCTAGGTATTTTATCATCGGTGTGGTATTGCTTATTGTATTACTATTAGTGGTTACGTTTATGAAGAATCGCAAGAAAAAGAAAAGTCATTAATGATTGCGCTTAAAATCGTTTACCTGGCTAATATTATAGTCGCTGGTTGAATCAGTATTACGGCTTTGTTTTTTCCTCGGACAGCTTTGCATTCTGTTTTTCAAAATATGTTTCAATATTCAGAATCATTCAGATTGGTCGGTGCGCTGTGGTTTGCTATATTTTTACTATCAATTATGGGGCTACTGTTTCCTGTAAAAATGAGTCCTGTGTTAATGTTACAATTGATTTATAAAGGCAGCTGGCTACTGGTTGCAGCATTACCTGCAATTTTAAACAAGCAATCGTATCCTTCTGGAATGGCTACTTTTTTCTTGATTTGGGTTTTAGTCCTTCGTTTCGTGATTCCTTGGAAACAATTTTTCAATTAGGAGTGTTAATCAATTCTACATTCCTTTGCCATCTTATTGCCTATTGTTACCTTGCTATCGTTTTGTAATTCTGCTTTCGCGAAAGCGGAATTCCTAACAGATTCCTAACTATTTTACAGATTTTACAATGAAATATCATCCTATAAATGCACAACTTTTTATTAAGAACCGTAAGAACTTTATGGCAAAAATGAAGCCATCCAGTCTTGCTGTTTTTAATTCTAATGATGTGTTTACAACTGGTGCAGATAGCACGTTACCTTTTTCTCAAAACAGGGATTTATTTTACCTGAGTGGTGCAGATCAAGAACACACGATTCTAGTTCTTTTTCCAGAATGTCCAGATCCTGCACATAGAGAAGTTCTTTTTGTAACAGAAACTAATGCGCATATCGCAGTTTGGGAAGGAGAAAAACTAACCAAAGAAAAAGCGACAGAAGTTACCGGTATTAAAACCGTTTACTGGTTAAGCGACTTTGATAAGAAGTTTTTTGAAATGATGACGCAATGCGAAACGATCTATTTTAACACTAATGAACATTACCGCCAGTCAGTAGAATTAGAGTCTCGTGAAGATCGCTTTATTAAGAAAACAAAAGAACAATTTCCTGCTCATAATTATGCAAAGTCGGCGCCGATTCTTCAAAGATTGCGATCCGTAAAAGATCAAATTGAAATTGATTTAATTCAAAAGGCTTGTGATATTACAAATGCAGGTTTCCGCCGTGTATTGAATTTCTTAAAACCTGGTGTAATGGAATATGAGGTAGAGGCAGAGTTTCTACACGAGTTTATAAGAAGACGTAGTGATGGATTTGCCTACACTCCAATTATCGCGAGTGGTAATAATGCAAATGTTCTACATTATATAGAGAATAATCAAGAGTGCAAAAGCGGTGACTTAATGCTAATTGATGCAGGAGCAAAGTATGCAAATTATGCCAGCGATATGTCTCGTACGATTCCTGTTAATGGACGTTATACAGAAAGACAAAAGCAGGTATACAACGCAGTTTTAAGAGTAAAGAATGGTGCGACTAAGATGCTTGTTCCTGGTACATTGTGGAAAGAATATCATGTACAGGTAGGGAAATTAATGACTAAAGAATTATTAGAGCTAGGCTTGCTTGATAAAGCTGATGTTCAAAATGAAGATCCTAACTGGCCTGCTTATAAAAAATATTTCATGCATGGTACTTCCCATCATATGGGATTAGATACTCACGATTATGGGATTCTTTGGGAACCTATGCAAGCTGGTAATGTGTTTACTGTAGAGCCTGGAATTTATATCCCAGAAGAAGGTTTTGGTATTCGATTAGAAGATGATGTTGTGATTAATAATAGTGGTACTCCTTTTAATCTAATGAGAGATATTCCTATTGAAGCAGAGGAAATTGAGGAAATTATGAATGCTTAATTCAGTTCTAAGTCACAGTCGTAGTATTGTGTAAATTATGATTAAGTAAGGTTTTAGCATTATAAACTATTATTGCGATGGTAATTAATGTCACTCAAAGATTATGAATAAAAGCACTTTAAAAGTTTCCTTGATACAAACTGATTTAGTTTGGGAAAACCCTAAAGAAAACCTAGATCGATTTTCAAAAAAGCTAGAATCACTTTACTGTGGTACTGATCTCGTTATTTTACCGGAAATGTTTACTACTGGTTTTTCTATGAAACCTAAGGGTTTAGCTTGTGATTCAGGAATAATAGATTATTTGAAAGGTCATGCTGCAAAAGGGAATTTTGCCATTTATGGTAGTGTTATGTTTCAAAAAGGAGATACGTATGTGAATCGCGGTTTTTTTATGCGACCAGATGGTTCTTCTACTATTTATGATAAAACGCATACGTTTACGCTTGCAGGTGAGCATGAAGTGTATCAAAGAGGTGAAGAACCAGCAATTGCTGAATATTTAGGGTGGAGATTTAATTTGCAGATATGTTATGATCTACGTTTTCCAGTTTTTGCAAGAAACACTCAAGATTATGATGTAATTATTTATGTTGCTAACTGGCCAGTGCCGCGTGTTAATGCTTGGGACGCATTGTTAAAAGCTCGTGCAATAGAAAACATGTGTTATTCTATAGGTGTTAATAGAGTAGGTACTGATGGGACAGGAATGGACTATAATGGTCATTCTCAAGTTTATAATGTGCTAGGTCATGAATTATTAATTCATCCTTGGGAGAAAGAAGGAATTGAAACAGTAGAAATACACAAATCTGAAATAGAGAAATACCGTTCTAAATTACGATTTCTAGAAGATAGAGATGATTTTACTTTAAATTGAGTGTGTACCTTCTGTCCCAGTTTGCTTGCAGTTGTATAAGTTCTGGATTATAAACTACTTCTTCTGGTTGTAAACCTTTCAAGAAATTTCCTGGATCGTATTTACCATTTCCATTTGTGTCATAAACAACCCTTATGTAGTAATCTCCAGGATTTAGATAAAAAATATCATAGGTGCCATTTTCATTAACTGATAGCTCTGCTTCAATAGTCAAGTCTTTTTTAGTGACTTGAATGATAACAGGAAAAGAACTACCTCCTGAAAGTGTTATACTAAAATTACCGTAAGCATTTTCTTTTTTAGTAGTGTAGTTATACGATAGTGTATCTGTGTTCATTTCTCCGTAAAAATCTGTAAATGTGCCAGGTAACATGGTGAGATTGTACTTTTGCTCTTCTTTCTTTTCAAAATCTAAATAAGCTTTGTTTTTAAGACTGTCCAGCCTTGTAGTAAAGGAAATCTCTACACTGTCCTTATCAATGAGCTTCATTAAAGTCATATCGATTTTTTCAATAGGAGTAGATGCGGTGAAACTTGCTGCATTGCGTAATGAGAATTCGCTTCCTTTTTTAATAACCAAACTATCTTTATCAAGTTCTTTCAAACGAACATTGAATTCTTCTACTTTACCTTCTAAAGTAGTTGTAAATATGGCAGAATCTTGCTCAATTTTAGGTCTGTACCAGTATTGTAAAGTATCTTTTTTTTCTAATTGCGTTAGACGACTTTGTTGAATTAGAGATTTTTTTTGAATAGGTTCTATAATTAAGTCTTCTATATTACCGGTATAACCTACGTAAAGTCTTGATTCTGCTTGCTGTGTGATTCTTTTTATGCTAGGATCTAGTTCTTGCTGGTACATTCTTAATTCGTGCACCTTATCGCTAGGAACGCTAACAGTGCCAGAAACAAATCCTATTTTATCTCTTTTAGGATCAAATTTTAAATCGCTATTTTTCTCTTTAAGAGCTACCATTTTGTATGTTCCTTCTTTCAGGTTTTCCATCGTGAAGGTGGTTAAACTGTCTAGCGTATTCAATACATATCGTGGTGATTCTTTGTAAATCACGCTGTCGGTGTAAGTTTCATTAACTTCATAAAGCAGTACGCTTACAAATTCTTCTGCTTTATAATTAAGTGCATCTGTTATTTTACCTTTTAAAGTTAAAGAGTCGATTACGTTACCTGTACTGAAAACATATTTATAAAAGGGATATGGATTTTCTTCATTATTGTCCACAATACTTTCTCCAAAGTTGAGCACATAAGTCGTGTTGTCTTGAAGAGTGTCGGTAATTTCTATGGTAATTTTTTTTGAAGCACTACCTTGAGGTGATATAATCGGTCTAGTCTTTAAAGGTGGTGATATGACTAGCTGTTTTTGTAAATCTTTTAATTTTACAAACTCATCAAACTCGATCTCAATAACCTGATTTTTAAAGTTTCTAGAATAGTTATCTGGAAAGGCTCTTAAAATTACTGGAGGTTGTTCATCTAGTGGTCCACCAGTAGGACGACCTCGTTTAGCACATTGTATGAATGTCAATGCGATTAGTATTACTAGAAATATATTTGAGAGGTGTTTTTTCACTGTGCTATTTAACGTATGCAATTTAAGATGATTGTTCACAAAAAAGAAATATCCTTTGCATTATAAAAACGCAAAGGATATTTCTAAAATTGTATAAGAATTTAACTCACCGCTTTTAATTTCTGTATCGCACTTTTATTGAGTTTTGAATCGGCATATTCTTTAGTGACTACTAGTTTTTTGTCACTACTACCTGGCATGTCAAACATGGCATCAGTAAGGATTGCTTCACAAAGAGATCGTAATCCACGAGCACCTAATTTGTATTCAATCGCCTTTTCTACAATGTAAGTAAGTGCTTCATCTGTAATGGAAAACTCGATATCATCCATTTCAAAAAGCTTCAGATATTGTTTGATAATAGCGTTTTTAGGTTCTGTAAGAATCGCTCTTAATGTTTTAGCATCTAGTGGATTCATATAGGTAAGAACTGGTAAACGACCTATAATCTCTGGTATCATCCCAAAATCTTTGATATCTTTAGGAATAATGTACTGTAATAAATTGTCTTTTTCTACCACACCATCGTTAGACATACTTGCGTTAAAACCTACTGCTTGCATATTCAATCTCTTGCGGATTACTTTTTCTATACCGTCAAAAGCACCACCAGCAATGAATAGAATATTCTCTGTATCAACTTCAATAAATTTTTGGTCTGGATGTTTACGACCACCTTTAGGCGGTACATTAACAACTGTTCCTTCTAGTAATTTCAATAAACCTTGTTGCACGCCTTCTCCAGAAACATCTCTTGTAATCGATGGATTATCGCTCTTGCGAGCAATTTTATCTATCTCATCAATAAAAACGATTCCGGTTTGAGCTTTATCTAGATCATAATCTGCTGCCTGAAGTAACCTAGTTAATATACTTTCTACATCTTCACCTACATAACCAGCTTCAGTTAGTACGGTTGCGTCTACAATGGCAAGTGGTACGTTCAACATTTTTGCAATCGTTTTTGCAATAAGTGTTTTACCGGTTCCTGTCTGTCCTACCATCATAATATTGGACTTCTGTATTTCTACATCGTCATCAGTATCTTTTTGTAACAATCTTTTGTAGTGATTGTAAACAGCTACAGACATTACTTTTTTAGTAAATTCTTGACCGATAATGTACTCGTCAAGAAATGCTTTAATGGCTTTAGGTTTTCTCAGTTCTAACTCTGCGTTAGTAACACCTGGCTTTTCTACTGCGGTATCTTCTAAAACGATTCCATGAGCTTGCTCAATACAACGGTCACAGATATGCGCGTCTAATCCTGCAATAAGCAAATTGGTTTCTGCTTTATTGCGCCCACAAAAGCTACATTCTAATTGTTCTTTACTCATATTTTTATTTTTGACACGATATCCTGTGTCCTTTAAGTGAGACTGTTTTATAATTTTATAGGAATAGTTCTCATTACTTCTATTGGATTAAAGAAGATGTTGATGATACCGCTTTCGCGAAAGCGAAATAAGCACAAACATTTTAACCTAATTTACCTTAGTCTCTCCTTAAAACTTCATCAATCATACCGTATTCCTTAGCCTCATCAGCCTTCATCCAGTAGTCACGATCAGAGTCTGTATACACCTTGTCGTATGACTGCTTAGAATGTTTTGCAATAATAGTGTACAATTCTTCTCTAAGTTTTACAACCTCACGAGCAGTAACAGCAATATCACTAGCCTGACCTTGAACACCACTTGAAACTTGATGAATCATCACACGACTGTGTGGAAGCGCACTTCTTTTACCTTCGGCTCCAGCACAAAGTAAGACTGCGCCCATACTTGCTGCCATACCAGTACAAATAGTTGCCACGTCTGGCTTTATGAATTGCATCGTGTCATAAATACCTAAACCAGCATAAACACTACCTCCAGGAGAGTTGATATAGATCTGGATGTCTTTATTAGCATCTGCACTTTCTAAGAAAAGCAATTGTGCTTGTATGATGTTTGCTACTTGATCGTTTACTCCTTGACCCATAAAAATAATACGGTCCATCATTAAACGTGAAAATACGTCCATGGCAACCACATTCATCTGGCGCTCTTCTATAATGTTAGGAGTAAGATTAGTTGGGTACATTCTACCCATTATTTTATCGTAATACATAGGATTAACTCCTTGATCTTTTACGGCAAATTTTTCAAATTCTTTAGATATATCCATGTTGTAATAATACTAGGTGTAAGATAAAAAAGGCGTTAACTATTTGATAAAAGTCAACGCCTAAAGATATGAATTATTGATAGGTTTGAACTTTATTGTGGCTTGTAAGCTTCTTCAATAAATTGTTCGTATGTCAATTCTTTTTTCTTAAGCTTTGCGTTCTCTTTGAAAAACTTCAACATTTTTTCATTTTGAAGTTGCTCACTCATGCGTTTTACTTCATCTTGATTGCTCATGATACGTGCTACAACTTGATCTACTTCTTCATCAGTAGCATCCATGTGACCGTATTGTGCCATTTGCTGACGTATCATGGTGCGAGAATAATCTTGAAGATCTTCAAACTTTAGTTGTAGTTCTTCATTATTCTTTACAATATTAGATTCAATCAATTGGTATCTTAAACCTTTTTCAGAACGGTTATACTCTTCTGCAGCTTCTTCTTCTGTAAATTGATTCTCACCATTATTTGCGATCCATCTTTTAAGGAAGTCTGCTGGTAGATCAAATTTAGTATTTTCAATTAGAGACTCTGTAATGTCAGTCAATAATTTTTGATCTGTTTGCTGTGCAAATTGCTTTGCAGCATCTTCACGCAGTTTTTCTCTTAATTCGTCTTCACTTTTTACAGTATCTGGACCGAAAAGTTTATCGTAGAATTCTTGATTCAATTCTGCTTTTTCTCTTTCATTCACCTCAGTGATTTCAAAAGTTACATCCACTTTAAGTCCATCAGCTTTTGCAGAATCTAACTTTAAGAAAGTAGCAAGATCTTGATCATTTTCAAAAAGACCTTTTGTCTTCAATTCTAAAGTGTCTCCTACTTTTGCATCGATAAACTTCTTAAGGTTAGTTTTTCCTTTGATTTTTGATGTAGAGAAAGTCGCGTCTGCATTGATTTCTTCTTCATCGTTTCTGAAAACACCAGTTACTTCATTACCTTCTGCAACTTCTTTCTTTGCGATTAATTTTCCGTAGTTTTCACGTATGCGATCGATCTGATTGTTGATAGTTTTATCATCAGTTTTGATCTCGTACTGTGTAATGGCTTTCTTACCTTTTACGTCTACTTCAAATTCTGGTGCAAGTCCTACTTCAAATTCAAAAGTAAACTCTTCATTTTCCCAATTAATGTTGTCCTGACTCTTAGGAAGTGGATTTCCTAGAAGGTTCAAATTTTCACTAGTGATATATTTATTAAGCTCTGCTTGAATCAATTTATTGATCTCTTCCACTAATACTGGTACACGGTACTTTTTATTTATAAGGCTTACAGGTATGTGTCCTTTTCTAAAACCTGGAATATTTGCTGTTTTGCGATAATTTGCAAGAACATTTTCTACTTGATGATGGTAATCTGCTTTTTCAACTTCTAATGTAATTGTTGCGTTAAGCGCGTCTGAGTCAGTACGTTTTATGTTCATTTAAAGACTTTTATATGCTGTTAAATTTGGGGTGCAAAATTAGCGTTTATTTACTTGCTATCAAAGCGTTTAATATCGCTTTGGGAATTAGGTAGTTCAGCTCTTAGAACTACTTATCTGTTTCTTATGCAGCTGTTTGTTGAAGATTCAATTAATTATTCTCTTTATCTAACATTTTAAATAAAATGGAACGTGCTAAAGCTAGAAGTAATGAAAACATAAATGGCCAAAAGAAACCTTCTACTTCAAATCCACCTACTAACCAATCAGCTAGATAAATAATAATTACATTAATGACGAGTAGGAATAACCCTAAGCTTACAATGGTAACAGGTAGTGTAAGTATGACAAGAATAGGTTTTACAATAAAGTTTAAAAAAGATAAGGAAAGTGCCACCAGAATAGCACTTAGATAACCTGTTGTTTCAATACCTGGAAGTATCTCTGATAAGCCCATGACTAGAGCTGCGGTGATAAGTAGTTTAACAATAAATTTCATAAGGGTATTTTTTGTAAAAATAAAAAATCTGCTGTTGATCAAATCAACAGCAGATTATATTTAATTCAAGTAATAAAAAGAGTTACTGAACTTGATCACTTAATTGGATCGTAGAATATGCGCCTATGTCTACTTTTGGCAAGGTAGAACCATATTTAGCATTTATAGCATCGATTATTGTGTTTGCAGTAAATGCATAACCTCTAGCTGTAGGATGTACTCCATCTAAAGAGAATCCACCACCAGTTGCATAAGTAGAAGTTAAAACACCACCGTTAAAAGCAACACCTGTAGAGGCTACTTGAGCAAGTGCAGCACGTGCGTCCACAAAGGCAAGATCGTTTGCTAGAGCAAGTCCTTCTATAGTCGCGTTATATGCAGTTTGTGCAGTTGTTACCGCAGCTTGTTCATCTTCATCTAGTACAAACTGATCACCTAAAGGAAAAGTGACACCATTTGCAGTAAGAGCACCAGCTAATTCTACTGGTAATCCAGCACCTGTTAAGGTTCCAAAGAGTTGCTGATTGTTCCCGCCTAGTAATGGCGCCGCTGTAAAAGTTATTAGATCACTTGGTGTTGCTTGACGGATTTGACCAAATTGAGGAGCCAAAATTTGCGCTAATCCAGTAGCTTGAGCAGCAGTCAGTGTCAAATTGAAAGAGGCACCAATACCTTGAACTAATGGAACTAATGCATTAACAAAATTTGGGTTTTGTGATAAATCAGCTAAGTCCAAATCTCTAACGACAAGTCCACTAGCACCAGTTGTAGAAAAAGAAATTTGACGACCTGGCTGACCGAAGGCTGTAAATATTTGATTCAGGCCGCCGTAAACCTGATTAAGTAATGGTATTTGTGGACCGAAAGTTGGGTCTGCTGGGCTAAGAGCTTGTGATGGCACAGTTGTAAAGAAAGGTATCGAAGTAACATCTGGTATGTTAACTAAAACTCCTTTCGCTCCGTTTGCAGTAAGTCCGGCAACGAGTTGTTGGTACACTCCAGCAAATACATTGTTGTTAGTAATATCACTAGAACTATAACTCGATGGTGTTATATTGTTGGTCACGTTGTGGTCCAATGCTTGAGTTGTTTCTCCAGTCAAAGGGTTAGTAAAAGTCCCACCATTAGTTGCGTAGCCTAAAATGTCATTGTTTCCTATCCATAGAGTGAAGAATGTTCCATTTGCTGCCGCAGCATCTGCTATTATAGTAGACGATTCAGAGCTTGAAAATCTAGCATAGTATGGATTTGCAGTTCCTGTTGCAACACCAGATAGTGCGCCGTAACCTGGAGCTGCAAGATGAAATACTTTTGCCCCTGGCACACCAAAGTTATTTAATGGTCCAGTTACCTTGTTAGTAATGTCAGTTGTAGGAGCTGCGCCAGTAAATACTGCAGGTCCAGCAGGATTACCCATTCCGTCTGATGCAAGCACAAAGCGGTTAGGTAATATTTGAAAACCAGCTGCTAGTAATCCACCAGTATTATCATTTACTAGCGGTTGGTTAAATTCACCACCACCAGCAAATTGCATCTGACCTGCGATTATATTGGGAAATGAATTTTGTTGACCGCTCAAATAAAGTGCTCCATCTGCATAACCAGCGGTTAGAGAGTTACCTACAGTTACGTATTTTGAAAAATCTGCTTCTCCAGATGTGTACGTGCCGCCATCTTCAATAGGATTGTCAAAGTCTTCATCACAACTTACTATTGCTGCACTGGCAATAAAAAGGGCGATTAATTTTATATTTAAGTTTTTCATGATTTTATTTTTTACATGCTATAAGTTATACCTAGACCAGCAATAAAAGCTGATGACTTGTAAGTTCCTTCAAAAGGAGCTGGAACAGGAGAACCTGTATCAAAGTAAAAGTCATAAGATTCTGTTACTTCTCTAAACTTTAAGAAAAGGAAAGAGGTGTCAATAGATAATTTAGGTGTTGCTTGAAAAGAAAGTCCAAAAGTATAACCATCAGAATCATTACGTGGAGTTTCTGGGGCAAAAAATCCAGACTGTACTGGAGACTCATCAAAGTAATATCCAGCTCTTACTGTTAACTTATCAGTCGCTGCATATTGTGCACCAAATCTGTAAGTAGAAGCATCTTTATAGTTTCTAGGATTAATAGAGGTTGCACCGTTACCAAATTCAAGATCTAAACTATTGTACTCACTCCATAGAGCTCTATTGTAATCAAAAGCTAGTAATAACTTATCGTTAAACATCTTATAACTTACACCAAGCGTAAGTTCTGCCGGTAGTGGTAAAGTTGCAGTAAAACTGGTCTCACCGTTTGCTGGTGTTAGTGTACTATTTGGGAAGTTAGAGAATGTTGCTGTTCCTTCTGTACTGTCTATGTTAATTAAAGAGCGATAATTAAAACCCAATGAAAAGCGATCTGTCGGTGTAAACATTAGACCTGCTGTCCATCCCCATGAAGTAACACCAGAATCTTCAATGCCTATATTAGATCTATTTCCTTCTTCATCTGTAAGAGTTCTACTTGCGTTTCTATTAAATGATACGCCACCTATTGCTAGGATAGGACCACCACCTATACTTACACTATCAAATAATTGATAAGATAAAGTAGGTTGAATAAAAATAGCGCTTAATTCAATCTCATTTACTAGGTGAGAACCA
Organism: Nonlabens sp.; assembly: GCF_965657255.1. Taxonomy (NCBI): domain Bacteria; kingdom Pseudomonadati; phylum Bacteroidota; class Flavobacteriia; order Flavobacteriales; family Flavobacteriaceae; genus Nonlabens; species Nonlabens sp. Next base: position 322,960 of record NZ_CBFHNM010000003.1, read on the forward strand.
GACCAGTCTGTAGGCCAGGTTACATTACTACCATATGGTGTGTAAACTCCTAATCCTACTGAAAAATCTTCAGTAACTTTATAAGTAGCATAAAGATAAAGAGGCGTACCTGTTGGGCTATCGGTTTCAGATGTAGTACCGAATTCTTGGTTTTGAAATTTTACATCAGAAAATACACCGAATCCACCAGCACTGATGTTTAGTTTATTTTCTAAATGAACTATACCAGCTGGGTTAAAGAATAGGATGTCAGCACTATTAACGACGGCAACACCTGTGTGTCCCATTGCTAACTGTTTGTTACTTTGTGTACTAACACGATATCCACCTGCAAAAGCAAATGTAGATATCAAACAAAGTACAACAAAAACTTTTATTTTGTTCATAATCAAAGGTTTGTAGTATATATTGAATTTATATGTGTCAAATTTAATATTTAATTAATATTACGCAAGCGTTTTCGTTGTTATTATGCTTGCATAATAACTTTTATTTTAAGAATTCCATAACAAATGTGAAGAATTCTTGCGGTTTCTCTGCATGCAACCAATGTCCAGCATCACTGATGGTTTTTAATTCCGCTTTCGCGAAAGCGTGATCAATTAACATTTTATCGCTGTCCAAAATATAACCAGATCTTCCACCTCTTATAAATAAAGCAGGAGTTTTAATAGTGTTAGACAAAGGTTGATGAATGCCTACTTTATTTTGAGCAGCTCCTAAAACTTCTAAATTAAACCGCCATCCGTACCTGTTTTTATCTACTCTATAGAGACTCTTTAATAAAAACTGACGCGTGCCAAAGTCGGGAATGACTTTTCCTAGCATTTCATCGGCATCACTGCGTGATTTAATAAGATCAAAATTTAAACTTCTTAATCCATTAATGATATCACTATGATGTGGCGCATATTCTTTAGGAGCAATGTCTGTAATAATTATCTTATTCAAGTAACTTTCATGTAGTTCAGCAAATTTCATTGCTACTTTCCCACCCATACTATGACCTAAAAGGATGATGTCTTGAAGGTTGTGTTTATCGCAATAATCCTTGACATCTTGTGCCATGATTTCATAGTTAAAATCATTGCTATGCAAGCTGCGACCATGATTGCGCTGATCAATTAGATGCACTTGATAGCCGTTTTCACTCCACTGACGACCTAGTGTTTTCCAGTTGTCTGCCATTCCTAAAAATCCATGAAGGATTAAAAACGGTTGTCCTTCTCCTAAAATAATTGAATGTAACATTATGCAAGTCTCGCTTTATACATGTTTACTACATTTTCAAGTCCTAGATAAAGACTTTCTGCAATTAAAGCATGTCCAATGGATACCTCTATTAAATCAGGTAATTGTTCATTAAAAAACTTGATATTCTCTAATGAAAGATCGTGTCCAGCGTTAATGCCAATACCTAACTCTGTAGCCTTATTTGCAGCTTTAATATATGGGGCGATAGCTTTTTCTTTATCTTGTAGATAGAGCCGTGCAAAATCTTCAGTGTATAACTCAATACGGTCGACACCGGTTTGTGCTGCGCCTTCAATCATACTTACCACTGGATCAACAAAAATACTAGTACGTATTCCTTGATCTTTGAAATGCTTTACTATATCTGTAAGAAAATTTTTGTGTTTAATGGTATCCCATCCTGCATTTGAAGTGAGCGCATCTGGTCCATCTGGAACTAAAGTTACTTGTGCTGGTTGTACTTCATCAACTAAATTGATAAAACTCTCAATAGGGTTTCCTTCAATATTAAGTTCTGTTTGCACCACTTTTTTTAAGTCTCTTGCATCTTGATATTTAATATGACGCTCATCTGGTCTAGGATGAATAGTGATCCCTTGTGCACCAAACCTTTCTAGATCTAACGCTACTTTAACTAGATTAGGCACATCGCCGCCTCTAGAGTTGCGTAACGTTGCTATTTTATTGACATTTACACTTAAAATTGCCATAGTTCTTTTTATTTCCAAAAATACGAAGGATTACAACAGACCCATAAGTGAAGAATTGATTAATTTGCAATAAACTTTGTTCTCATGAATATAGATCAATATATTATTAATGATGTAAAGCCTTTAGATAAGCATTCACAAATGTCTAAAGCGCAAGCTATATTCTCTCAATTGACCTATTCTCATCTTCCTATAGTACAGGAAGGCGTCTATTTAGGTTGCTTGTCAGAAAATGATGCGCATTGTTTTGAATCTAATCAGACTCTAGAAGAAGTTAAATACTCTTTTACTGCTTTTCATGTAAAAGAAGATACTCACTGGCTTGATATTTTAGAGGCGTTTGCTCAACACCAGTGCAATATCATGCCAGTTTTAAATCAGGATAATGATTACTTAGGATATTTAGAACTCAAAGATATAATGGAGTTTTTCAACGATACTCCATTTATGTATGAATCAGGTGCTGTTGTGGTTGTGCAAAAAGGATCAACAGATTATAGTTTTAGTGAAATTGCACAAATAGTAGAGTCTAATGATTCTAAAGTATTTGGTTGTTTTGTAAGTTCTTACAAGGATCACATGTCTGAAATTACCCTTAAATTAAGTCCTCAAAACCTTAATCGTGTGCTTCAGACTTTCAGAAGATATAGTTATGAAATAGTAAGCGCGGCAGAAGAGGATTCTTTTCTTGATACTCTTAAAGAGCGTTCAGATTATTTGAACAAATACCTAAATATCTAGATGAAAAAAGTTGCTATATATGGTCGCTACCTGCACGATGATACGGTTTCTACATGTGAGGAATTAATAAGGTTGCTAAAGCAAAAAAACTGTGAAGTTCTTGTAGAATCAGATTTCCATACTTTACTGATAGGTAATGATATTGCTCAAGATCTTCAGTCTTTTGAAATGTTAGACGAGTCTTATGATATATTAATAAGTATAGGAGGTGATGGTACCGTTCTTAGAGCTGTTGCTTATATAGGTAATGTAGATATTCCTGTTATTGGGATCAATACAGGAAGGTTAGGCTTTTTAGCTATGCTGCATAAAGACCATCTCGTTAACGCTGTAGAAGCTTTATACAGAGGCTCTTACTCGTTAAGTAAACGTACACTCATAACCTTGACATCTTCTCATGAAGAAAACCATCCTGAGCCTCATAATTTTGCACTTAATGAAGTTACAGTAAGTAGGATGAATACTACTAGTATGATTCAAATTGAAACCAAACTAAATCAAGAATTATTGACGGTTTATTGGGCAGATGGCTTAATTATATCAACGCCTACGGGATCAACCGGTTATAGTTTAAGCTGTGGAGGTCCTGTAATTTCACCAGATACAGATGCTTTTGTTATTACTCCTATCGCGCCTCATAATTTAAATGCAAGACCTTTAGTAATTCCTGATAACACAGAAATTACGATAAAAGTAAGTGGTAGAGAAGACCAGTTTTTAGCATCGTTAGATAATCGTATTGCCTCCTTTCCTAATGAAGCAGTTTTAACACTTAGAAAGTCCAACTTTACCATTGACTTGATAGAACTAAAAGATCAAAGTTTCATCAAAACTTTAAGAGAAAAACTTTTGTGGGGAGAAGATAAACGCAATTAAGCAATAAAATTACCCATTCCATGTTTTCAATATTAGAATCCAGCATGTAAACCTCATGCTGGGTAAAGAGAATTGTTATATTTGCACGTTTTAAAAAATCCATGCGGTCATTATTTATTTTTATTATTTTTTTCAGTTTCGCTTTCGCGAAAGCGCAAACCTATGAAGTTGGTCTTTTTGCAGGGACATCAAATGTAATAGGTGATGTAGGAAGCACACAGTATATCCAGATTTCTGATGGTGCTATAGGAGCAATGTTCAAATGGAATCGCAGTTCTAGACACAGTTTTAGAGCGAGCATCATATCTGCAAACATGATAGGAGATGATAACGATAGTGACGATATCTCTCGAGATTTACGTGGATTAAAATATAATTACTCTCTTTTAGAAGCAAGTGTAGGAATTGAGTATACATTTTGGGATTGGGAATTATATTCTGGTAAGCCTCAGCTCGTCCCTTATTTATATACCGGTTTAACCGCCTTTCAATACAGTTCGTTTGCACTAAATAACACAAATGAGTTGGAAGAGTATGATAAATCAATCGATATTGCGATCCCAATTGTATTAGGAGTAAAGACTAACATCACGCCTAAACTGATTCTCGCTGCAGAGATAGGCGCTCGATATACCTTTACCGATAATTTAGATGGAAGTAATCCAGATGGCGATATGGATTTTGACAGTTTGAAATTTGGTAATATCAATAACAATGACTGGTATGTATTTAGTGGTGTGACACTTACATATACCTTTGGTCGTAAACCTTGTTATTGTAACTTTTAATTATGGTATTAGAACTACTCGATCCAACTAAAATTCCTAAGCACATAGCAATTATCATGGATGGTAATGGCAGGTGGGCAAAGAAACAAGGTTTGATGAGAGTGCGAGGTCATGAAAAAGGTGCAAAAGCAATCCGTCAAACGGTTGAGGTTTGTGGAGAATTAGGAGTAGAGAATATTACTCTTTATGCTTTTAGCACAGAGAATTGGAATAGACCTAAGCTAGAAGTCGATACTTTAATGAAACTACTGGTTTCCAGTCTTAAGAAAGAACTCTCTACGCTACAAGAAAATAACGTTTCTCTTAAAGCAATAGGTCGATTAGATTTATTACCTGAAAAAGCACAAAAAGAACTATCAGAAGTCATAGAGCTTACAAAGGATAATGGTAAAATGAACCTTACTCTAGCATTAAGTTATGGGTCTAGAGAAGAGCTAATTTCAGTTGTTAAAAGTGTGTCCAGTCAGGTTAAAGAAGGTACGTTAGATATAGATCAAATTGATACTGATGTCATCAGTAAACATCTATATACTAGCTATATGCCTGATGTGGATTTATTGATACGTACCAGTGGAGAACAACGCATTAGCAATTTCCTTTTATGGCAAATCGCTTATGCCGAATTATATTTTACAAAAGTGCTGTGGCCAGATTTCAGAAAAGAACATCTGGTAGAAGCGATACATAATTATCAAGATAGAGAAAGAAGGTTTGGTAAAACAAGTGAACAATTATAGAATGACAAAAAAGTTAGCAAACTTGCTACTATTTGTATTGTGCTTATCATTAAGTACGGCAATATATGCTCAAGAAAAAAGAAGCGACCTTGCAATAGGAGATGCTACCAAATATAAACTAGGTGAGATTACCGTTACAGGAAGTCAAACCTATAATGAAAATACCGTAATAGCATTTACTGGACTGCGCAAAGGAGAAGAGGTATTTGTTCCTGGAGAAAGAATTAGTCAGGTAGTGAAGAAAATGTGGGACCTAAAGTTATTTAGCGACATTAGAATATTTGCTACAGATATCATAGGAGACCCTAACGATGATATTATCGATACAATAAATCTAGAAATTAACATCATTGAGGTTCCTAACCTTAACGATGTTACTATAGAAGGGTTACGTAAAGGTCAGATTAAGGATCTTAAAGAAGAATTACAACTTACTAGAGGTCGTAAAGCTACTGAGAATCTGGTCACCACTACGAGATCATTTATTGAAGATAAGTATAGGAAAAAAGGATTTCTTTATGCAGATGCAAAGGTAAAGACGCGCACGATTCCAGATACCACTGGAAAGAATATCGTGAATATGAAAATTGATATTGATAAGGGTAAAAAGGTTAAAATTTCCACTATAACGTTCGATGGTAATGAAAAACTTAGTGATAAACAATTAAGAGGCGCTATGTCTAACACTAAGGAAAAAGTATTTTACAGGCTTTTCAAAAGATCTAAATATATAGAAGAAGATTTTCAGCAAGATTTAGTTTCTATTGTAGATAAATATAAAGAAAGTGGATATCGCGATGCCCGTGTAATTTCTGACACCTTAACAAAAATAAGCGACAAAACAATTGCATTAAACATTAAGGTAGAAGAAGGAAAGAAATATTATTTTGGAGACATTAAGTTTGTAGGAAATACTGTCTACACAGATGATCAGTTAAAACGATTAATCAAAGTAGAAAAAGGAGATGTCTATAATGGTGTTGCATTTGATGAACGAATAAGCAATCCACAAGATCCAGATTCTGACGATTTAACTAACCTATATCAAAATAGCGGTTATCTTTTTTCAAACGTAAACGCTGTAGAAACTCGAGTAGAGAATGATACGATAGATTTTGAAATTAGAATTGTAGAAGGAAAAGAAGCATATTTCAATAATGTAACGGTAAGTGGTAATACTAGAACAAATGACCACGTGATTTATAGAGCAATAAGAACGTCACCAGGTGAAAAGTATTCTCGTCAGAAGATTATTAACTCTATACGTGAAGTAGGTCAATTGGGATTCTTTGATGCACAAAAGATTAATCCACAATTAAAGAATGTAAATCAGGAAGAAGGAACAGTAGATGTAGATTATGAACTTGTTGAAGCAGGTGCTAGTCAGATAGAATTACAAGGTGGATACGGTGGTGGTGGATTTGTAGGAACCTTAGGATTGCGATTTAACAACTTCTCTCTACGCAATTTATTCAATGGTGAAGCCTATCAGCCAGTTCCTATGGGAGATGGACAAACTCTTGCAGTAAGAGCACAAGCTAGTACTATTTTTAGAACCTATAGTTTAAACTTTACAGAACCTTGGTTAGGTGGTAAAAAACCAGTTTCTTTTAACGTGTCCTTTTCACATAGTGAACAATTCCGTGTGAATCAGCAAAACTTTAGAGAAGTTGATAGAAATCAACGTTTTCTTATTACCGGTGGAACTATAGGAATCGCAAAAAGATTGGAATGGCCAGATCAATATTTTCAGTTTTCTCAGGCGATCTCTTTTCAGCATTATAATTTAAAAAACTTTCAAAGTCAATTGTTCAATTTCCCTAATGGTTTTTCCAATAACTTAGCATATACTATAGGTTTAAGTCGTAATAACGTAGGTGTTAATCCTATTTTTCCTACTTATGGATCCTCTTTTTCACTTACTGCAAAAATGACCTTGCCGTATTCCTTATGGAATGGAGTTGATTATGAAAATATCGAAGACAATCCAGAATTTCAAACTAACGGTATTGCAGATCCAGGAAAAATCGATCAAGAACGTTTTAAATTCTTAGAATTTTATAAAGTTAAATTTGAAGGAACTTGGTATACACAGCTTTATGAAAAATTAATTTTACAAACTAAAACAGAATTTGGTTTCTTAGGTGCATATAATAACGATAGAGGACTCGTTCCTTTTGAGCGATTTTTTGTAGGAGGAGATGGATTAGGAGCGTTTTCTCTAGATGGTCGTGACATTATTAGAATGCGTGGTTATGATAACAGTGCTTTAACAACTAGTAATGATGGTGATACCGTTTATAATAAATATTCTTTAGAATTGCGTTACCCTATTTCCTTAGAGCAAGCCGCGTCTATCTATGTGCTTACATTTGCAGAAGCAGCAGGTTCTTACGATCGCTTTAGAAATTACAATCCATTTGAAGTTCAGCGATCTGCTGGAGCGGGATTACGTATATTTATGCCAGCATTTGGTCTTCTAGGTGTTGACTTTGGTTATGGATTTGATGCAGTTCCTAATGCTCCAACACAAGATCCTAGCGGTTGGAACGTTCACTTTATAATAGGCCAGCAGTTTTAATCATGGCATGATTATTTCAATAAACAAATAGACTTATGAAAAATAAGATTTTAGTTATCGGTATCGTTTCCTTTTTTAGTTTCGCTTTCGCGAAAGCGCAAAGAGGTATTAAAGTAGGCTATGTGAATATGGAGTACATTCTAGAGAGTGTGCCAGAGTATCAAGAAGCTTCCAGGCAATTAGACCAGAAAATGCAAAAATGGAAGCAAGAGATTGATCAAATGGGAAATGAAATTTCTCAAATGAAAGCATCTCTTCAAAATGAAAAAGTATTGCTTACTAAAGAGCTAATTGAAGAGAAAGAAGAGGACATTGCACTAAAGCAACAAGAACTTTCAGAATATCAACAAAAACGTTTTGGTCCACAAGGAGATTTTCTATTACAAAAACAGCAGTTAATACAGCCAGTACAGGATCAAGTTTTTAATGAAATTCAGAAAATAGGAAATCAAAAGAAATACGATTTATTAGTTGATAGTTCTGAAGCAGCACTTTTGTACAGCGCAGATCGCCATGATTTAAGTGATCAAGTACTTAGAGCGATAGGTAGAACAGGAAAAAGAAAAGCGGCAGAAGATAAACGATCCAACCAGGAAATGGAGAAGGACGAGCCTTATTTATCAGTAATAGAGGCAGAGAAGAAAGAAGAAAAAGAGCAAGCTAAAGAGGATAGGAAAGAAAAGATTCAAATGGCAATCTCTGAACGCGATGCTGCTCGTAATGAACAAAAGAGACTGCGAGACTCTGCAAGAGCTGCAAAAGCTGCCGCTTATAAAGCGCGTAGAGATAAGATGATGGCAGACCGTCAACGTAAAAGAGATAGTATAAAAGCGGTAAGAGAGGAAGCCAGAGCAAAGAAACAAGCAGAAATCGAGGCTAGAAAAGCTGAGAGAGAAAAAGATAACAAGAAAACATCACCTAGTGGAGAATAATATAGGAACTCCTTATATTTGCAACCGCTTGTATAGAGCTGTATAAACAAAAAATTGATAACAATTAATATAAAAATGAAACAAGTAAAAACCTTAATAGCAGCAGTTGCATTGATCTTTGCAGGTATTAACCTAGGTCATGCACAGGCGCAACCTACTAAAATATGTCACGTAGCTTCTCAAGAGCTAGTAGAATCTATGCCTAGCGCAATCGCGGCAGATAAGCAGTTGAGAAATCTTGCAAAAACTTATGAAACTAAGTTAAGTGCAATGGATAAAGAATTGAAGACGAGATATCAAACTGCTCAAGAAGCGGCACCACAAAGAACTCAGGAAGAAAATGAAAGAGTTCTTGCAGAGCTTGCTGAAGGACAGAAAAAATTAGAAGAGTATTACCAAAATTCTCAAAAAGCAATGGGTCAAAAAAGAACAGATCTTTTAAAGCCTTTATATAAGCAGGTAAGAGAGTCTATTTTTAAAGTAGCTCGTGCAAAAGGGTTTGATTATGTTCTAGATTCTACAACAGGTACTGGTATCATCATGGCAGACGGTTATGATCTTACTAATGATGTAAAAGCAGATCTAGGTATTAAATAATTGAACTAGTATCAAGCAAAAAAGCCGCTAAAACAAAGTTTTAGCGGCTTTTTTTATTTTAAAGACCTTTCTGCCTATTGTTGAGCATCTTATATGCGTTAAAAATATCCTGTAATTGTATAGTCCTAAATAACGGATACAGATTATTAAATGCGGTAGTATCTCACTAACTATGTGAGTAGTTAAAGTAGGCTTGGGTGATAACCTAAGCCTTTTTTATTTTTACACAGACATGAACAAATAAGATTTATTCAAGGACGATTTTTTAAATCAGCTCAAAACGTGAGATGAACTCACTGATTTTTTAAAGTAAGTTCAAAAGCGAGGTATTGAAAAAATGCTAAAAGGCTAGCTTGATGCTCACTTAGACTATTCAAACACATGAAAAAAAGTCCAACTTACAATAAACGTAACGGATACAGCAGTAAAAAGCTCAGAACCAGCTTTGGCGAGTCGGAGATTAAGGTGCGTAGAGACCGTGATGCCTTATTCATTCCCATGCTTGTTCCCAAACGCACCAGTATGGTAGATGGTATCGAAAATGTGATTATATCTTTGTATGGCAAAGGAATGAGCAATAGCGATATCAAGGAGCAGATAAGAGAGGTATACAACTTTGATATATCGACAACTACCATATCTCGTATTATTGACCGTATCAACAATAAAATTGTCGCATGGCAAAATAGACCATTAGAGCCAGTTTATTTAATTGTCTGGATGGATGGAATCGTTTTTAAGGTGCGTGAGAAGTCTAAGATGATTAATAAAGCCGTTTATATCGCCGTAGGACTTGGTAGAGACGGTAAAAAAGAAGTCTTATGTCCTGTGGTTAGGTAAAATTGAGTCTGCTGCCTTTTGGATGAGGGTACTTACTGATATGAGAGCTCGTGGTGTAGAAGATCTTTTAGTCACAGCTACAGATAATCTCAACGGCTATACAGAAACCATTAAAAACGTATTCCCAGAGTCTAAAACTCAAATTTGCGTGGTTCATCAAATTAGAAATGCTTGCAGGTATGTGGTATGAAAGTATAAAAAAGCCTTTATCGCAGATATGAAACAAATCTACAACGCGCCTACAAAACAAGCCGCAAAAGCTGCTCTAAAAAGCTTTGCAGATAAATGGGAAGACAAGTACTCTTACGCTGTGAACAGATGCTACGACAACTGGAAAAACCTTGTCGTTCTCTTTGAGTTCCCTTTAGAAGTCAGAAAATACACTAAAAACAAATTATCATTCCCAACTGATGATGTCGTTATGAAATCTGTATATTTGGCAGTAAGGGAAGCGACCAAAAATGGTCTATGCCCATGAGAAACTGGAGTATTGTACTCTATCATTTGCTGACCATTTATAAAAAAAGGATTCAACTATAAGTTAATTTAAAGTCAAACCCAAGCTGTTTTAACTTACACACTTTACGGGATAGTGTGATTATAATATTTGTCACGTCTTGCGCAGTCGAGACTGTTTATATATTTAATAGTTTTCGACTACGCTCAAACTAGCCTATCAACTCTTCATTTCTTATTCCATTGATTAAAAAGTAATTCCCATTTTTCTTAGATCGAATTCACGTTTAATTATAAAACTGTTACACGTGCTTCCCTACCTCAAAACCATGTTTACCTAAATGTTGATTTCCGCTTTGAATTGCATCGCCTTCTAAGGTGGTTCCCATAGAGTCGTTCCAGCGGTTTAAGTAACCAAAAAGCGATATCACACCTAGCATTTCTACTATCTCTCCTTCATTCCAGTGCTCATGTAAACGTTTTTGAATCGATGTATCGACAGCGTTAGGAACCTGACTTGCAGCTAATGAAAAATCGAGGGCAGCACGTTCAGCTTCATTAAAAGCAGGATGTGTGCGGTATTCCCAAATGTTGTCCAGTTGTTCTTGTTCTGCCCCATAACGCTCTGCGGCTCTGATCGCATGTGCTTGACAATAACGGCAGCCTGTCGCGTTGCTAGAAACCCAAGCCATCATTCTTTTTAAGGCACTGGTCACGCGACCTTCGTTTGCCATAACCGCTTTGTTTAAATTGATAAAAGCTTTTGATATCGCTGGACGTCGCTGCATGGTAAGTACAGAATTAGGACAAAAGCCTAATGTTTCATTGAAAAAAGCTGCAAGTTCTGCTGTTTCTGGATCGTGGCTAGCGTCTAATGGTGTTACTAATGGCATATTTTGGGTTTAAAAATGGATGATTTAAATTTAGACTTTAAAAGTAACAGATTTATCATGGATATAAGGTTAGCTTTTCGATTCTTGCACACAGACTGATTTTACATCTTATCTTTACACCATGCGCTGGACATTAAAACCTTTACCAGATTCTCAAAAACAAGAACAACTTTCTCAAGAGCTGGGAATTGATCCTTTTCTTGCTGGATTATTAGTGCAACGTGGCGTGGACGCTTTCGCGAAAGCGAGATCATTTTTCAGACCCAACCTAGAGGAATTGCACGATCCGTTCCTTATGAAGGACATGGATCTAGCTGTAAAACGTATTCAAAAAGCGGTAGGGAATAACGAGAATATCCTCGTTTATGGAGATTATGATGTAGATGGTACGACCAGTGTAGCGCTTATGTCTACCTTCTTAGAAAGTTTTTATGATCGTGTTTCTACTTATATTCCTGATCGTTATGATGAAGGTTACGGAGTAAGTTTTAAAGGAATTGATTTTGCAGCAGACAATGATTTTTCATTAATTATCGCATTAGATTGCGGTGTGAAAGCAGTGGATAAAGTCGCTTATGCAAATGAAAAAGGAATCGATTTTGTCATTTGTGATCATCACCGACCTGGTAAAGAATTGCCAGATGCCATAGCGGTTCTCGATCCTAAACGCGACGATTGTTCTTATCCTTATGATGAATTGTGCGGCTGCGGTGTAGGTTTTAAATTATGTCAAGCATTAACAATAGCAAACGATTGGGAATTTGAAATATTGATTCCATATTTAGATTTAGTCGCGACTGCAATAGGCGCAGATATTGTCCCAATGACTGGAGAGAATAGAATTCTAGCCTATCACGGTTTAAACGTAATAAATACCTGTCCACGAGCTGGATTTGAGGCAATTATTTCTAATTTGAATAAAACAAAACTTACCATTACAGATGTTGTTTTTATTATCGCGCCACGTATTAACGCAGCTGGAAGAATGAAACACGGACTGCATGCAGTAGAATTATTGACTGAAACAGATCTGGAAAAGGCTAAAGAGTTTGCCGCTTCTATAGAGAATTATAATTCTGACAGGCGAGAACTGGATCGATCTATCACAGAAGAAGCGCTGGAACAAATCATTTCTAATAAAGAAGAGGATAATTTTACCAGTGTTGTTTTTGATCCCAACTGGCATAAAGGTGTGATAGGAATCGTAGCTTCTAGATTGACTGAAACCTATTACAGACCGACGCTAGTATTTTGTAAGTCTGGTGATAAACTTGCCGCTAGCGCTAGAAGTGTACGCGGTTATGATGTTTATAATGCGCTAGAACAGTGTGCAGATTTTATAGAACAATTCGGTGGTCATAAATATGCCGCAGGATTAACTTTACTTCCCGAAAATTATAAAAAATTCAAAGCTCGTTTTGAAGAAGTGGTTTGTGCAACTATTGAGAACAAACACCTGACACCAGAGATTCATATCGACTCTAAATTACCGTTAGAGCATATTACTCCTAAGTTTTATCGCATACTTCAACAAATGGCGCCTTTTGGCCCAGGAAATATGACGCCTATTTTTATGACAGAAAATGTAGTGGATACAGGTTATGGAAAATGTGTCGGTAAAAATGAAGACCACCTTAAAATAAAGGTGGCTTCAACAACATCTAATAAAAATGCTTTTAACGCTATAGGATTTAATCTAGGAAGTAAGTCTGATCAGATTACCGATGGTAAAAAGTTTCATATTGCCTATTCTATAGATGAAAATGAATGGCAGGGCAATGTAACTCTTCAATTAAGATTGAGAGATATAATATCTTAATTATTATAGTACAGAAGGTAACTCTTCTACTTTACCTATAAAAGTAAGCAGCTTTGATTCATTATATAATTTTTCCCATTTTGTATTATTGATATCAGAAAATGAAGGAACGCTATGGATTACTTGTGATTTAAACTTATCAATATCACCTTTACTCTGTCTAGCCGCTTTACGCAACTGCTTTTTGTTTTCATTAAATATGGGTTGATCTTTTAAATCTGCCTTTTGAACTAAAACAGTAATTTCTTCTAGAGAATTTGTAAGAGTTTTTTGAGTATCGTTATTTTCTTGACCATAAGTAATAACAGAAAATAACACAAATAAAGCGCTTAAAATGGTAGTGTTTATATTAGAATTTTTCATCATGCCTATTTTTAAAGTTTCACTTTTAATTACAGTACAAAGATGAGATAGATTTGAAGTAAAACCCTTAAATATAATTCTATTAAAATGTTATATTATTCCTTTTATTAAAAAACAGGTCACTTTTAAATGTTTGATTAAAACTGTTCAAGTTTAAAATTAACACCATCAAAAACACCATAGCGATATTGAGTAATCCAGTCGCCTAAATTGATATATGTGGCGTTTTCACCTACTTGAATTTCCATCGGCAGATGTCTATGTCCAAAAATAAAATAATCAAAATGTTCTGTTTCTAATTTGCGTTTTGCATATTGCGCGAGCCATTCATTTTCTTCGCCTAAAAACTTAGCATCTTCTTCACCAGAGATCAATTTATTTTTTACAGATAAATGTCTAGCAATTCCAATACCTAAGTCTGGATGCAGCCATTTAAAACACCATTGAAAAAATGGACTGGTAAAGACCTTCTTCATGCGTTTGTACCCTTTATCTCCAGGACCTAAACCATCGCCATGTCCTATCAGGAACTTCTTACTGTTAAATTCAAAAGTTTGAGGTTTGTGATATACAGGAATTCCTAACTCTTCTTCAAAATAACCAAACATCCATAAATCATGGTTCCCTACAAAAAAATAAATAGGAATACCACTGTCTGCTATTTCAGCAAGTTTTCCTAAAACTCGTACTTGATTTTTAGGAACAACAGTTTTATATTCAAACCAGAAATCAAATAAATCTCCTAATAAAAAAATAGCCGCCGCATCTTCTTTGACAAGATCTAACCAAGCTAGAAATTTCTTTTCACGTGGTTTGCTCAATTCTTGAGTAGGTGCACCTAGATGGTTATCACTAGAGAAGTATATTTTTTTTCCTTCGGGAATTTGCATGGCCACAAAGATAGTAGGAATTTAAATTTAAACTCAAACTTAAGTTTAAATCTAATGGATTGATAGATAACGGACTTTATAAAAGTGCGCACATCGGTAAAGTGAGTTGTTGTTTTAGATCTAAAAGTTTATAATACTTGGTTTTACCTTTTAAATTTAAATTTGGATTTAAGTTTAGATTTTAACTTTACCTTTCAATCATGATCAATAAACGACTTCTTGTTAAGAATTTACTCGCTCATAATGACGAGAATAGTTTTTATGATAAGAAATTAAAAATTGACTTGAGTAGTAAAGAAGGTAAAGCAAAATTTCTCAAGCATATCTGTGCGCTTTCTAATTCAAATCCTAGAAATAATAGTTATATAGTAATAGGTATTGATGATCAAACTAATAGGATAGAAGGAGTAGATTTTTTTGATGATTCAAAATTGCAAAATCTAGTTAATGCCTATTTAACTAATGCACCTATTATACAGTATGAAAATATACTTTTTCCACATTTGCCTACAGGCAAGGTTGTCGGACTAGTAACTATACGCGCGCAAAACGAGCTAACAACGTTGCGCAAAAATATCTGGAAATATTATGGCGGTAGCGTTTTTTTTAGAAATGGTAGTATATCCATGCCTAAAACTTTTGATATAGAGGTAAGAGATATTAATTCTAAAATAGTTGAACAACTCGAGAAAAAAGCCAGCAACAATATAGAACACACATTAGATAGTGTTGTAGAATTCCTAGCTCGTAAAAATCAAGGTTTAGAAACTCATTATAAAGTCTTTAAGGAACAATTTGTAATATGCTGGTCTGGTAAGCTTAAAATTAAAAGCGGTAAAAGTTATTATTCTCGTGTCGATATTGAAATGGTGAACGAGCAAGTGCGACTGTTTTACAGCACACTGGATGAGGTGCAAATTAGCTTTGATGAAGATAGTTTTAGCATTTTAGAGTTTGTAGAATTAGGTATAGGGAAACAGCAAAAACACCATCTGTTAGAGCGACAAACTTTGCGTTTTTTTCCTAACGGAACCTACAAATTAGAAAATAAAATATTGTTTAACCCACCGTATTATGATCGTAAATTGTTGCACCACATCTATAATACTAATTTAGCTCTTTTAAACAAGATAACAAATGGTATCTTATTGAATGATCAGGAAATGAAAGCTTTAAATGAATTACCAGAAACGATGTTGATATGTCAATTCAATAATGTGGGCGAGGCCATTGATAAAATGAATGCGCATAAAGGTTTACTCAAATCTTATCCAGAAGTATACAAATCATATAAAGAAGCCTTGCGTGTATTGCGCAAAGTAAAATACCATTCATAGTTCATGAGGACCATTTGCATAGGAGACATTCACGGCGGTTATAGAGCGCTCGTTCAATTAATAGAAAGAATAGATGTAAAAGATGATGACCAGTTGATCTTTTTAGGAGATTATGTGGACGGCTGGTCAGAAAGCTATGAAGTCATTGATTTCTTGATCTCGCTTTCGCGAAAGCGGAAACAAAACAATCAAACAATTCCCATTTATTTAAGAGGAAATCACGACGAACTTGTTGTGATGAATTTAAAAGCAGAAAAACCGCATCCTATGTGGTTAAAACATGGAGGCGAGAGCACCATTCAAAGTTATAAAAACAGGAACCAAAAAGATATTCAACGTCATTTTGATTTTCTTCAGAATGATTTACTGAATTATTACGAATTAAATGATAATGGCTTCTTCCATGCAGGTTTTCAAAATTTAAAAGGTCCAAAATATGAGCATAATGAAAACGCTACTTATTGGGACCGTACTCTTTGGGAAATGGCCTTATGTGTTGATCCTAATCTATCTATAGATAACGATCGGTATCCTAATCGTTTAAATATCTACAAAGAAATTTTTATAGGTCATACACCTACACATCGTTGGGATAAATATGAGCCTATGAATGCAGCAAATGTTTGGAATATGGATACTGCTGCAGCTTACACAGGTCCTTTAACAGCCATGTGCGTAGAAACAAAGGAAGTGTGGCAAAGTGATCCAGTACACACTTTTTATCCGGATGAGAATGGTAGGAATTAAGTGTAACAATTCTTTGTAAATACTTACCTATAATAGGAGATGAATCACACTTTTGATTTTGCAAAAGCGACATTCTTGTAAAATTACTACCTTAGAAAACTAATATTAAACCAACTACCATGAGCTTATTTGATAGAATTAAAGAAAAGTTAAGTCACGAATTCATCGATATAGTCGAGTGGCTAGATTACACAGATGATACTATTGCACATAGGTTTGAACGTTACCAAAATGAAATTAAAAACGGCGCAAAACTGGTCGTACGTGAAGGACAACTGGCTGTTTTTATAAATGAAGGACAACTGGCAGATGTTTTTAAACCAGGAACCTATGACTTAACCACTCAAAACTTACCGATACTTTCTACTTTAAAAGGCTGGAAATACGGTTTTAACTCACCTTTTAAAGCCGAAGTTTACTTTGTCAATACGACACTTTTTACAGATGAAAAATGGGGAACTAAAAACCCAATAACCTTAAGTGACGATCGCTTTGGACTGGTAGAAATTAGAGCATTTGGAACCTATGCATTTAAAATAGCCGATGCTGGTAAATTTATCATCGACATTGTAGGAACTGATAATAATTTTACCAATTTTGAGATCAATGAGCACCTTAAAAGTCTAATCGCAACAAGATTTACAGATACGGTAGGAGAAGCAAATCTGCCGATTGAATTATATGCAGCAAATACTTCTGAACTTTCTGAAACGTGTCAAGAAGTAATGAAGCCAGAGTTTTCCAGCGTAGGAATCTCATTAGAAAAGTTTTATATCGAGAACGTTTCTATGCCTGAAGATCTTAAAAAAGAGATTTTCGAATACAGCCGTTTGGATAAAATTGATTTAGATAAATTAACCAAATTTAAAACGGCAAAAGCTATTGAAGCGGCAGCACAAAATGAAGGTGGAACTGCTGGTGCAGGAATGGGAATGGGAATGGGATTTGTTCTCGCGCAACAAATGGGCGGCATGATGTCACCTCAAATGGGTGGACAGCATCAACAAATGCCACAGCAACAATATCAGCAACAGCAATCACCGACAATGCCGCCACCTATGCCACAAGCTGCTCAGTATTTTTATGCACTAAATGGTGCGCAAGCTGGACCAGTAGGTTATGATCAATTAAGATCACTATATGCTAGTAGAACTATCAATAAAGATACCTTAGTCTGGAAAGCCGGAATGGATGGTTGGAAAGCATTGAATCAAGTAGAAGAATTAAAAGGCTTTTTAGGAGGTAACACGCCGCCACCATTGCCTATGTAGATCCAATGCTTTTGGTGCTATTTTGTTATACTAGCTTTTCATGTAAAAAGCTTTAACGCTTATATTCTAAACCTACTTATATTTATTTTTAAATTGGACGTACAACCTCCCATTAATTCTGAGCGTAAAAAATCCTGTGTCAATTGCGGTGCAGAGTTGACTTATGAACCTGGAACAGATTTAATCACCTGCGATTATTGTGGACATAAAGAAGTAATAGAAGAGGCTGAAGAGCAATTTCAAGAATTAGAATTAGAAAAATACATGCAACAAATGGGTGCGCAATCGCATTCTATGGAAATAAGCATGTTACATTGTAAAAATTGTGGTGCAAATCAGCATATAGAAGAAAGTTATAAATCGCTTCATTGTGTTTACTGTACGATGCCGCTCATTATAGAAGATGCCTATCAAGACGATTGGATTCTTCCCGGCGCTGTTCTGCCTTTTGCCTTCAAGCCAGATCATGCACATCAGATTTTTAAAAAATGGGTTGCTGGGTTGTGGTGGGCACCTAATAATTTACAACGTGCCAGTTTAAGTGCTGAAAACACAAAAGGACTTTATATTCCTTATTGGACTTTTGACGCTCAATTAGTTGCTCAATATACTGGTCAAAGAGGTGAGTATTACTATGTAACCGTAACTACTGGTTCTGGCAAAAATAAACGCACTAGACAAGAACGCCGCACAAGATGGTATCCTGCTCAAGGAGAAGTTTCTGGATTTGTGGATGATACGTTAGTAAAAGCATCCCAACAAAAAGGAGGGCAAATACCATCTCAAGTTGCCTCATGGGATCTAAAAGACTTAAAAACTTTTGACACTAGATTCCTTGCTGGTTATGTAACAGAAAAATATACGATTCCTTTAAAAGACGGACATTTAGACGCAAAAGATAAAGCAAAAGATATCGCTTCTAACTGGGCTAGAAGAGATATAGGTGGCGATACGCAGCGCTTAAACAGTATAGAAATGCAATTAAGTGAAGAGACTTTTAAGCATATTTTACTGCCAGTCTATATCAGCTCTTATAAATTTGACGGCAAACGTTATCATTTTTATGTAAACGGGCAAACAGGTAAAATTCATGGAACCAGACCGTATTCTTTTTGGAAAATATTCTTAGCAATTCTTACGGTGTTGCTTATGATAGGTGCCATTGTTTATTTTGTGAATTTGAATCAATAGGATCTTCATTACGCTTTCGCGAAAGCGGAATTATTTTACACACAATATAATATTATAAAAACTCTAGGAGTTCCTTAGACGTATAATATTCAAAATGCCGATCTTTTAATGTAAAATCCTTATTCAGTACAACTGTTGCTGGAAGTGAGAATGAAAACCCTTCTCGAGAAGCTAGTAATAAGGGTATTTCGTGAATTCCATTGCGCATGGTAAGTGCTTGTTTGTTGATAAAATCTACTCCTTCAAAAGTAATAGTGTCCGTGGTTTCTACATCCATTTCTACCGCATAGTAGTCTGCATTAATTTTACTGATAACGGCTGGATTGGTAAAAATTTCTCGTTCTATTTTCTTACAGTAGTCACACCATTCTGCATGAAAAAAGATGAAAACTGGTTTGGGCTCTTCTAATAAAGCATTTTCTAATTGTGACCAGCTTTTCCAGTTGATAGCTTTTTTTTGCTGAGCTCCAGATAAAGGGATTTCAACTAATAAAAGCATTATAAGATAACAATATTTCATTAGTATGGTATATTAAAAATCGCCAAATTTCAAGCCTATAAAGAATGTTCTTGGACGGTTAGGACCATAAATATAATCAGAATCTCGAGTTGCGCCGCTGTCAAAGTCGTCTTGATAGCTATTAAACATGTTTTGAACGCCACCGCTTAATTCTACATGAAAATTTTCTATAGGGTCAAAGTGATAGGTTAGTTTTGTCGTCATATCCAGAAATGCGTCGGTATCTACTAAGTCCAGAAAACCTGAGTCGCTTATCACTCGTGGTGCTATCATAGAGCCAGTATAACTTCCTGTTATGTCAAACTGCCAGGCTTTAGAAGCTGTCCAGTTAGCGTTTAGAAAGCCATATACGTTGGGTGTCCTAACAAATTCATCTATAATTATATCCTGTTCTCCAGGTGTACTACCATCTGCCTCAAAAAATACTTGGTCTTCATCGTATATGGAACGTTGTATAGTTGCTCCAGCTTGAAATGAAAAATCTGAACTTGGCGATATGCTCAATTCAAAGTTTGCACCTGCCACATAAGCACCAGATCCGTTTCTTGTTTCTTCAAGAATAGAGCCATTGGATAAAGATGCGCCCGTACTAACAATAGTAAATGGGTTCTCTAAGGTGGTGTAAAAACCTTCTACCAAGAAATTAGTCTGTGTTTTATTAAAGTCTTTTGTGTAATTAAAAGATGCTGTAAAGGCGTTTGAAAATTCGCTTTCCAGATTATCGGACAAGATCACGAAACGTTGTTCACCACCTACCGATGAAATGTGTAAATCTTCATTAAAAGCTTGTGGTGCTCTATATCCGCGGGCGTATCCACCTCTAAATTGTAACGCATCATTAATGTTATACAAAACTGTCAATCTAGGATTAAGTACGGTTTCACTAACACTATATAATCGCTCAATATTTTGTATTTTATATAGACCATCTACATTAACGTGGTCCATACGCGCACCGACTAAGGCCGTAAATTTATCAGAAGGCTTCCATTCATATTGCGCATAAAGACCTATGCTATTCACCTCCTGATCCACGAGTTTATTGTAGCCTGGTATGACATCATTGGTATCATTCAATTGGTATTCTATACCTGTTGTGATAACATCTCTTTTAAAATTGTGAGTGTATTTTGTTCCAGCAACCAGAGCGAGGTCTGTGGTTCTTCCCAAAGCATTATTAGCAAGAAGTGAATCTGCTCGCGTTCTTCTACCACCTAAACCTCCATAATAGCTATCGCGATCTGTATGTTGAACTGACATATAAGCAGTAGCCGAATTCTCGCGCGCATCGTCAAAAATTTCATAATCTACACCTGTAAATACAGTGTTATGATCTAGCTCTTCTGTAATATCGGTAAATTGAGGAGCAAGGTCTAGACGGTCACCACCACGACGGTATTCACGTATTCCTGTAAAGTCAAAGCCGACGCGGCTGTTGTCATTAGGCTTGATAAAAGCCTTTGTACCTAGGGAATTGTTGGTCAGTTTTGTAATTTCAGTAAAGCCATCATCATTTGCATCAAAAGCATCTCGATCACGGAAAATACCATAAACCGTAACGCCGCTCATTAGGTCTTCACTTACTATGGATGCGTTGAGGTTTACATTTCGATCCAATGTTTCCCCATTTATAAAACTAAAGTTAGAGCCAATTTCCCATGTATTATTAACTGGTTGCTTTGTAATAACATTAATGGTTCCTGCGATCGCGTTGGAACCAAAAAGTGCAGATCCACCGCTACGCACTACCTCAACACGATCAATAATACTAACAGGAATTTGTTCTAGTCCATAAACACTATTAAGTGCGCTAAAAACCGGTCGGCTATTGACTAGAATCTGCGTGTATTGACCTTCCAGGCCGTTTAGTCGCACTTGCGTAAAACCGCAGTTTTGACAATTGGTTTCGACACGCACTCCAGGCTGGTAGTTCAAACCATCTGCAATGGAAATGGATTGCGTAGCGGCAAAAAGTTTAGGACTTAAAACATTTACAATCACTGGTGCCTTTTTTTTACTAATTCGGTTTCTGGTGGCACTTACTACAATTCCCTCAAGACCTAAGGCGTCCTCTACCAAAGCAAAGTTAAGCTGTTGATTTATTCCTTCAATAATTGTTATCGTTTTAGACTGCGATCGAAATCCTTGTGATTGAACAGTTATCGTTTGTATTCCTGCAGGAATCTTCAATTTATACTTTCCGTTTTCGTCTGCGCTAGTTCCTATGCTAGTGTTTTTAATAAATATGGATGCAAAGGAAACTGGTATTTCGGTACTGGTCACTGTTCCTGAGATAGTCGTCTCTTTTGTTTGAGCTATAACAGCTGTTAGGGTAAAGAACAGGATTAAGGTAAATATCTTTTTCATTGAATGCAAACTTAAATTAGTTATACAAAAATAAAATGTTAGGTAAATCTAACATAATTATTTTGTATTTATTTATATTTTTGTTTCAAAACAGTTTTATGGCTTCAGATATTAAAGAAAACTATATTAAAGCATTGTTCTATTTACATCAAAAGAATGAAGATATTTCATTATCTGATTTAGGAGAAGAATTAAAAGTTAGTAAGCCATCTGCAAGCGATATGATTCATAAATTGCAAAAGGAAGAAATTGTAATTTCAAGGAAATACAAACCTATAAGGATAACAGAAAAAGGTAAACAACAAGCTGCTCTAATAATTAGGAAGCATCGATTATCTGAAATCTTTTTAGCGCAGATAATGAAATTTGGATGGGAAGAAGTCCATGAAATTGCTGAAGAATTAGAACATATTAAAATGGATAAGTTCTTTGATAGGATGGATGAGTTAATGGGATTCCCTACAACTGATCCACATGGTTCTCCAATTCCTGATAAGAATGGAAATTTTAATAAGCCTAATTATAATCAACTTTCTCAAGCAACTTTAAAATCTACCGTTATTGTAAAAGCTTTGCGAGATAGCTCTGTAGAGTTTTTATTGTTTTTGAATAATAAAGAAATCCAGCTTAACACAAAAATCACTATCACTCATGTTGAAAGCTTTGATAAAAGCCTTACTGTGTCTTATGATAATTATACTGATGTTGTTTTAAGTAAAACAATTTGTGATCGTATTTTAATTGAAGAAATTTAATTTCTTTTTCTTCTTTATCTACATGGATAATTTTTAAGTTACTGTAATTTTTGACGATAGACAGACTACAGTAAAAACTTAATCTTAGAGATTTTTTAAAATTCTAATTTCAAACCCAATCTACAGGAGCCTTTAAAACAGTAAGAAGTTTTTCTTCTTCACTTCCAGCTTCTGGTTGGTGATCATAAATCCATTGTACATGTGGCGGTAGACTCATTAAAATACTTTCTATACGACCGTTTGTTTTTAAGCCAAATAGAGTCCCTTTATCATGCACTAAATTAAATTCGACATAACGACCACGGCGTATTTCTTGCCACTCTCGATGCTTATCAGAATAAGGGGTGTCTTTTCTTTTTTCAACAATAGGTACATATGCTTCTAGAAAATGACTCGCCATATCTTTTTGAAAATCTAGCCAGTCTTCCATAGAAAACTCTTTAGATGCTTTACAGTAATCATAAAATAAGCCACCTATTCCACGAGCTTCTTCACGATGTGAATTATGAAAGTACTCATCACATTTTTTCTTAAAAAGCGCGTAGTCTGCAATTTCATGTCGATCGCAAACCTCTTTACATACTTGATGAAAATGCTGTGCATCTTCTTCAAATAAATAATAAGGAGTTAGATCTAATCCACCACCGAACCATGAATCTACTGTATTACCTTTTTGATCATACATTTCAAAATATCTGAAATTTGCATGAACAGTTGGAACCATTGGGCTTTCTGGATGGATCACAAGACTTAATCCGGTTGCGTAAAAATTACAATCTTTTACCTTAAAATATGCTTGCATGGCTGGAGGAAGATCTCCATGAACAGCACTGATACTTACACCACCTTTTTCAAAAACGTTTCCATCTTGAATAATTCTAGAAAAACCGCCGCCACCTTCGTTGCGTTGCCACTCATCTTCTTGAAAAATTGCTTTGCCGTCAATTGCTTCTAGTTTTGAAGTGATGGTATTTTGAAGTTCTTTTATAAAATTATAAAACTGTTCTTTAATCATTGGGCATTAATTTGTGGATTTTGATTACCAGGAAGTTGTTGTAGGTTTTCCTCATTAATCATTTCTTCTAGTGTTGCCCTAGAAGCTGCTGTAACAGAAAATGGAAGCACTAGAATAACTCCCAAAACAGGAATAAAGAGCATTCCCATAAATATAATTCCTATTCCTATGGCAATACCTCTGTTTCTTTTTACAAAATGAATACTATCTCTGTATTTAAAGTGTCTTTCTAACGTGTAATCAATATTTCCAAAACCAGCATAATAGGCTTGAACTATAAATGCAAGAACGGTAAAAAGGATGCCTACTACAGGAATAAGACTCAATAAAAGTAAAGGAATGGTAATTAGTATTTCATAAGAAATATTGCGCAGGTTGATTCGTAAACCTCGCCATAGCTGTTCCATATTTGTCGTATCCCTATGTTGAATATGGTTTCTTGCTTGTGGATAATAGTGGTTTTCAATACGCTCTGAAACAGGAGACATAAAGGGTGCACTAAGTGCCATTACAAAATGTTTGTAAAGAATAAATGCTAAAAGCAAAACGACAAGCGCTCCAAACCAGGTAGCAACCTCTGTAAAACCTTCTTTGCCCCAATCCCAAATCCATGCTTTGGCAAAAAACCGTCCTAAATTATCAGATAACCCATAGACAGCAAAGAAAATACCGATCCCAAAAAGCAAGCTTATTCCCATAGGAACAAGGAAATATTTCCATAGTTTTAATTCATGGATAAGCTTAAAACTATCTTTATAAGACCTTAATCCTTTGAGAATGTTCTTGAACATCGGTTATGCTTTATTGACCATATTCTTTTACAGCATCAACAAATGCTTGTGCATTTTCAACTGGAATATTAGGTAAAATTCCATGACCTAGGTTAGCTACAAACCGGTCTTTACCGAATTCATTAATCATTTGGGTTACCATTTTTTTAATTTCAGCCGGTGGCGAGAATAACCTTGATGGATCAAAATTACCTTGAAGCGTGACGTTGCCACCAGATAGGTAACGTGCATTTCTAGCACTACAAGTCCAGTCAACTCCTAATGCAGACGCACCGCTCTTTGCCATATCTCCTAAAGCAAACCAACATCCTTTACCGAATACGATTACTTCTGTATGTGGCTTTAATGCGTCCACAATTTGTTGAATATATTTCCAAGAAAACTCTTGATAATCTGTAGGTGATAACATCCCGCCCCAAGAATCAAACACCTGAACTGCGTTCACACCATGATTTACTTTTTCTTTTAAGTAAGCGATAGTGGTATCTGTTATTCTTTGTAACAGGATATGTGCTGCTTCTGGTTGCGTAAAACAAAACTCTTTTGCTTTATCAAAATTCTTACTTCCTTGCCCTTGTACACAATAACATAATATAGTCCATGGTGATCCAGCAAACCCTATCAAAGGAACTCGATTATCCAGCACTTTTTTAGTCATGTCTATGGCTTCAAACACATAACTCAATGAATCTTTAACATCTGGTACCACCACACGATCTAGGTCTTTTACAGTCCTTATAGGATTTGGTAACCATGGACCTATTCCGTTTTTCATCTCTACTTCAATGTTCATTGCTTGTGGAATGACTAAAATATCAGAAAATAAGATAGCAGCATCTGGACCTATTTGATCAATAGGCATTACAGTAATTTCAGTTGCTAATTCTGGAGTTTGACATCTGGTAAAGAAATCATATTTAGCCTTTAGTTTCATGAAATCTGGCAGGTATCTTCCTGCTTGTCTCATCATCCATACTGGTGGACGTTCTACTTCTTCTCCTCTTAAGGCTCTTAAAAATAAATCGTTTTTAATCATTTCTTATCGCTTTTATGGCGGTTATCAAGGTGTTTTCTACAGTTTGTTTATTGGCAACTACTACTTTTTGGTAATACTTTTTTGCGGTGCTAGCGGTTGTTTCTCCTATACAAACTGCGTTTAAGGGTTTGTTTTTGGGATTCGCTTTCGCGAAAGCGTGAACACCACGAGGACTATAGAAAGTTACTGCTGCAAAAATACGATCAAAGCTTTTCATCAGGGCAATCGATCGATAAACAATAATTTCCTCTAAGGGTATTTTTTCTTTAAGAAATAACGCTGGAAGTTCATGACGCCTTTGGTCGCTGCAGAAATATGTGAAATGATCATCGGGAAATTTTGTAATAATTTGCTGTGCAAGCTCTAAAGCGCTGTTGGAGATCTGAGTAGGTTGAAACCCATAGTTTCTCAGGGTCGCAGCTGTTGTTTCTCCTACGCAAGAGATCTTGTTGATAAAGCTTCTGTTTTTTAATGCAGTTTCAATAGCATTTTGACTGGTTATAATGACGTGATCGTATTTTGTACTTTTTTCACAAAATACTTGCTTTGTTTTTAAAACGTCATAATGTGTTAAGCTTAATCCGGTGTTTAAAACCAGCTCTTGTTGAGCGTCGGTCAAAAGTTTAGTGGAAAGTATGCTGCTATTCATATAAATAGCAAGATAAATATTTGCGTATAATTTTGTCAAAAATTCAAATGTAAAAATAATAGCGACGCATTTTGTCGAATATTTAAAACGTTAAACGATAAAGAATTTTCAATCATAAAAAAGGATTTAATCGATAAATTTGTTTTTTTATTGTATTTTATCCGATAAATATGATGTTTAATCGATTATTAGTGTGTATATTACTCCAGTTGTATTTATTAGTTAAAAATTTGTTTTGAAATAAGCCGATTAAATACAACTAACACTTGATCTTTTTGGTAAATTAGTGTAAAGTTTTGTGAAATAATAGAATTAATCGATATTTACTCATGATAAAATGAGTTTATTTCAAATCATTTAGTATGGAATTACCATCGTTTTTGTTCGATTTAACAGGAGAAGGAGATAAGCCGTCATTAGAGTATGCTAATGAAATTTTCAGAATGCTTGAAGTGACTAAAGTTCGTAAAAAACAAGTATTATTAAATTTGGGTGAAGTTGCAGATAGTGTTTTCATAGTTAAATCAGGAATTTTAAAAGGAAGTATTATTGATGAGTTTGGAGAAATGCATACGGTGAGGTTTGTAGCTGATGGTGATGTGATAACCTCTATGTACAGTTTTATTGATCAAAAACCTTCTGAGCTTCAAATTGAGTGCGTAGAAGCTGGAGAAATACTTTTCTTTAAATATCAAGACTTTGAATATATTGGTAAAATTTACTCGGGTTTATCGCATGCCTTTCATAAGATCATGCTTAAGAGATACCACGATATGCTAGATGAAAAATCTAGAATGATAAGCGATGATGCAACAACTAGATATGTTAAGTTCATGGAACGATATGCATTCATTATAGATCGATTGCCTCTTAAAGAAATTGCTTCATTTTTGGGCATACGACAACAGTCACTAAGTCGATTGCGTGGTAAAATGGATGAAGTCGTAAGTTAAATAAAACGACACCCTTTCTTAATCATTATCTTTGCATAAAAAAGCACGAGAATGATTACTTCTATGACAGGCTATGGTAAAGCTGTCCAACAATTATCAGACAAAAAAATTACAGTTGAGGTTAGAACACTCAATAGTAAAAACTTGGATCTTAATATTAGACTTTCTTCTTTATATAGACAACAAGAACTGCCTTTAAGACAGCTTGTTTCTAAAACCTTATTGCGTGGTAAAGTAGACCTTTCTGTTCATGTAGAGCAAACAGGAGTGGCGCCTAATTCTAGAATCAATCTGGAGTTAGTAGAGAACTACATGAGGCAAATGAGCGAGCTGGATGGTATTCATTTTAGTAATGGAGACCATAAATTGCAGTTATTAGAAATTGCTACTAAATTTCCTGATGTTTTTTCTCAACAATCTACTGATGTTTCTAAAGAAGATATTCTTGCTATTGAAGAAACTGCAAAGACTGCTATAATAGCCGTTCAAGAATTCCGTAAGGACGAAGGTCACGTGCTAGAGCTAGAATTTGATAAACGCATCTCTAATATCAAATACCTTCTGTCTCAAGTAATAGAAGAAGATGTTGATAGACTTGCAGATGTAAGAACTAGACTTGAAAAAGCGGTTTCTGAAATCAAAGAAAAGGTGGATGAGAATCGTTTTGAACAAGAGCTTATATATTACCTAGAGAAGTACGATATTACAGAAGAGAAAGTACGCTTAGAAAACCATCTTAACTATTTTATGGAAACGATGAGTATTCCAGAGTCTCAAGGCAAAAAACTCGCCTTTATTTCTCAAGAAATAGGTCGAGAGGTCAATACTATAGGTAGTAAGGCAAACCATGCTGCAATGCAACAAATGGTAGTCCGAATGAAGGATGAATTAGAAAAAATAAAGGAACAACTACTTAACGTATTGTAATGGAAGTATTACCTAAACTGATTGTTTTTAGTGCGCCATCTGGTGCTGGAAAAACCACTCTAGTGAGGCATTTATTGACTAAAAAAGAATTAAACCTTGCTTTTTCTATTAGCGCAGCCTCTAGAGAGGCAAGAGGTGAAGAAATTGATGGTAAAGATTATTACTTTTTAGGAATTAAAGAATTTAAAAATCGCATACGTGCAAATGATTTTCTTGAGTTTGAAGAAGTTTATCAAGATCAATTTTACGGTACTTTAAAAGAAGAAGTAGAACGTCTTTGGGCTGAAGGTAAAAATGTGATTTTTGATATAGATGTAGTTGGTGGATTGCGTTTGAAGAAAAAATTCCCCAATCGTACCATATCTATTTTTGTAAAACCACCATCTATAAATGAGCTTCAAATACGTTTAAAGAAACGCAAAACAGAAACTGCCGAAAAAATCGCTATGCGAGTAGCAAAAGCCAGTACAGAAATGGCAACTGCGCCTCAGTTTGATGTTATTATTAAAAATGACGATCTTCATGCTGCAAAAGAATTGGCTTATAAAACTGTTCATGAATTCATAAATAAAAAAGTCAGCGATGACGAAGAGGAATAAGATAGGTCTTTATTTTGGTACATTCAATCCTATCCATATAGGACACCTAGCTATTGCAAATTATCTAGTAGAAAATAGTGATCTTGATGAAATATGGATGGTAGTAACACCTCATAATCCCCATAAGAAGAAAAAGACATTGCTAGACGATTATCAGCGGCTTCACATGGTACATCTAGCTACAGATGATTATGATAAAATAAATGCTAGTAATATTGAATTTGGATTGCCGCAACCTAACTATACCGTTAATACGTTAGCTCATTTGTCAGAGAAATATCCAGATAAGGAATTCACGCTTATCATGGGAGAAGATAATCTTAAAAGTCTTCACAAATGGAAGAATTATCAAGTCTTATTAGAAGATTATTCAGTTATCGTTTACCCTAGAGTATCTTCAGGTGATGTTCCTGAGCAATTTACTGATCATGTTAAAATCACTACCATTAATGCTCCTATAATGGAAATATCGTCTACCATGATACGTAATGGTATTAAAGACGGAAAAGATTTACGATACTTTATGCATCATCAGGTACAAGAATATGTGGAAGAAATGCATTTTTATAAGTAAGCATTGAATATTTAAAACGCTTCTTATTCTTAAAGTGGAATACTTTTTTTGCTTTCGCGTAAGCAGTGTGATCCTTTGTGTTAATGTTTTATCAGATATTTAATTCGTAACATAAATGAAATCAGTATTTTTAGGCAAGGCTAAACTTTAATTTACTCTTAACAAATTAATGTTTTACCTTTGAAAAATGCATTCAGTATCCGAAGAAAATTATATAAAAGCGATTTTTCATCTTCAAGATGATCTAGCATTAGTGTCCACAAATGAAATCGCTAGACGTATGAATACTAAGGCGTCTTCCGTAACTGATATGCTTAAAAAATTAGCAGATAAGAATCTTGCAGAGTATATACCTTATAAAGGAGCACGTCTGACTGAAAATGGTGTGAAGTGCGCAAATCAAATCATTAGAAAACATCGATTATGGGAAGTCTTTCTAGTAGAAAAACTTGATTTTTCTTGGGATGAGGTTCACGAAGTGGCAGAGCAGCTAGAACACATTCAGTCTCAAAAGTTAATTGATCAACTAGATAAACACCTTGATTACCCTAAAAAAGATCCGCATGGCGATCCTATTCCAGATAGTAATGGTAATTATGAAGTAATCAATAAAACACTTCTTTCACAATTAAAAAATGGTGATAAAGGAGCGTTAGTAGGTGTGATAGACACTTCCAGTAATTTTCTAAATTATCTAGATAAACACAGTATTCAATTAGGAACACAAATTGAAGTTCTTGAAAGAGAAGATTTTGATAATTCTTTTACGCTTCAGGTTAATTCAAAATCACTTCAAGTTTCCCAACTAATAGCTGATAATCTCTATTTAAAAATTTTCAAATGATAGAGCGGTTACTTTTTATTGCGATAATTTTAATAAGCAGTCTATCATTTGCTCAAACAGATGATATAGGACCTTTAATAACAGACCGTCCTGATGCAACAGGGTCGCCTAGTCTCGTAAGAAAAGGATTTTTACAGATAGAAACTGGTGGTTTTTATACTGATAACGGTGATGATAATTTTAGAACTAAAGAGATTACCTATAACACAACATTGTTGCGATATGGTCTTTTAGAAAACTTTGAATTACGTATAGGGCTGGATTACAGATCAACAGAGTTTGAATCTAATGGACAACAAGTAGGAGATAACTTAACTGGTACCTCACCACTTTTACTAGGTGCAAAAATAGGAATTGCACAGGAAGATGGATGGATGCCTAAAATGGCTATTTTAGGACATTTGAGTATGCCTTTTAGTGCAGCATCAGACTACAAACCAGAAAATACAGGAATCGATTTCAGGTTTTCCTTTGATCATACGCTTAATGAACGTTCCAGTATTGCCTATAACTTAGGAGCTCGTCTAGATGCAGAAAATCCAGAGCTAGCCTATTTATATACACTAGCTTACGGTTATGATTTAACAAGTAAAATAGGTGTTTATGTAGAGTTGTATGGAGATTTTCCAGAAAACTCAAGTGCAAATCATTTGTGGGATGCTGGTTTTACTTATCTAGCAAATGACGATTTACAGTTTGATCTAACTTTTGGATCAGGGATTACAGATGGTCAAAATTTATTACTCAGTGCTGGTCTAAGTTACAGGATTCGAAAAAATAAATGAGATAACTATTATATCGCTTTCGCGAAAGCGGAAACAAAACAAATCCTATGAATATGAAACAAACCTTACTATTTCTACTTGCTATTTCTATAATAAGCTGTGGTGATAAAAAACAAGATAAGGATATTTTAAAAGTAGTCACAACCACAACAATGATTACAGATCTGGTAGAAAATATAGGCGGCGATCTTATTGAAATCAACGGATTAATGGGAAGTGGTATTGATCCTCATTTATACAAAGCTAGTCAAGGTGATTTCAGAAAATTAGACCTAGCAGATGCTATTTTTTATAATGGTTTGCATCTAGAAGGTAAGTTGGTAGAGATCTTTGAAAAAATGAATGAGCAGAATAAGACGACAATCGCAATAAGCGACGGGCTTGACAAGAAAACACTTATAGGAAGTGAATATTTTGCAAGCAATTATGATCCACATATATGGTTTGATCTGGAATACTGGAATCAAGTTACGCATTATGTAACGGATCAATTATCAGCGTTAAACCCAGAAAACAAAGCTGCTTTTGAAGCTAATCGAGATACGTTTTTAGAAAAATTAAATGCTTTAAAAACAGAATTATCTGTAAAAGTAGACGAGCTGCCTAAAGAGAAACGTATTTTGGTGACCGCGCATGATGCTTTCAATTATTTTGGTAGAACATTTGATTTTGAGGTAGTTGGTCTTCAAGGCCTTTCCACAGCTACTGAGGCTGGTGTGAAAGACGTGCAACGCATCACCCAATTTATTATAGATAACAATATCAAAGCAGTTTTTATAGAAAGCAGTGTGCCACGACGCACGGTAGAATCGTTACAAGCAGCTGTAAAAGATCAAAACCACGAAGTAAACATAGGTGGTGAGTTGTATAGTGATGCCTTAGGAAGTGCTGGAACTGAAGAAGGAACTTATATAGGAATGTACCAACATAACGTAAATACGATTATCAACGCACTCAAGTAATGGAACAAAAAATAGCGGTAGCAGTAGACGATTTAACTGTTGCTTATAACTATAAGCCAGTACTTTGGGATATTGATTTATCTATTCCAGAAGGTGTTTTGATGGCTATTGTAGGACCTAATGGTGCAGGGAAGTCTACTTTAATTAAATCTATTTTGGGAATCATTGATCCTATCGCAGGATCTGTTGCTATTTATGGAAAACCTTATAAAAAGCAACGAGATAAAGTCGCTTACGTTCCACAAAAAGGTAGTGTAGATTGGGATTTTCCAACTACTGCATTAGATGTCGTAATGATGGGAACTTATGGCGCGTTAGGATGGATCAAAAGACCAGGTACCAAACAAAAAAAACAAGCTTTAGAAGCGCTGGAAAAAGTAGGTATGCTGGCCTTTAAGGGAAGACAGATTTCCCAACTTTCTGGTGGTCAACAACAACGCATATTTCTAGCAAGAGCACTAGTTCAAAATGCAGCTATCTATTTTATGGACGAACCTTTTCAAGGTGTAGATGCCACCACAGAAATTGCGATCATCAATATTTTAAAGGAATTACGTAAAGCTGGTAAAACGGTAATAGTCGTGCATCACGATTTACAAACAGTACCAGAATATTTTGATTGGGTAACTTTTTTGAATGTAAAGCACATCGCTACAGGACCAGTTAAAGATATTTTTAATGATGATAATCTAACAAAGACTTATGGGATTAACTATAAAGTCGCAGTGCAGCAATAGAACTTGAACTTGAACTCGAATTTGAATTTGAACTTGAACTCGAATTTGAATTTGAACTTGAATTTGAATTTGAATTTGAATTTGAATTTTGAAAATAAATAATAAATAGAGCTCGCTTTCGCGAAAGCGAGATAAGAATAGAAATAGATTAAAAATTCCTTCCCTTTGGGAAGGTTAGGATGGGCAATTGGAACTAATAGATTTCTTTACGGATTACACGCTGCGCACCATAACGCTAGGAACAGCTGTTTTAGGAGCTATTTGTGGTATGTTAGGAAGTTTTGCGGTTTTGAGAAAGCAAAGTTTGCTAGGTGACGCAATTTCTCATGCAGCATTGCCGGGAATAGCTTTAGCTTTTTTGTTTACTGGCTTAAAAGATTCTAACGTGTTACTTCTGGGTGCATTAATTAGTGGATTTATAGGAACCGTCTGGATACGTGGAATTGTGACTAAAACTCATTTAAAAACAGACACTGCTTTGGGTTTGATTTTAAGTCTGTTTTTTGGTTTTGGCGAGTTGGTTTTGAGTTATTTAAAAAAACAACCAGACGCAAATCAGGCAGGATTAGATAAATATTTATTCGGTCAGGCAGCAACTTTGGTAGAGAAGGATGTTATTGTAATGATTGTCGTAACAGGGATTAGTCTTGCTGTTATGTTATTGTTTTGGAAGGAATTCAAACTGTTGCTTTTTGATAAAAACTATGCGATGACTTTGGGCTTTAATACGCGATTTATTGATGGATTGATCAGCTTTTTTATTGTTCTTGCTATTGTGATAGGTTTACAAACTGTAGGTGTGGTATTGATGAGTGCTATGTTGCTTGCTCCAGCAGCAGCAGCCAGGCAATGGACCAATAGTTTAGGAACCATGGTAATTCTCGCAGCTATTTTTGGTGCTTTTTCTGGCGTTTTTGGAACAGCAATAAGTGCTAGTTATAACAATCTTTCTACAGGACCGGTAATTGTTTTGGTCGCAGCAGTTTTTGTAGTTATTTCATTTGTTTTCTCTCCAGGAAGAGGGATTCTTTTCAAACAGATACGACTAATTAGAAATCGTCGTGATCTTGAGTTGAAAAAAACTCTGTATTTTATGTACGGGATCGTAGAAAAACATCAAGATGTTACTAGACCGCACTCTATTAGAATCCTTAATGGATTTCAAGGCTTTACTAAAGGAACCTTGAGTGCACTTGCAGATAAAAATTGGATCACCATTCAAGGTCAAGATTGGGCGCTGACAGAAGAAGGTTTTCAAACTGCAGAAAATTTATACAATTCCAATATATCAGAATCATGAACAGCGAACTAGCCATTATATTGATCGCTTGTCTTACTTCAGTCGCTTGTGCGATTCCAGGAGTGTTTCTTGTATTGCGTAAAATGGCATTGATAAGTGACGCGATCAGTCATTCTATTTTACCTGGGATCGTGATCGGTTTCTTCATAACAGAAGACCTTGCTTCTCCATGGTTAATTTTACTCGCAGCTTTTAGTGGTATTATTACTGTAGTTCTCGTAGAAGCGATTCAAAAAACAGGATTGGTAAAAGAGGATACTGCCATAGGTCTTGTGTTTCCAGCATTATTTAGCATAGGAGTTTTATTGATTGCTATTTATGCAAATGATATTCATCTGGATACCGATGCTGTTCTTGTAGGAAGGCTGGAATATGCAGCTTTTGATAAGTTGATGATTGATGGAGTAAGTTATGGCGCAAAGAGTTTGTGGACGATTTCTGCTGTTTTGTTAATCACCATAGGTTTGCTTTTTGCGTTTTACAAAGAGTTAAAGCTAAGTACTTTTGACATAGGTTTATCGTCTGCTTTAGGTTTTTCTCCTGTCATTATGCATTATGGATTAATGAGTGTAGCTTCAGTTACGACCGTTGTGTCATTTGATGCAGTAGGAGCGATTCTAGTTGTTGCCTTGATGATTGCGCCAGCTGCAGCGGCTTACCTGCTGACTACAGATTTGAGAAAAATGATCTTGCTATCTGTTTTGTTTGGCATTTTGAGTGCCGTAGGTGGTTATTATTTTGCGGCATGGTTAGATGCTTCTATTAGTGGATCTATAACCACAGTCTTAGGATTGATATTTTTCTTGGTTTATCTGTTTGCACCAACAAAGGGTTTGATCGCTGTTTTATTTAAACAGAAAAGACAACGCATAGAAGTTTCTTTATTGACTTTTTTATTGCACCTGAATAATCATGATAGTAAAGAAGAAAGAAGAGTTGCGCATTTGCAAGAACATATCAATTGGGGTAAAGTACGAGCACAGACAGTTCTCGATCTAGCCGAAAAAAACAATATGATCCTTATTCAAAACCAAGTTGTTTCCTTAACACAAAAAGGTCTTGATTTCACCGAAAAAGCCCTCGATTACATTATAACCAATAAAGACGAAAAGATTGAAGACATGAAAGACGACTTCTTTTTGTTTAGAGGTTGATTTGTTAAAACATCATAAGTGGCGGAATTAATTCCGCCACTTATGATGATGATATGATCTTTGATCATTTTAACCATTTGAAAATTAAAGGTCCATCAAATTTCAAAGTCATCAATAACCGATTTATTTGCGTGATGTGATTTTTGATTTTGAATATAACTCGCAATTTTAGGAACTTCTTCAGGACTAACCGTGAACAATCCGTAACCTCGTTGCCAAGTAAAGCTTTCCAGAAACTCATAGTTATCATTCATCCATCTGGAACTAGAACCTTTGATATCTTTTAATGTTTTAGATATAGAAACCAGCGGATTTGCATGCATAAGAATATGAACATGATCTTCCATTCCATTAATCATAATTGGATCGCAGCCTATTTCTATACACTTGTTCCATAGCATCTTGTATAAAGAACTTTGCATTTGGGTAGTTATCATAGGTTCTCTTTGTTTTGTAGAAAACACTATATGATAATAGGCATGAATATTATTGCGAGACATCATTTAAAGATAATAAATTTGTATCATGGATTTTAAGCAATCATAAGGGGCGGAATTAATTCCGCCCTTTATGTTGTTGAAATTATCTTTAACTATTTTTTACCAGGATACTCTTTAGAATCAATATCATGGGAATAAAGACACCGAAAGCTAAGATGGAGGTAATAATATTGATGTTCAAAACTTTAGCTGTGCCAAAATACATTACCATGAATACTACAAACCACACTATAAATTTCAAGCCTGTACCTATATTTTTTTTACTTCGCTTATAATCTTGATAGTAAGCTATTACTAAGAAAAGAAATACAGGAGAAAAAAGTAATGGCAAAAACTGAAATAAAATTAACTTCATGAAATTGATAAAGCTTAAATATCAGCTTATTAATTGAATTTAATACAAAAAAAGAGGCGGAAAAAATTCCGCCCTTTATTATATATGATAAAGATTTTTAAATTTCTAAAACTCGGCCTTACGCTTCTCTAAAAAGGCAGTAGTTCCTTCCACAAATTCTTCAGTACCAAAACAAGAACCAAAGTTATCAATTTCTACTTGATAGCCATCAGTTCCGTCTACAAAGCCAGCATTTACAGCATCTATGGCTGCGCTTATAGCCATCGGGCTATTTCTAATTATTTTAGACGCTATTTTTTCACAAGTAGCCATCAATTCGTCTGCTGCCACGACATGATTTGCTAATCCATAAGAAAGTGCAGTCGCGGCATCAATCATGCCAGCAGTCATGATCATTTCCATGGCACGACCTTTACCTACAAGTTGTGGTAACCTTTGCGTACCACCATAACCAGGTATCACACCTAAAGAAACTTCTGGCAGCCCTAACCTAGCGTTATCACTAACTACTCTAAAATGTGCTGCCATAGCAAGTTCAAGGCCGCCACCTAATGCAAAGCCATTCACTGCAGCAATAACTGGTGTAGAACAATTTTCAACCGCATCAAAAAGCGTTTCTTGTCCTTTTCCAGCTAGCCTTTTTCCTTCTTCTGGAGAAAAGTCTGCAAATTCTGAAATATCTGCACCAGCCACAAAAGCTTTTTCACCACTACCAGTTAGTATAATCACTCGTGTATTCGCATCTTCTTCGGCAGTAGAAATAGCTTGACTCAACTCTTCAATGGTCTCTTTATTTAGTGCATTGAGTTTGTTAGGCCTATTTATTGTGATAGTTGTTATTTTATTTTCTGTAGAAACGAGTATATTATTCATGATATCTTTTTGATGATTTAAACAAAAATAGAAGAAATTTAATAGTAGAGCGTCAACT
This sequence comes from Nonlabens sp., assembly GCF_965657255.1. NCBI lineage: Bacteria > Pseudomonadati > Bacteroidota > Flavobacteriia > Flavobacteriales > Flavobacteriaceae > Nonlabens > Nonlabens sp. The sequence goes on from NZ_CBFHNM010000003.1 coordinate 359,737, forward strand.
TTAGGTTAAACTGATATTGCCATGGTAGCTATAGAAATTTTAATATTCGGATTTTTATGTAATTCTCTAGCACAAAGAGCAAGAGTTGTTCCTGTAGTGATGACATCATCAACTAGTAAAACATGTGTTCCTGCTTCAATTTTTTCCATTAGATCATAAGGTGATTGGGTTTCATCACTACGTTTTACTTGTCCTAATCGAGCTTGATTGATCGTGTTCCGACTTTTAATGAGTACGCTTTCGCGAAAGCGTGCATCTAAAACAGTAGCGAGTTCTCTGCCAAAACCATCTACCTGATTATAACCTCTTTTTGCGCGTCTTTTAGGATGCACGGGAACAGGAATAATTAGATCTATATCTTGAAAATCAGGATCATTTTGCAGTTCTGTAGCGATCCATCTGCCTAAAAATGAACTTACCTCTTCATGGCCACGATATTTTAATTGATGTATTAGTTGCTGTACAACGCCTATTTTTTCATAGTACAAGAGGCTAGTTGCGGTTTCAATATCCACTCGTGCAAAAAAGAGGTCTTTCACTTTGTTGTCTTTATCGAGATGATTTAATGCGATAGGGATTTCACTTCTGCAACTGGTGCAAATGACCTGCTCTCCAGCGCTTAAACTGCGATCACATCCCATGCATACCACAGGAAAGAACAAGTTAATAAAATCAGAAAACCACGTCAGAACAAATTATTTTTAGGATAATTACGTTATAAATATAAACAACATCAAATGGCACAGCAAAAAGACAACCGTATTCTCAAGGTTTTACTTGCGATTTTAATTATTTCTATCGTAGGATTATCCGTATGGTCTTACAGCACTTATCAAGAAAATGAAGGCATAAAAACCCAATTAAATGATGAAAAGGCCCAGATTGAGCAGGAACTTAAAAATATATCTGAAGAATATACTCTAGAAATTGACAAAGGAAGCGCTCTTAGTGCGGACTTAACAGACGCAAAAAACCGTATTATTAGACTAGTGGATAGTGTTGGTAAGTTAGAGTCGGACGTAAGAGTACTTACTAGATTGCGCATGGAATTAAACAATATCAAAAAAGACCGTGACTTACTTCAAGATCGTATCAATACATTAGAAGTTATTAATCAAAACCTTGCTGTCGTTAATGACAGTACGATTGCTGCTTTAAATAAAGAGATATTAAAAGGTCAAGATCAATCTTCGACCATAGCAAACCTCAATTCTAGTATGTCTAGAGCAGCAGCATTAATCCCAACTAATTTTACACCTGTAGGCGTTATTGTTAGAAATTCTGGTAAGCAAATAGAAAATGATAGAGCGAGACGTGTAGACGATATAAAAGTGTGTTTTACCCTACCAGAAAACCCATTAGCAACCACTGGTGTGACTTCATTTTATCTTCAGGTAATTAATCCAGAAAACAATGTTTTAGGAGAAAATACAACCAAAGAATTTGATGGACAGAAATTGACCTATTCTAAGGTGATCCAATTTAATTATCAAGGTAAAGAGTTAGACCTTTGTGAGGTTGTAGGCGCAAATGAAGATAATATTACTAAAGGACGTTACAGGATTAATCTTTACAATGGTCCTATACGTGTAAGTAGTAGCGAGATTACTTTAAGGTAAATCCTTTCTAACGGTAATAATTTAAATGGCTGTCTATATTTTTTAGACAGCCATTTTTTGGTAATAACTCTAGTTAGGACTTCATTCATAAAAATATTACTATTGTTCATATGAATTTAGGTACTATAAAAAATAAAAAATCAATTAGAAATTTTTGGTACAGTCTCTCGCCTGACCGCAGGTATTTTTTGCGTAAGTTATTCTTTTGGCCTTTAGATACTTTTGAAAAACTAATCGGCAAACGTCATAAATATGTTCCTCCTAGAGGTGCTGTTTTTACCGGTGGAACAGCAGGAGCTAGAAAATTCATAGAAGAAGCAGCGCATCAATTATCTCTTTTAAAAACATATACACATGTAGCTACAGATCATTGTGTGCTGGATATAGGATGTGGAGTAGGAAGAACTGCTATTGCTTTGACCGATCATTTGAGTAGTGAAGGATCTTATAAAGGCTTTGATCCGGTAGAAAAAGGTATTAACTGGTGTAAAAAAGGAATTGCCAGCGATTATCCCAATTTTGAATTTACACATGTAGATCTTTTTAACGATTTATATAAAAATAAGGGTGATGATGCGGCTGCTTTTAAGTTTCCTTATCGTGATAATCAATTTGATGTATGTTTTTCATTCTCTGTTTTTACACACATGTCTGTAAAAGAGATTCAGAATTACCTTCATGAAATATACCGCGTTTCAAAAGTAGGAGCAATTAATCTATCTACATTTTTCATTTATAATGCTCAAAATGAAGAATATATCTCTACAAGAGATAGTTTTAGTTTTCCAGTAAAGCGCGATAATTATAGACTTATGCATGAAGATGTAACTGCTGGAAATATTGCTATAGAAGAATCCTTTCTATTAAAAATGATTGCAAACGCTGGATTTAAAGAAACTAAAATTATCCATGGTTTTTGGAAGGATAAAAAATATACCGGTGACAAGTTAGAGTATCAAGATATTGTTGTTTTTATGAAATAGAGAGACTTTTAATAATCTCGCTTTCGCGAAAGCGAAATACACAAAATCATCTCTTTTATAATTCACATTTTTTTACATTTGCAGCTATGGCAAAGAACAACGATCAAGATCAGTTTAAGAAGGTGCTCTCACATGCAAAAGAGTACGGATATGTGTTTCAATCTAGTGAAATCTATGACGGTTTAAGTGCTGTTTATGATTATGGACAGAATGGTGTGGAGCTAAAGAAAAACATTAGAGAATACTGGTGGCAAGCGATGACGCGACTTAATCAAGATATAGTAGGAATAGATACGGCAATCTTTATGCATCCTACGGTATGGAAAGCTTCTGGTCACGTAGATGCCTTTAATGATCCTTTGATTGATAATAAAGATTCTAAAAAGCGCTATAGAGCTGATGTACTTGTAGAAGATTATTGTGAAAAACACCTTCAAAAAGCCAATAAAGAAATAGCAAAAGCTGCAAAACGCTTTGGAGAAGATTTTGACGCAAAAATGTATGCAGAGACCAATCCGCGTGTGATGGGTTACATGAAAAAGGCTACCGAGCCTACTGCAAGACTAGCCGAATTGCTTCAAAAAGAAGATCTAGATGGCGTAAAAGCGCTGATAGAAGAACTAGAAATAGCCGATCCTGATACAGGTTCTAAAAACTGGACGGATGTACGTCAGTTCAATCTCATGTTCGGCACTAAAATAGGTGCCAGCGCAGATACTGCTACAGATTTATTCTTGAGACCAGAGACTGCTCAAGGTATTTTTGTAAACTTTTTAAACGTTCAGAAATCTGGTCGTATGAAGATTCCTTTTGGTATCGCACAGACTGGTAAAGCTTTTAGAAATGAGATTGTTGCTAGACAATTCATTTTTAGACAACGTGAGTTTGAACAAATGGAAATGCAATATTTTGTTAAGCCAGGAACTGAACTAGAGTGGTTTGAAATCTGGAAAGAAAAGCGCATGGCGTGGCACAGATCTTTGGGAATGGGAGATGAGAACTATCGTTTTCACGATCACGAAAAGATGGCGCATTATGCAAATGCTGCTACAGATATTGAATTTGACTTCCCGTTTGGCTTTAAAGAATTAGAAGGTATTCACTCTCGTACAGATTTTGACTTGAAAGCACACGAAGAACACAGTGGTAAAAAGCTACAATTCTTTGATCATGAGGATAACAAAAATTATGTTCCTTATGTATTAGAAACTTCTATAGGTTTAGATAGAATGTTTCTAGCGGTATTTTCTAATTCATTAGTTGACGAGCAATTAGAAGGTGGCGGCGAGCGTACGGTTCTTAAATTACCTGCGGTTCTTGCACCAGTTAAAGCTGCAATTTTACCATTATTGAAAAAAGATGGACTTCCAGAAATAGCAAACGAAATCGTAGACGAATTAAAATGGTCTATGAATGTGGCTTATGAAGAGAAAGATTCTATAGGTAAGCGCTATGCGCGTCATGATTTAAACGGTACACCTTACTGTGTAACCATTGATCATGACACAAAAGAAGATCATGCAGTAACAGTAAGAGATCGCGATACAATGAATCAAGAGCGAGTTGCCATAAAAGATTTAAAGAACTATCTAGAATCTCGTGTGAGTATGGCAACCTGGTTGAGGAGGATTTAATTTCAACTCAAATTTTAAAACCAACTTGCCAAGTATTTGTCTTGGCTTGTTTGGTTTATTTCTAAGAAAAGAAGCTAGAAATTAGTTTTATCAAAGAATCAAGATTTGATTTAGACCATTCCAAAACAGATAGTTGGTATTTCAAATCTGTCCGGTATCTATTATTTTTTTTGAGAAAATTACAGGCTATGTTTTCGTATTATATTTTGAAAACGTTCTCGACTGCGCTCGAACTGACATTTGCTTTCAAATTCAAGTTCAAATTCTATCTTTTACCTAACTTAGCCCGATGAACTGGTTAGACATCATTATCTGTATTGTTTTATTAATAGGTCTTTACAAAGGTTATTTGAATGGCTTTTTTGTAGAGCTTACTTCTTTGATTGCTTTAATTGCAGCTATTTATGGAGCTATTTACTTTTCTAATTTTGCTGGTGACTGGTTGCGAGAACAAGTACAATGGGATGATGTTTATATTACCATAGCAAGTTTCATTGTCACCTTTCTAGTAATTATTTTTGTTATTACTTATGTGGGTAAGGTGATTACCAAAGTTGTTAAAACAGTTCAACTTAGTTTTATAAACAAGCTTGCAGGTGCAGCTTTCGGATTGGTTAAAATGGCTTTTTTAGTTAGTGTGATATTAATGTTTATCAATTCTGCCAGCGGTGAGTTTGATATTATTACTACAGAAACTAAAGAGAACAGTATGGTTTTTGAACACATAGAACCATTAGCGCCTATTCTATTGCCCAAAATCCTTGAAGAAGCAGATCGAGTAGATAGAAGACTGCGTGGTGATGACCGTGTGGATCAGGACATAGAAGAAGGGTTACAACAACCTTAAGATTCTACTTCTGCTTTAAGTAGTTTTAAGTGTCTTTTCTTTATTTATAATATTTCTTTTCAAGATTATATTGATCTCGCTTTCGCGAAAGCTTAATAGTAAATATTTGTAAATCATTAAGATGCGATTTTGGCATCATTTTCGTAATTCTAGTAATAACTTTTAAATACTACAATTATGAGAGCAATAACTACTTTTCTAGGATCTGCACTTCTCGCTTTAACTTTAACGAGCTGTGATACAGAAATTGTGATAGGTGATGGCTATGCCGGACCTACACTGAATGAGGTACTTGCTTCTAACGAACTATGGTACGTAGATTTGAATAGCACACAAGGGAATCCAGATGTGCCATTCATGACTCGAGCGTTTACTTTAAGTTTTGATTTTGGAACACTGTATGCAAATAATAACCTTGTAGGTGTAGGAAGTGCAGGTGCAGGATTAGGAATTGATATAGGATCATATGATGCCGTTCAAGACAATCTTTTAATACATCATGACATTGATGGACTCCACGAGTTTGAGGTGATTGTAAGAACCTTTAATAGACTAGAATTAAGAGATCTTTTTAATAATACACGCTATTTTTTAGATGGTTATAATCGTGATAATTTTAATTATGATCAATTGTTTTTTGACAATATTCAATATTTCTTGCAAGAATATAGAGCTTGGGAGAAAATATACACTTCCAATGTTGGTGCTATGAATGGATTTGATCAAGAAAATTATTTGAGATTCTTTCCAGGAAATAATCAAGATATTTTTGAAAGTTCTAAGGATAGAAACGGACTAAATGAAGAAAGTATATTCTGGGATTTTGTAGGAGTGTATCAAGTACAAGATCAGGCGCCTGGAAGTATTAACAAGCAATTAACGTTGGGTTATGATTTTATAGGGAATGATTTTTTCGATCTTTACATTCTCGATGATAGAACTATAGAATTGTATCATTTAGACAGCGGAACTTCTTACCGATTTAAAGGTCGTGGATTTATGCAATTAAAAACTTCTCAGAGCGTTAATAGTTCAAAGAATAGATTGCTGGACTTTAAAAGAGCATTGAAAAATAAAAATATAACTGGTTAGTACCAGTAAAGATTTGGTTGGTTGGAAACCGTCTGTGGAGCATCTTTGCTTACAGGCGGTTTTTTTTTATGTTCTTTATATAAGTGATTTTTCTATTTTGTAATATATTTTTTAGGCGTGGTGCCGTACTTCTTTTTAAAAGCGCTTATAAAATGGCTTCCTGTGCTATATCCTACTTTTAACCCTACTTCATTTACATTATGTTGACCGCTATCTAGCAATTGCCTAGCATAATCCATTTTGTGATCTAAAGCAAATCCATAAACTGTATCGCCATAAACTTCTTTAAAACCTTCTTTTAATTTCTTTAGAGATAAGCCTATTTCCATTGATAACTCTGGTAGTGATGGTAAATCAGTCATGCGATCGATAACAATTTCTTTGGCGCGCTTGATTTTACGCATGTTTTCTTCATCTGCTAGAAATGGGCACGCCTCTAGATTAGCGTCTTCTTCTCTATTAAAATAAAGAGATAATAGTTCATAGGATTTACCTTTAAAATAAAGCTGCTTAATAGTATCGTTAAGATTGTAGTTCATTAATTGATGCAATGCTACAGCCATCGATGGAGATATTTTTCCGTCTACGTAATATTTTTTGTCCTTGTTCTCTGGACTCAAGAAACTTACATGTTGCGCATCTGGAGAAAAAAGAGAGTGGAATTTGTTTATAGAAATAAGTACAGAAATAAACCAAGTGTGTCCATCAATATTTAAATCCATTGGTAAATCTCTAGATGGATTATATAAAAGATAAGAGTTTTGCTCCTTTAAATCCAGTTTGTAGCTGCCTTCATTAAAACCCAACTGCAAGTTACCTTTAAGACAATAATGAAATTGCAAAAAGCTACTGTCCACATGATGAGAAAATGAAGCCTTTTCTGAAGTTTCGTTTTTTAATCTTATAATATGAAATCCGTTTTCTATGATTGTGATTTCAGCAGCACCTTTAGCGATGTTTTCCATTATTTATGTTATTTAAAATGACTCTAAATAGGCTAGTTTATGCTTTCGAGAAAGTGAGGTAAACACCACCAATAGACTATTAAACAGTTTGATACGGCAAAGATAACTCATAGCGACGAAAAAGGAACCTTTAGCGTTGTTTTATATCGCAAACCTCACTTAATTTTGCCGACTACGACAGAAAGTAAAATATGGCCGCGGCAGCAGCAAAACATCATTCATTTTATGCAATAGGAATAAGTTACCGCAAGGCAGATGCTATTATGCGCGGTGCTTTTTCGCTTAGTGCAGATGCTATTGAGAATGTGTTGACGCAAGCTAAAGCTGAAGGAATCCCTTCACTAGCTGTTATTTCTACTTGTAACCGTACAGAGTTGTATGGCTTTGCAAAGCATCCCTATCAACTAATTAAGTTATTGTGCGAGCATTCTCACGGAACGGTAGAAGAATTTGAAAAAATCGCTTACGTTCATAAAAATGAAGCTGCAAACGAGCATCTTTTTACAGTAGGAACAGGATTAGATAGTCAGATTTTAGGAGATTTTGAAATCATCGGTCAGTTAAAAATGGCCTTTAAGAAATCAAAGACGCATAAATTGATCAATCCTTATATGGAGCGATTAATGAACTCTGTGATACAAGCTAGTAAACGTATCAAGACTGAAACTGATTTGAGCAGCGGTGCTACATCTGTAAGTTTTGCAAGTGTTCAATATATTCTAGAAAATTTTGAGAAGAATTCGAGCCAGAACATTACGCTGTTTGGAACTGGTAAAATAGGTCGTAATACTTGTGAAAATCTCATTAAGCATACACAAAATAAAGAAATTACTTTAATCAATAGAACAAAAGATAAAGCAGAGCGTATTGCAGGAAAGTTTGATCTAGTGGTTAAAGATTATGCCCAATTAGAAGAGCAAATTGCACAAAGTGATATTCTAATTGTGGCAACAGGTGCGCAAAACCCTACAGTTTCAAAGGACTTAATTTGTACCAGTAGGCCTTTATTAATTCTGGATCTTTCTATTCCTAAAAATGTAAATGAAAACGTTACTGAGCTTAGCAATGTAAAATTGATTCACCTCGATGAACTTTCTAAAATGACCAATCGCACTCTAGAAAATAGAGGTCATTTTATACCACAAGCCGAGGTGATTATATCAGATATTCATAACGAGTTTAAATTATGGCAAGAGTCGCGTCGTTTTGCGCCTACTATGAATGCCTTAAAAACTAAACTATCTGCTCTTAAAGACTCTGAGATAAAGGGGAATAGAACAAAAATAACTGACTTCAATCAAGAGCAAGCGGACCTTATTGCAGATAAGATTATTCAAAAGATAGCCGGTCATTTTGCAAACCATCTAAGAGACGAAGAAGAGAGCACAGAAGAAGCTATTGAGCTTTTAAATAAGGTTTTTAAGCTGGAACAAGTAAGTTCTTAAATTTTGGTTTAACATCTTTCCATCATTAAATATGAATTAGTAAAATGTCCAAAGTAATAAAAATAGGAACCAGAGATAGCGAGCTAGCCATGTGGCAAGCAAAGACAGTACAATCTCAATTAGAAGCATTAGGACATAAGGCCGAATTGTTTCCAGTAAAATCTCAAGGAGACCTAAATCTTACTGAGCCACTTTATGAAATGGGAATTACAGGTATTTTTACTAAAACCCTAGATGTTGCGCTCGTAAAAGGAGAAATAGATATTGCAGTACATAGTCTTAAGGACGTGCCTACACAATTACCTAAAGGAATGGTGCAAGCTGCCGTGATGGAACGAGCATCTTCAAAAGATATCTTAGTTTATAAAAATAGTTTCAATCCAGATGAAGAAACGACGATTGCGACTGGTAGTTTGCGACGTAAATCTCAATGGTTAAACATGTATAGTCATCATCACGTGGTGGATTTGAGAGGTAATGTAAATACACGTTTATCAAAATTACATACTAATAAAGATTGGCATGCCGCTATTTTTGCAAAAGCGGGACTTGATCGCATCGGTCTATTAGCAAAACTAAAAGCCAATTATGGCTTTGAACATACAGATCTAGATAGTTTTATTCCTGCGCCAGCACAAGGTGCCATGATGATTGCTGCGATGCAAACTAATGAAAAAGTGTTAGATGCTGTTGCTGCATTGAACCATCAGCAAACCGCAGTTTGTGTAGATATGGAACGTATATTTTTAAGAGATCTTGAAGGCGGCTGTACAGCACCGATAGGTGCCATTGCGATGGTTAAGAATGACCAGCTGACATTTACAGGAACTCTCATGAGTTTAGACGGTAAACAGCGCATTGATGTAAAAGATACGATGTCTTGGTATGATAATGTAGAGATGGATGATTGTCTCGCTTTCGCGAAAGCGCAATCTCAAAAAGTCCTCTCGCAAGGAGGAAAAGAGTTGATGGCAAACATTAAAGCATCACTAGCTTAAAAGGACAGATTTCTGTTCGAGCGCAGTTGGTAAGGATTTTTATTTCTGATCTTTGATTAAATAAAACTTGCTGCGATTTCTTACCTTTAAAATTCTAAAACTTTCTAAAATGCCTATTCAAGCACCTTTTAATTTAAATAAATGGATCGAGGATAATCGAGAACTTTTAAAGCCACCTGTTGGTAATAAAAACTTGTACAAAGATGCCGGTGATTATATAGTCATGGTCGTTGCTGGACCTAACGCTCGCAAGGACTATCATTACAATGAAACCGAAGAGCTTTTTTACCAGCTTGAAGGAACCATTGAGGTACATATTCAAGAAGAAGGTAAGAAACGTACCATGAAATTAGGTCCAGGAGATATGTATTTACATCCTGGAAAAGTACCACATTCTCCTGCACGTCATGAAAACTCCATAGGTTTAGTAATTGAAAGAAAACGAACTAGTAAAGATGATGTAGACGGTTTGCTTTGGTTTTGTGACAATTGCAATAACAAACTGCATGAAACCTACTTTAAACTGGATAATATAGAAAAAGACTTTTTACCGAGGTTTAAAGAATACTATGCCAGTGAAGAATTAAGAACTTGTGATAATTGTGGTACTATAATGGAAACAGATGATAGATTTGTAGACTAATTAAATAGCTTTTTAAACAACAAAAACCCCAAGCGAAAGCTTGGGGTTTTTTGCTCTTAAAATTGTCATGTCCTAAAACAGCGATACACTAAAATCTAAGTGTAATGGAAACACCTACAAACATTAGTTATATAAAACGTACCCAAAAGTACTACTCGCTTTCTTTTAAGCTTCAAGTAGTAGAAGAAATCGAATCAGGACAACTCGATAGGTTGCATGCTCATTTTAAATATGGTGTTCAGGCTAGGTCAACTATTACAGCAATGCTTCGTAAATATAGTGCCTTTGTTTGGGAAAAC